>JBASAR010000266.1:0-1955 GCA_049650705.1 Pontixanthobacter sp. | reverse complement strand
CGCCAGCACATCGTCGCGCGTCTTCTCGCCGCGCACGACTTCCAGCAGCTTCATGATATTGGCGGGCGAGAAGAAATGGAGCCCGACGACATATCCCGGACGATTCGTGGCAGTTGCGATCTCGTCGATATCGAGATAGCTGGTATTGGATGCGAGAATGGCGCCGTCCTTCACCAGGCCGTCCAGTTTTCCGAACACGTCCTTTTTCACATCCATGTTTTCATACACGGCTTCGATGATCAGATCGCATTGCGCAAGATCGGCATAATCGAGTGATGGCGTCAGTTTGCCTGTCGCCTGTTCGACCTGTTCCATCGTCATCCGTCCGCGTTTGGCGGTGTTCTCGTAATTCTTGCGGATCGTGCCCGTCCCGCGATCGAGCGCTTCCTGCTTCATTTCCAGGATGGTCACCGGAATGCCGGCCGACAGGAAATTCATCGCGATACCGCCGCCCATCGTTCCGGCACCGATTATGCCGACTTTTTCGATGGGGATGAGCGGGGTGTCGGCCGGGACATCGTCGATCTTGTTGGCCGCGCGTTCGGCGAAGAAATAATGCCGCATGGCCGCCGACTGGGTGCCGCCCATCAGCTTCGTGAACAGTTCGCGTTCTTTCCTGGCACCGTCGGCATAGGACATTTCACCCGCCGCCCTGACCGCCTCGATGGCGGCATTGGGGGCATCGAAGCCATGCATCTTGCGGCCGTTCCTGGCGCGGAACTCGTCGAAGATATCCGGGTTCGTCACACCGTCGCGATTGGCGTCGCCGTCGCGGCTACGGGGGATGGGCTGGCCGATCTTCTGTTTGGCGAAGCCGATCGCATCGGCTTCCAGGCTGTCTTCGGCTGCAATCGCGTCGATCAGCCCGATGCCCCGAGCTTTCTCGGCGGAAATCGGGTTACCAACTGCCACCAGCGGAAGGGCCGCCTGCGCCCCCACCAGACGGGGGAGCCGCTGGGTTCCGCCGGCACCCGGGATCAGGCCCAGCTTGACTTCCGGCAGACCCAGCTTCGCGCTCGGCACCGCGATCCGGTAATGGCATGCCAGCGCGACTTCGCAGCCACCGCCCAGCGCTGTGCCGTGGATCGCCGCGACGACCGGTTTGTCGCTGGCTTCCAGCCGGTCGAGCGCGTCGGGGAGGCTGGGCCCCCTGGGCGGTTTGCCGAATTCGGTGATGTCAGCCCCTGCAAAGAACGTGCGGCCATCGCACCGGATAACAACGGCTTCGATGGCATCGTCGGCCAGCGCTTCATCGATCGCTTTCGTCAATCCTTCGCGCACCGCCTGGCCAAGGGCGTTCACCGGTGGATTGTCGGAAACGACCACGAGCACGGTGTCATGGCGTTCGGTACGGATCGGGGATGTCATCGGATAGGCTCCTTCAGGCGTAACTGTCTGTAATCGCGGAATAGATCAGCGTCTTGAGCTGTCGGCGAATGGGATAGGTCGAGGATGGATAGAGCTGGGTCAGGAAAACCATGGTGATACGTTCCACCGGGTCGACGAAGAATGCGGTGGAATAGGCACCGCCCCAGTAAAATTCGCCTTTGCTGGCGGGCATCAAGGTTTTTGCCGGATCGATCACGGTGGCGAAACCCAGGCCGAACCCGGTGCCGGCATTGTTCGCTTCGCTGAACATGCTGTCGCTCATCTGGGTAAGATCGGCCCCGCCGGGCAGGTGATTGGCGGTCATCAGATCGAGCGTCTTGGGCGCTACGATCCGCGTGCCGTCCAGCACGCCCCGGTTCAATAGCCTGGTCGCAAACCGGTGATAATCCGCCGCCGTGCTGATCAGGCCACCGCCGCCCGAATGGAATGTCGCCTCGCGCGTGAGCTTGCCGTCCTGTGCCCGGTCCACCAGTTGCGGCGACTGGCCGGGGCGATAGCCGTAGGCATCGGCCAGTCGGTCGATCTTGTCGCCCGGCACGGTGAAGCCGGTATCGTGCATTCCCAAC
>JBASAR010000265.1:0-1900 GCA_049650705.1 Pontixanthobacter sp. | reverse complement strand
GCGTTGCCGCGCGGGCGTCGGGCTGGACGCCGAACCACGAGCGGAACGCGCCCAGGTTGTCGAGCGCCTTGTAGGCCACGGACAGCCCGATGATGGCGTCGATGAGGTAGGCGCTCACGCTGAAGCCGGTCAGCACGCCCGCGATCAACGTGACCGAGTGGCCGATGGCGAAGAGCGAGACGTAGAGGGCGATGTCCTTCCTCCGGTAGAGGAAGAAGATGATGCCCAGCAGGAAGAGCAGGTGGTCGTAGCCGGTGACCATGTGCTTGGCGCCGAGGTAGGCGAACGGCCCGGGCAGCACGCCCGACGTGGCCTGGATGTAGCCCGCGTCGCCCTCCGGAACGCCGTGGGCGAACGCCTCACTCGGGAAGAGCAGCAGGCCGAGCACCGCGAGCGCGGGCACGCACCAGGGCGACAGGAAGAGCGGCGCGAGCCGCTGGCGGAACGTCATAGGGCTAGGCAAAAGACGGATCGGAGAGAGTGGGCTCGGTGCCCACCGGCTGGGAAACGGTCGGCTCGGGGCCGAAGGGGTCGGCCGAGCGGCCGTCGCCGCCCGGACCGGCCAGGGGCACGTCGCCCTCGCGGTGCGCGAGCCGGTACAGGATGGGCAGGACGACGAGCGTGAGCAGCGTCGAGGACAAGATGCCGCCGATGACGACGGTCGCCAGAGGCCGCTGAACCTCGGCGCCGATGCTCGTCGCGAGCGCCATCGGCACGAACCCGAGCGACGCCACGAGCGCCGTCATCAGGACCGGCCGGAGCCGGGCGATGGCGCCGTCGAAGACGGCACGGTCGAGCGATTCCCCCTGCTGGCGGAGTTGGTTGATGAACGTGATCATGACCATGCCGTTGAGCACGGCCACGCCCGAGAGCGCGATGAACCCGACGCCGGCCGAGATCGAGAGCGGGATGCCGCGCAGCCAGAGCGCCACCACGCCGCCCGTCAGCGCCAGCGGGACGCCGGTGAAGACGATGAGGGAGTCCTTGACGCTGCCGAACGTGAGGTACAACAGCGTGAAGATGAGCAAGAGCGCCAGCGGGACGATGAGTTGCAGGCGCCGCGCCGCGGAGGCGAGCTGTTCGAACTGGCCGCCCCACCCGGTCCAGTAGCCCGCCGGGACCGCCACCTCGGCGTCGATGCGGGACTGGGCCTCTTGGACGAACGAGCCGATGTCGCGCCCGCGGACGTTCGCCGTCACGATCACCAGGCGCTTGCCGTCCTCGCGGCTGATCTGGTTGGGGCCGGGCGCCACCTCGAAGTCGGCCACGGCCCCGAGGCGGACCTCGCCGCCACCGGGGAGCGCGACGGGAAGCCGCTCGAGCGCGCTCAGATCCTGGCGGAGCCGCTCGGGCAGGCGGACCACGACGGGCGCGCGGCGGTCGCCCTCGAACACCTGCCCGGCCTGGATTCCGCCGACGGCGATGGCGATGGTCTGCTGGACGGTCGCGCCGTCGAGCCCGTAGCGGGCCATCGCCGCGCGGTTCGGCGTGACGGAGAGCAGTGGCAGGCCCGTCGTCTGCTCCACCTTGACGTCGGCCGCGCCCTGGACCGTCTGGAGCACCGCCTCGATGTCGCCTGCGGTCTCGTTCAACACCTCCATGTCGTCGCCGTAGACCTTGACGGCCACGTCGCTCCGGACGCCCGCGATGAGCTCGTTGAAGCGCATCTGGATGGGCTGAATAAACTCGTAGTTGTTGCCCGGCACGCCCGAGACGACCTCTTCCAAGCGCTGGACGAACTCGGCCTTGGGCAGGTCGGGGTCGGGCCACTCGTCGCGCGGCTTCATCATGACGTAGTTGTCGGCGACCGACGGCGGCATGGGGTCGGTCGCGATCTCGGCCGTGCCCATCTTGGCGAACACGCGCTCGACCTCGGGCATCGTCCGGATGCGCGCCTCCA
>JBASAR010000264.1:0-2142 GCA_049650705.1 Pontixanthobacter sp. | reverse complement strand
ACGCGCTTCACCTTAATCTTCTTGCACATTGAAGGGTCCAACCCTGCATGTACACACGACTGATCAGTCAGACATCTGTGCAGACATCTGGGCAGACATCTCTGCAGACACAGAATGGGAGCACGATGCACGCAATGGTCAGCTCTGAGTTTGCAGCCATGCTGAACCATGTGGCCCTGCCAGAGCTGCGCACGTGCCAATACCCCACGCGGTCATCTGCAGACATGGCACACTACGAGCAGCTTCGCGCAGACTTTGCAGCTGACATTGGTGTGCACTGGACCCTGGTGCACTATGCTTTCTTCCTTTCAGCTGAAAACTGCCGCAAGCAACCCTGGGCGCGTGCGCTGCTGCTGCTGCTGCAGCCCCGTGAGTCAGAAGCACAAATGACACAGCTGCGCAACCAGAAAAGCCGTCTTGCGCAAGACTACGGCTTCACTGACGCAGGCCGCGCTGTGCTTTCGGCCCTGCGCCAGCACATCAGCGCGGACTACACAAAGCAAGACTTTCAGATACATCGCAGCCAGGTGCACAGCAACAGCTGGCCGCGCTGCACACACGCACACGCGATGCTCCGCACCGCAAGCCGCAGCAGCTGTGGCAAGAGGTTGTGCAAATGCGCAGCAGCCAGCTGCAGAGCCAGCATGGCTGTACACCAGTTCGGCTATTCTGGCGCATGCAAGCATGGCAGCAGCCGTGGATGCGCACGGTGCAGCCGGAGCATTGGATGCCACCGGCGCCGTGCACACCGGACTTCCGCCAACTGGTCGAGCAAATGGTCAAGAACATCAAAGACGCATTCGAAGCGAGCTTGCCCAACGTTCGCTACAGCGTCAACTTGCTTCATGTGAGCACGCACCAGCGGTGGATCCGTGAGGCTGTTGCAAGCAAAGGCAATGGCGCAGCTGGGCTGCACGCAATCACAAGCAGCCCATTTGTTGCAGAGTCATTGCAGCTGATGCTGGCGCGTATGTGTTGTATCTTTATAGGCAGAGGCAGCGGGGCAGCGCTACCTTCAGGGCCCGGGGCCAGAGGATCTGGCATGCGCTTGGCACCGGCGGTGAGTATTGCGCGGACAGCATGTGGAACTCATTCTGCTTCTTTTAGTGCTGTCACGGCGTCTGCGCTGTGCGTGCTGCTGCGCTGTGAGCCTGCGGCCTGCGTATTGAGCCGCGAGCGGGCTGTCGCTGCGCCTGCGTACTTGTGCAACTTGTGCAACGCCGCCACTGCAGCGTTTCTGCTTCAATTAGGCTACACATTGCGAAATCTTTGCGTTCCAACGCGAAAGCGAGCTGCGTGCAAGCTGTCAAGCTGTCTCGCGCCCTTTGCAAGCTGTCAGCAGCACTCTGCACAATGTGCACCATATTGCACCTGTGCCTACACCCCATGCCTTCGGGAAGGGGGTTGTGCACATCGACCAACGCCAAAGGGCAAGCACATACATCTGTCATGGTATGCTGCTTTCCAGAAATAATAGCGCTGTCTCAAACGGCGCCCAGACGAGTTAGAAATCAGGTGTCTACAGCGGCTTTGGCTGTGTCATCTTTGAATTGATTTGCAGCAAGTGCTTGCTTGCCATTCCCCTGAATTGCCTCCAAACCTTTGTATGAGGATATACTTTACCTGACTTGCGTCGAAGCTGTTTGCAGGTATGCCAGCTGCCCGTACAAACCCATACTTCCAGCGGGTCAGGCATAGTCAGGGCCCAAGGTCCAAAGGACAGCGTGTGCCGCAGCCAATGTGCAGCTGCCTGACCGCATAGCAGCAGCAGACCAGCATGCAGCCATACAGGCGGAGCCAGCGCGGCCAGCCCCGCAGAGTGATGCCGAGAAGGCGTTGCGCGCACACATGCGCGCCGCCGCAGGCGCAGACCCGTTTGTGCACCCGCCGCTGCCACCACAGATGCGCGCGCGCTTCCCTGCGTAGCTGAGCTCTGCTGCGGCTGCTGTGTACCAGGCAGGCTCCACGTCGGAGCAGCTTTGTGCCATCAAGCTAGACCCAGCTGCCCACATTGCCAAAGCACCCGGCGAATCGCGCCTATACTTCCGCTAGTGCGGTGCGCTTCTTCTAGCTCAGAGCACAGCATGAACAGCTCCAAGGTGAGCTGTGGTGAGCTGTGGTGCTGCACACTGCTGTTGGGAG
>JBASAR010000263.1:0-38413 GCA_049650705.1 Pontixanthobacter sp. | reverse complement strand
TTAAATTTGGATTCTTCGGGTTTCCACCGCATCAATCAAGTTCAGACAGACTTCTTCTTTCGGCCTCGAGCCTGGCCAGGCTTGCGCCCCAAACCGCTCCTCTTGGCGAGATCGCTGCGGGTTGCTGCATATTCCGGTGCAACCATCGGATAGTCCTTGGGAAGCTCCCAACGTGATCTGTAGTCCGCGACGGTCATATCATGTTCGGTCATCAAGTGGCGTTTGAGCACTTTCAGTTTTCTGCCGCATTCGAGGCAAACGAGATGTTCCTTTTTGACTGAAGCCCGCACCGAAACGGCCGGTTCGTGAGAATTTTCTTCCGCATCGACGGACTGACCAAGATCAGTCAAAGCGGCATGGACGTTGCCGATCAGCTGAGACAAATCGGTCATGTCGACATTGCTTTTGCTGACATGGGCCGTCACGATGTCGGAAGTCAACGCTATCAGCATCTCTGCCCGATCTTTAAGATTGTTCATATTCTCACTCTGTCATATTGAGATGTTTGAGAACTCAATAGATAAACCTTGCCTCGCTTCAAGATACTGGGGTAATTTTGAAGCTATCCAAATGCTATTCTAGAAGATCAATCTGCAATGCAAACACTTTGCTCAGCGGATTTGCGCCCTGAACTGGAATTCGACAATCGGGTTGGGATTTCCAGGCAGCATCGCGCCAATGGGACGAAGGCATATGTATCGAACGTTGGGGTCATAGGCTCCGACCGGCGTGTACTGACATTGCGTCAGACTAGTAGGCGTAGTCGTTCCGTTCGCAAAGCGAAGGTCGCGCGCCGGATCGAATGTCAGACCGCTGGTTCCGGCTTTGAACCCTACTGGCGACACGATATTGTCGCCTGCATCGAAATCGGCGGTGCGAAAGGCCATCTCGCTCGGCATCGTATCGACGATAAACAGGGTGTCGGTATCGACCGGGCCATCCCCGATGTTGATGATCTCGATCGTGTAGACGACATCATTGCCCGGAACGGCGAGATCGGCCCCGTTGGCCGTCGTGGCCGACCGTTTTGTCGCCAACAGCTCCGCTGGGTTGTCGGTCGCGGTCAGGCGGGTCTGTCGGAAAAGAATGCGCGAAGCGCCGGTGCTGTTCGTCGCATCGTTATATATCGTTTCCAGGACGTCGCCGGTGCGAGCGGACATCGATCCGTTGTTGTTCGGCCCTCTGTCGGCATTGGTCGTGGCCAGGCTAGCCCGGAATATGCCGGTGTTTGGACCGGTCTCGGTAAGAGTCACGGTCTCGATCTCGCCGGTGCGTGTGTTGCGAACCGATACGCTGAGTGTATCGGCGAAGGCCGAGCGCTGGTTGCGATCGCTATCGGTAACTTCGATCGTGACCGTATTGCCGATCTTGCGCGACAGAGGGGCAGTGAGCTGCGCGTCGCTTCCCAGCAAGGGTCGCAGCACAAGCTGAAATGTGCTTGGGCGCCGATCGCAACCGCCGTTGATGAAAGCCGTGCCGCTGATTGTCGTATTCGTCTGCGGGGTTTGGACCGCGCCGGCAAAGCTGAACCCCGGCCCGGTCACACGCTCGTCGAACAGCTCGGTGCCGCCATTGTTGAAACTGGTGAAGGCCGTGTTCTTGCCCGTTCCCACGAAGGAGAAGACGTAGTCATTCCCCCTCGCGGATACCGCCGCGAAAGGGATGGTCCCGCTGGTGTTGGCGTTCGCGCTGCTGCAATAGCGCGCGAAGCCACGCGGTGGGTTGGCGGCGCTTGCCTGGTCGACGTTGAGCACCGTAGCGAGATAGATAAGCGATGCGGCAGGATCCGGACCATAGCGCACGCGCAAATTGGCACTGCCAGTGGGTATGTCCGCTTCGCGCAGCAGAAACGCGGTCATCCGGTTGCGTTTGGCCTCCAACGCTTCGATCGTCCCGAGGTTGATCATCGGCACACCACCCAATGTCGCGTCCGTGACAAGCGAGTTCTGGGACAGATCATATTCCGAGAATAACAGCGCGATGACCACGCGGTTCTCACCAGCTGCCGGCGTATAGCTTCGCTGATATTCCCGCGTAGTGTTGTGATTGTTTACGACTGTCTCGTTGGAGATCTGGGCGGCCGCGGGAACGGCGAGTAAGATCAGCCATGTTGCCAGAGCCCAAAGACCATAGAAGAGCGCCCGCGCGGGAATGCGAACGGTTCGTTCAATCGTATCGCTGGGTCCGATCATGGTGGGTTGGAGTTAAAGGAAAATATTTAAGAATGATGCCGCGTGCCTAGGGCGGAACTCATCAGTGTGCGAAAATTCGTCCGATTACGCACAGCAGACCGCGATGATGCCACTTGGGTGCCCGCTTTCAAACGTCCCGATTTGAAAGAGGCTACCGCTCGCCGCATACTGACCATCAATGATAGCAACTTAAGCTAGCGAAAGTTTTCGGGACTAGACTGCTCGCTCAAATACAAAAGGGCTCGAGGCCGAAAAATATGTGGCTCAGATGCTGACATGAACCACTCCGTAAGCTTTATCGGTCTGACTCAAAGTATGAAAAAAACCTATCGTCGAAGTTCGCATTCGTGTGTATCTTGACTGCGCAATCAGCCGTGATAGCAGAGAATTGCGCGGTCCTGCCAATTGCCATAACTTACAAAAAGAACGTCGGAACGATGACCACTAATAACGAACGCGATTTACAAAAGGCCAAGGATCTAGTCAGATCCTTTCACGAAGCGATCGATGGCGCAACGCCCGCGGGCGTTGCAGATGCCGCATCCCACTTCGTCGCATCCGACTGGCAATGGCGCGGCATGCATCCGTTCAACGAACAGCGCGGACCTGAAGCGGTCGCGCGCGTATTCTGGACCCCGCTGAAGAATTCGCTCAAATCAACCCAGCGACGCGCGGATATCTTCATTGCGGGGCATAACGAGATCGACAGTTTCGAAGGGGTTTGGGTGGTAGAGATGGGCCATCTGATGGGTGCATTCGAACGGTCGTGGCTCGGTATCCGCCATAATCTGCGCATCGTTATGCTGCGCTATTGCGAGTTCAACCGCGTAGAGAATGGCGTGATCGTGGAAACGGCCATGTTCTGTGATATACCGCATCTGATGATGCAGGCAGGTCAAAATCCGTTTCCGCCGCAGACTGGAACCATGCTGGTACAGCCAGGTCCGCGAACCCATGACGGCCTGTGCTACACGGCGCAGGATGCTGAAGCTGGTACGGCGACCCTTGCGGTGATCAATGCGATGATCAATTCGCCGGCCGCGAAACCGCGGAACGAAGATGAGGCTGATCGTCTGGCGCAGACCTGGCATGACGATATGATCTGGTGGGGGCCAGCCGGAATTGGCGCCGTTTACACGATCGAACGGTACGATCTGCAACATAGCATGCCGTTCGATAAATCGCTGTCGACCGCATATACGTTCAATGGGCATATCTGCCGCCTTGCCGAGGGCGCTTTTGGTGGGTTCTTTGGTTGGCCCAATCTCTCAGTGCAGAACTCTGGCGGTTTTCTTGGGATGACGGCTAGCTCCAGACCTGCTGACATGCGCGTCATCGATATGTACCGCGTGCAGGATGGTAAGATCGCCGAGAATTGGGTGTTCATCGATCTTCTTCATTTTCTGATGATGCAAGGGCTCGACGTACTTGGACGCATGAATGCGGTTCAGTCCGGCGGCGGCTGAACCACCACGGGGCTTCGGCCGAAGCTGGATTTTCGTGAATCCGAGGAATTTGAAATCGGAATAAAGGTTCTCTTGTAGTTTTGTTTGGTCCAAACTGACTGCATGCAAAATGAACCGCCTCGCCCCGGCGAAACTACTGCCCGGGATCGCTTGACCTCTTACGATGTCGCCGTACACGCCGGGGTATCGCAATCGGCGGTATCTCGCTGTTTTCGCCCTGGTTCCAGCATCTCTGCCAAGACCAAGGCTAAGGTTCTGAAGGCGGCCAAAGAGCTTGGCTATCACCCGAACGCTGTGGCTTCGGGATTGATGACCAAGCGGACCGGCTTGATTGCAGTCATCATTTCAAGCCTGACGAACCTGTATTATCCCGAAGTGCTTGCCCAGATCACACAGAAGCTATCCGATCAGAATTCGCGTGTGCTGCTGTTCGCGCTACGGTCCGAAGGTGAAGTCGATACCGTCCTCGAACAAATCTGGAGGTACCGGGTAGATGGGGCGATCGTCGCTGCCAGCTTGACCAGGTCACAGATCCTCGACTTCACACGCCACAGGGTCCCACTCGTCCTTTACAACCGGCAAAGCGAGGATCTTGCCGTATCCAGCGTCAGTTGCGATTCGATGATCGGGGAGCGATCGCTCGTCGACATGCTTGTCGAAGCGGGTCATCGTCATTTCGGCATCATTTCGGGGCCTGACGATTCCACCGTGGGACAGGAACGTGTGCGAGCCGCGATCTCGCGGTTGAAGCACCACGGGTTGACTGCCTGTACCGTCGAGGGCGGCTTCGACTATGATAGCGGACGCGCCGGATTCGACGCCTTATTCGATCTGACAAGCGGCAAGCTCGATGCGATCATCAGTGCGAATGATCTCATGGCGATCGGTGCGGTGGACGGCGCACGGGCACGGAACCTTACGTTGTGCGAGGACATTTCCGTGGTCGGGTTTGACGGTGTTGCTCCTGCCGCATGGCAGAGTTACCGGCTGACCACCATCCGCCAGCCCGTCCGGCGCATGGCAGAGGCCGCCGTATCCATGGTTTTGGAACGGATCGAAAAACCCGATCTGCCGCCGGAAATCCGCAGCTTCGCCGGGAGCCTGATTGAAGGCGCGTCAGCCCGCATTGCATAGTTCGCCAAGACGATAGAAGCGGATGGCGTTCAACCCGAATACGCGCTCCCGCATAGGTTCGCGTACGAGATGCCATACGGTATCGGAAACGCTACGATAATCACGATAGAGCTTGTCGACCGGAAAGTTCGATCCCCACATGACCCGGTCTGCCCCGAAGATGTCGATGACGGTTTCGACGACCGGGGCCAGCGTATCAGCTGTCCAATCGGGATCGAACATGCCGAGCCCCGACAGTTTGCACATCGTATTGGGAAGGGACGCAAAGGACCGAAGCCCCGCAGCCCACTTCTTCATCGATGCCGGATCCCGGTGCCACGGCGAACCAGCGTGGCAAAGCGCTACGCGAAGACCGGGGATTTGCGCGAAGATTTCAGCAGCAAGTTGTTGATGGGGTGGGGTTAGTTGCAAATCGAAGGACAATTGCCGGCCTTTCAGAATTTTTAAGCCATCGGAAAAAGCCGGGTCTCGCAAAAGAGCTGCCCCTTCCTCGGCTAAATCTTCATCCGGATGACGGCTAATAATCTGGCGAACACCGCGCACCCGGTCGGAAGCTTCAAGGTGCTGTGAGAGGGTGTCGGCAAACGCATTCGAAGTGCAGTCGGCGAACGCGACGATCGCGGTGGGCAACCCGCTCGCCTGAGCCTGGGCGTCCAGCCACCGCGTTTCGACCACTTCCAGACCGGACGCAGCCCCGACCTGGATATGCACGCTGCCACCGATCGGAATTCCATCCCAATCGCCCCGAAAGTCGGTGGGGAGATAGTTCCGCTGTATTGCGGTCGGATCGCCAAAGAAACGCCGTTCCCCGCGCGCCTCCAGCCACGGATATCGAACTCTCGAAAGATCCCAAAGGTGGTGGTGGCAATCGATGATCATCCTGCGGCACTAAACCATCGTTGCATGCGCATGCAATCGATGCCAAGGTAAGGTGATGCAGAATACGGTCGAGCCCGCAGTCACTGGCGACCGCCAAGCCAACAAGACGGTGCCCAGTCCGATGCTTCGGATGGCAAACGCGAATGATCTGGAATCGCTGTACGATCTTGCCGTCGCTGGCGGTGATGGCCTGACCAATCTGCCGCCCGACCGAACGGCACTGGCGGCCAAACTGGCGGCGAGCGAACAGGCGCTCATTTCATCCGAAGCACGTGAGGAAGGCGCCGCAATCTTGATGATCGTCGAGTTGGACGGTCAGGTGGCGGCGACCTGCTGCGTCTTTCCCAAAGTGGGGGCCAACTGGCCGTTCTACAGTTACCGCGTCACCCGGCAAGTTTCCCGATCGCTCGCAATCGGTAAGCGCAAGGTGCAAACGCTGCTCAACCTCGTCAATGATTTTGACGGCGAATGCGAAGTGGGCGGGTTATTCGTCGGTCCTGAATTCCGAGGACTTGCGATCGGCAAGCTGGCGGCCAAGGCGCGGTATCTTTTCATCGCGACCCATCGCGACTGGTTCGGCCGGAAAGTCATTGCCGAACTGCGCGGCTTTCAGGACCAGCGTGGCAATTCTCCTGTTTGGGAAGCGATCGGACGCCACTTTTACGACATGAATTTCAGTGAAGCGGACAGGACCGGGGCTCTTGCCGGCAACCAGTTCATTGCTGATCTTGGTCCGCGTTATCCGCTCTATATCTCGATGCTACCTGAAAATGCGCGTGACGCACTTGGAAAACCCCACGATGATGGCCGCGCTGCATTGCAGATGCTGGTGGATGAGGGTTTCGATGTCGAAGACTATATCGATATCTTCGATGGCGGACCGACAGTCGTTTGCGATATCGACAAGGTTCGTAGCGTACGCGAATCCTGCCGTACCACCGTGAACCGCATCGAAACCGATCTTGCCTTTCCAAAGATGTCGCTGGTGGCAAGCGGTTCGGGTGCCCAGTTCCGTGTCGCGCGCGGTACCGTCGATAGCACGGGATGCATCAATCACGCGCTTGCTAAAACACTGACGCTTCGTCCTGGCGACGCGTTTGTCCATATTCCTATTTGACCCGGAGCAATCATGGAACTTCCTTTCACCCTGCCCGATCGACCGCCAGTCACCAAGGTACGCCGCCGCGATACGGCAGAGATGCTGCGCGCGTCGGGCGAACGGACCCAGTCGATGGCAGGGTTCGAAGATCGGTTCACCGATATCGTCGATTATATCGTCAGGATTACCGACGAGATCTGGATGGATCGGGCGGTCGGCAGCATCTACGATACATACGATGCCAGCTGCACCATCTATTCGTCTTACGGCGTTGTGCGTTCGGTGGAAGAGGTCATTGCCGGCACCGTAGCCACTCTCAATGCGTTTCCCGATGGTGAAATTCATCATGTGAACGTCGCCTGGTCGGGCAACGAGACGGATGGCTTCTATACCGCGCATCTCGGCCACAGCCGGTCGACCAATGTTGGGCGGACAGGCCTTGGCCCCGCCACTGGGCGTCGCTCCTCGATCCGGTTCGCTGCTGACTGCATCAGCCGCGACAACCGTATCCATACTGAATGGCTGGTACGCGATGCAGGCGCGCAGGTTCGCCAGCTTGGCTTCGATCTGCAGGACACGGCGCGGCGGCTGGCGGAGGCCGACCAACTCGAAACCCCGATCGTCTCGCCGGAAACGCGGCTGGAGGGGCAGGCACCGCGCAACCAGCTCGAACTGCCGATGGACACGATCGACGGCTGGTCTAGGCATGTGTTCCACAATCTATGGAACCTGAAACGGTTCGATTGGCTGGACCGATATTACCATCCAGACGCGGTTGTTCACGCAGGCGGCGGGCGGCTTGCGCAGGGGGTGCGAAATATCGGCGCGCTCCTGCTGCATATCCAGACCGCGATCCCCGATGGAGTGTTACGGGTCGAGCATGTCTGTCACAGCGAAGAGACCGATGGCGTAATCGTGGCAGTTCGCTGGGTGCTGGAAGGCACCACCGCGCCGGGCGGAGTGCTTGGCGAATGTCCCGCCGGCAAACCGGTGTCCATGATGGGCATCAGCCATCTGCGCTTCAAAGGCGACCGGGTCGCGGAGGAATGGATGGTGTTCGACGAACTCGGCGTGCTGACGCAGGCGTATCGGTAATGCCCGCGTGGAACGATCAACCGCAAGTCCTCTCGCCGGTCGGGCGCAGCTTCGCCGAGATCATGGAAGAAGGCCCGCGCCGGCAGGAACTGCCACGCTACGACCCCGTCTATCGCGATTTCGTCGACTACATAATGCGTTGCACCCACCGGATATGGGAGGAAAAAAACATCGGCCTGTGTCGCACCCATTACGGCGAGGACTGCGTGATGCACACGCTGGCGGGCCCCCAGGTCGGATACGAGATCGTGGTACAGAATACGATCGGCGCGCTCGCTATGTCGAGCGACCGGCAGGTTATTGGCGAGGACGTCATCTGGTCCGATGAAGGCATTGGAAACCTCTACAGCTCGCACCGGATCGTGAGCAGTTCGACTCATCTGGGCGATGATGCGATGTTGGGTCCTGCGACGCGGCGCGAGGCCGGTGTCATGACGATTGCGGATTGCCTTTGCCGCGAAAACCGGATCGTCGAGGAATGGCTGGTGCGCGACAATTTGCGCGCGGTATGGCAGGTCGGCGGAAACCCATGGGACGTGGCTGCATCCCAAGCGACCGACGACAAGGCTGGCGATCAGGAGCGGCATCGATGGCGAGCGGAGGCCATCGAAGCGGTGCGGCAGTCCGACGGTATCGAAGTGCCATCAGGCCATCCGGCCAATTTGCCGGTCGCCATGTTGAAATCGGCAGTTCAACACGATCTTTACGGTGATGCGGCCAAATCCCTTTCTCCTTCGGCGGAAATTCGCTGGCCATCCAACCGGCGTGGCTGGGGTCGCGGGTACTGGATCGGCTGCCTCACGCAAATACGCGCCGTTCTGCATCGGCCAGCTATCTCCATCGACCACGTCGCCGCCCGGCCCTTGCCCGATGACGACATCGCGGTGGCCGTACGCTGGTCCCTTACCGGAACTCACGGAGCGGCGGGTATCTGGGGTGAAGCCACCGGGAAGGAACTGCTGATCATGGCCGTCTCGCATTACCGCATACGTTCGGGTCTGATTGTGGAGGACCTTACTATCTTCGACGAGCTTGCCGTTTTGCGGCAAGTGCTTGGTGGTCTCGGCGCATGAACGCGATCGACACGTTGAAGCAATTGGCTACCGGGAACCGCGTACAAGGCGCATTGCTGCCGCCATGCCGCCTCGATGGTTGGGGAGGTGAAGCCTATGGCGAGGAAGCCATCGTCAACCGGTTCCGGCAAGACCCTCTCGATATTTCCGATGCTAGCCATGCGGTCGTCTCGGCCCACCATGCCGCAGTGTTTGCAGGCAACGTCGCGCTGTTCGCCGATCTTTACGACGGCGGTATCCTGCGCATCTGGCGCCTTGGCCCGGGACCCTGCTGTCCGGTGGAGCCCGCTATCGGAGTGGCATTCGACACCGACCTCCATCAGGCCCGCCGCGACGTCGCGTTTCGCGCAGACGATCACATCGATCTGGCGGACGGTGCGACCGACGCCATCCTGCAGATCGGCTATGATATTGCGCATGGCCGGGCAGAAGGCGTCGCCCCCGATTGGCGTACCCGTCCATTCGTATTACGGGCCTTTTCTGCAGCGGATACGCATGCGGTCTTGTTTGCAGTACACCGGGTCGGCCCTGGCCAGCACCGCAGCAACGGCTTTTCATTTGTTGCCGCGTATATAGCCGCACGACCAGATGATCGCAATGATCCCAGGATCGTTCGCGATATTGCGGGAGAAAAGACCGTCGAACGCGCCGAATGGAGAACCGGCTTCTGATGGGCAAAACGCCAACTATCCTCCTCATACCGGGGAACATGTGCGATCGGCGAATCTGGGACGGTATCCTGCCGTTTCTCTCGAACTGGAACGTCGTCCATTGCGAACCGCGGGAAGACACCATCACGGGTATGGCACGCAAATGCCTTGAGGAAAACGCCGGACCATTACTGCCGATCGGGTTTTCGATGGGGGCCAATGTCGCGCTCGCTATGGCTCAAGAAGCGCCGGATCGTATTACGGCGTTGGCCTTGCTGGACGTGAATGCCGGCCCTGATCGCGCGTTCCGGGCGCAGCCGCGCCGGGATCAACAACACCGTGTTACGAATGGCGGTCTAGTCGAGGTCGTAACACGGGAACTCGAACCACACTATTTTTCAACGGAGAACCAAGGCGACCCAAACCTTGGCAGGCTGGTAAGGGATATGGCCGACGCTTTGGGACCGGAAGTGTTTGTGGCGCAGAGCGAAGCCTTACGCACTCGCCGCGACTATCGCCCGCTTTTGCAAGCGATCGGAATTCCGGTATTCTTGGCTTGCGGGGAAGAGGACACTCTCTGCCCTGCGCAAGAGCATGAGCAGTTGGCCGCGATGATCCCGGACAGCTCGCTTCATGTCATTCCAAATGCCGGCCATATGCTGCCGCTGGAGCAGCCCGAAAGGCTGGGGCGCCACCTTGCCGAATGGCTCGTTGAAGTCGAAAGAACCACTTTATGTCTCACCGAATCCTGACCACTCATGTCGGCTCCCTTCCGCGTAGCGCGGAGGTTACCGACATCATTTTTGCGCAAGAACGTGGTGACGCGGTCGATCCGCAGCACGCCGAGGCAACCTTGTCGAGAGCTGTCGAAAATTGCGTGGCGCGGCAGGTCGCCGCCGGCATCGACATCGTTTCCGACGGCGAAATGAGCAAGATCAGCTATGCGACCTATATAAAGGACCGGATCAGCGGCTTCGACGGCGACAGTCCGCGTCGGGCACCCGCCGATCTTGAACGCTATCCCGCATTCCTGGAACGCCAGGCGAAAGGCGGCGGAACCCCGACTTTTCGCAGACCGCGTTGTACAGGCGAAGTCAGCCATGTGGATGGCGAACCGGTGAGAAACGATCTGCGCCGGTTCACCAAAGCCTGCGAAATGCACGGGGCTGCGGCGAGCTTCATGAACGCTGCGTCGCCGGGCGTCATCGCATTGTTCCAGCCCAACGAACATTATGAAGATGACGACGCCTATCTCGAGGCGGTCGCCGAAGCGATGCGCCCGGAATATGAAGCGATCGCCGAAGCCGGCTACGTCGTGCAGCTCGACAGTCCCGATCTCGGCCTGGGGCGGCACACCATGTATAAGGATCGCAGCGATCCCGAATATATCCGGCTGATCGAACGGCATGTCGAGGTGTTGAACCACGCGCTGCGCAATATTCCTGCCGACAATATCCGGATGCATGTGTGTTGGGGCAATTATGAAGGGCCGCATGTGTGCGACATCGAAATGAACCGGATATTGCCGACGCTCATGAAAGCTAAGCCGGCCGGGCTGCTGTTCGAAACTTCCAACCCACGCCATCAGCATGATTTCGAGGCGTTTATGGACCACGCCGGGCAGTTACCCGAAGAAAAAATTCTGATCCCCGGATGCATCGACACCACCACCAATTTCGTCGAACACCCGAAAGTCGTGGCCAACCGCATCATGCAGTTCGCCGCGATCGTCGGCGCGGATCGGGTGATTGCCGGTACCGATTGCGGTTTCTCGACATTCGCTGGTTTCGGCGCAGTGGATGAAGACATCGTCTGGGCGAAACTGGGCGCGCTGCGTGAAGGCGCGGATATCGCCAGCAACCACCTGGCTGTGAGGCGCGTATGAGTTCGTTCCGGGAAAGGCTTGCAAACCGCGAGGTACTCTCAGCGACATGGGTGAAGACCCCCCACCCGCACGTGGTGGAGGTGCTTGCGCTCTCGCCGCTCGATGCGTTGGTGCTGGACGCCGAACATGCGCCCTTTGGCCGCGAAGTGCTCGACCAATGCATCCTCGCCGCGCGTGCAGAAAGCAAAACGGTTCTAGTACGTCCATCGGCGAACGATCCGTCGGCCATACTTCAGGCTTTGGATGGCGGGAGCGACGGGGTCGTCATCCCTCATATTCGCAGTCGGGTGGAGGCCAAGGCTGCAGTACGGGCCTGCCATTACAAAGCTGGTGGGCGCGGGTTCGCCGGGAGTTCACGGGCGGCGGGGTTTACCACGCTCGGCATGGCCGCCCATCGCGAAGCCGCGCAGAATGTCATCGTAATCGCGCAGATCGAGGATGCCGAGGCTCTCGTGGAACTCGACGACATTGTGCGGGTTCCGGGGCTCAACGCTATATTTGTGGGGCGGGCCGATCTCACGGTGTCGCTCGGTGCAGAAAGTCCGGACGATCAAGAGGTAGTAGCGGCCATCGAACGAATTTGCGAAGTCTGTCGACGGGCAGACATGCCCATTGGAATGTTCCTGTCACGTTCCGCCGATGTGCCTATTTGGACGAAATTGGGCGCGACCTTGTTCGTCCTGCGGTCCGATCAAGACTTCCTGCTGAAAGGGGCCCGCAGCCTGCACGCCGACATTCACGGCTAGCCGGGCAACATGGCATCCTCTTCGACTTGTCGCGATTTCAAGATCGCCCGCGCATCGTCGTAAGTTTCCTTCGTTACACGCAGCATGCCGTAAAATATGGCGGCGACCAGACCTGGAATCGTGGTTAAGACAAACGCAGCCGCCAGCGACATGAGAACAGTATCGGAAACCTCGCCGGGACGAGCCTGCTCCGGGAACGCAATTATCGTGAGGACCCAACCGGCCAGCGCCGTTCCGATTGCCTGATCGACCCGCGCGAACAGCGTACGCGCTGCATACAAAATGCCTTCCTGACGTAGTCCGAATTTGACCTCGTTCTCGTCCGCGATGTCCGCCAGCGCCGAATAGACGGTAGTTGTCATCACGCTGTAGGGTGCGTGCTGAAGCACAGAGAAAGCAATCAAAATCCAAAGTAGCCCGGGCGTGTCGGGGCGTAATATTCCGAAATAGCCGAGCGCCAGAGGAAGCGCCGGGCCGATGCAATACACGATGACAGCGAACATGCCAGTCCAGCGTTTGTCAAATCGGTCATGCAGTTTCGTTACCGCAAACGCGCCGAACAGATAGCCAGCGAAACTGCCGATGGCGAACAGGCTGATCTGCGTATTGTCGATCTGCCAGAAATAGCTGGCGGTGTAGAGCCACAGCCCGCCGCGGACTCCTACCATCAGCGACAGAAAGAACATGCCAATCAGCAGGACGACATAGTTCCGGTTGGACAACGCCTTAACGAAATCACGCCAGAATTCAATCGGGCTGAATCTTGGCGTGTTTGGTTTCGCTTGTGGAAGATGCGGAATGTAACGTTTGGTAGACCAGGCCGACATGGTGCAGAAAATGATGATGAGCAGCGCGAAGAAACCTGCGAAAGCCGGGTAGCGCGTGGGATCGAGTGCGCCGTTGCTAAATTCGGCAGTCGCCCGGAAAAACCACGCGAAGGACAGCACCCAGCCCAACGTATCTCCAATCCATAGGAAAAACGTGTTATACGCCATGATGCTGGATCGGCCCAGGTAATCGTCCGACAACTCGCCCCCCATCGCCATATGCGGCGTGTGGTACAGCGACATGCATTGCAGCAAGGCCACATTGAAGCAGGTGAGCCACACCAGTTCGGCGGTTTCGGACAACCCATCGGGCGGATTGAACACGGCATAGAAACAGATCGCGCCGGGCAGGATCGATGCGAATAGGAACGGGTGGCGACGCCCGATTTTCGTGCGCACCCGATCCGACCATGAACCGACCAGCGGATCGAAAACGGCGTTGACCATCATCCCGATGGCGAGCGCGGTGCCGACATGTCCCGGTTCTATTCCCCTTACTTGATTGTAGAAAATGAGAAGGAAACTCGCAGTCGTCGTGTAGACGATAGCCTCGGCCGTGCTGCCCAGGCCGTACATCGCCTTGTCCCACGGGCGCAGGCGCGGCTTACCGTTTTCAAGTGCGACCAATGTGCAATCCTCCAAGCGGCAGGCAGCAAGTTCGGCTCCATTGGAACCCACCCTGACTTGCAATTCAGTGAATGCGCATGCAATCGTTCGCTTGTCAATTGGAGCGGTGGGCGCGGTTTATGGTATCCCGATACAAGCAGATGGCGGCGGACCTTATCGATCGGATCGCATCGGTCGACGGTCCTCAGATGGGATCGGTACTCAATCGGTTCTGTCATACCGAGTGCGTTTGGAACGCCTTCCACCCGTTCCCGCCGATGCATGGAAATATCACGGCGGCCAGCAAGTTCTGGCAACCTTTGAAGAACGCGCTTCTCGATTTCGAGATAAGACCCGCGACAATACTCGCCGGCGAGTACGAGGGACACCAACATGTCAGTGTGCTGGGCCATGTCATGGGCACTCATGCAGAAAGCTGGCTAGGGATACCCCCTACGCATCAGCTCGCCTTTTTAAGGTTCGCCATTAATTTGGTGGTCGAGGATGACCGGTTCGTGCGCGCTTATATCATGTTCGATCTGATCGACATGATGCGGCAAGCCGGATTCTACCCATTACGCACGATGCCCGGAAGCATCGAACAATGGGCGTTTCCCCCCGGTCATCATGGCTTCACGCTGGTGTCCGGCGAGCCTGCTCAAAGCGTGCGTTCCTTGGCGATCGTGCGTGAGATGCAGCGCGGCTTGCCCGACGCCTCGGAAGTCGTGGACCGCGCGTCAGCCGCAGCGGCACACAGCCCGCATTGGGCCGAACACATGAACTGGTTCGGCCCCGCTGGAATTGGTTCCAGTCGTGGCATGCACGGGTTCAGAGATCGCCACGGCGCCTTGTTTCTCAAAGCGTTCCCGGACCGCAGCGGTATTCCGCGCGACCGCAACGGACCTGACGAGCGACCCGGACACTTTTGCGAAATAGGAGATGCGCGATGGGTTATGACGGCAGGCTGGCCGGCGATGCGCGGGACCCATACGGGCGGCCAGTGGCTAGGGCTTCCACCGACCGGCAGGCTGATCGAAATGCGGGTGGCGGATTGGTACCGTCTCACGCCGGACAATCGGATCGCAGATAATTGGGTGATGATCGATATCCCGCACATGCTCGACCAGATGGGGCTCGATATCCTCAACGATCTACGTTTTTTCGTGAACCCAGCCAAGCCGCGACTCGACTGATAAAAGCGGAGTGTTTGGTCGCGCTCGCAACTTTCTTGCCGCTTCCGGATAGAATAACGCAATAAATAGAAGGTACCCGAGCCAACGCTTGCAAATTGACTGCGCTTGCAATAATCGGTGCTTAACTTTCCGGGGAGGTTTACTGATGCATAAGAAAACAAAATTCGCGGTAGCGCTGCTGACATCCGCCGCAACTGTGGCATTTGCGGCGCCCGCAATGGCGCAATCGAACGTTGAGGACGACACGCGCGCAATAACGCCGGCTGACGGTATTGAGGTCATCGTCGTGACCGCGCAGCGGCGCGAGGAAAACCTTCAGGATGTTCCCATATCGGTTTCGGTCGTCGGGCGGGAGGAAATCCGGGATAAGGACATTACCGATGTCAGTCGGCTCGAGCAGGTCGTACCCGGCCTTCGCCTCAACCAAACGGGATCGGCCCAGCGTCCGGCCATCCGGGGCGTCTATACCGAGACTATCGGTGTCAACTCCGATCCCCGCATCGGTTTCTACATCGATGAAATTTACCAGTCCCGTCCGCAACAGGCTACGGCCGCGTTGGTCGATCTGGCCCGAGTCGAAGTGCAGAAGGGGCCGCAGGGCACATTGTTCGGGCGCAACAGCTTCGGCGGCAATATTGCCCTGACCACCGCGGAACCTGTCGATTTTGTCGAGGGTGGATTCGACCTAACTGTGGGGAGTTATGATCGCATACGCGGTGAAGGCTTCCTCAATGTGCCGATGGGCGAAAGCATGGCATTGCGCATCGCCGGAGCGATCGAACGGCGCGACGGATTCCTGGAAAGCGTTGTGACACCCGATGCGGACCTGCAGGACAAGAAGGAAAACTACTTCAGGGGTACGCTCAAGATTGCCCCGGCTTCCCTCGACAACCGCTTGGAAGTCCTGCTGCGCGGCAGTTACTATTGGCGCGATGGCGCCGGCTTCAACGCGGCCAACGCCAAGGTGATCGGCGTGGCTGTCGATCCGTCCCTCGTCACGCCGCCGGGGGGTAGTCTGGTCTTCAACGGTGAGACATATACCTTTACCGGAACTGCGCCGGGGCTTGGTGGTTTCAATGGCCTCAATCCTGGCACAGGAACGCTATTCCCGTTCACCAACGCATTCCGCGACAACATTCCGGACGTCAATGGCGCGGACGTCGGGATTCCTGTGACGGGCCCTTACGAAAGCCCTTACGACGCGACGCCGTTCGAGGACCTTACGCAGCAGCAGTATAGTGGCACGATCAATTTCGAACTTTCGGACGACATCCTCCTGCGTTCAATCACGTCCTACACAAAATTCGATACGGTCGCGGGCGGCGACGGCGACGGCGCGGCGATCGCGCTCAGATACTTCACGCAAGGGACGCGGTCCGAAACCTTCACGCAGGAATTCCAGATACAATCCGCCGACCCGGCTAGCCGTCTGCAATACACGCTCGGCGCATTCTATCTCGATGAAACCGCGCGGGACGGTACGTCCTTCTACTATCTCAACCGCGATTACACTACGGCGACAGCAGCGGCGCGCGGACTGCCGGTCTATTTCGGCGGTATCGGTGGGTTCGGTGCCTCGAACGGCTGTCAGTTCAGCTTCACCACGCCGCCCGCGTCGTGCAGCTTGAACTTCACCACCGGAAACCTCTTTGATTCCCGCAGCGTGTCGGATGCGGAAACGCAATCCTATGCCCTTTACGGTCAGGGATCCTACGAGGTAACCGATCGTCTGACACTGACGCTGGGTGCCCGCTACACGATTGACGACAAGAAATTCAAGACGATCGCCCAGACAGGATTCAGCGACCCGACCACCGTCTTCGCGTCGCAGTTCGCGGCCGCGCAGGGGTTCGATAATCCGGTTAATGTCTACGCGGTCAATCCTTTCTTCAGTTTCGATTTCAATGAGACTTGCGGAGGTGTCACTTCGCAGGGCATCTCGACCAATCAGAGCGATCAGGCAGTAGCCACGGTGCCCAACTATTTCCTGACTCTTTGCGGCGACAGGAAGTTCGAGTTCCTGACTTACCGCGCCGCGATCGATTACGAAGTGTCGCGCGATAATCTGGTTTATGCCAGCTACAGCAGAGGTGCCCATTCCGGCGGATTCGGTGCGGGTCTTACAGCTGCTAACACGCCTGGCCTCATCACGACGTTCGACGAAGAGATCGTCGATGCGTTCGAAATTGGTTCGAAGAACACCTTCCTCAATGGGCGGCTTCGCTTCAACGTCGCAGCCTTTTATTATGACTTTAAGGATCTGCAGGAACAGGGGACGCAGGCGGTGCAGGTCGAACTGGCTCCGGCCCCGCCGACCAACGTGACGACCATCTTCAACGTCGCGGGACAGGAGACCATCGGCGTCGAAGCGGATGCGATCTTCGAACCTTTGGAGGGGCTGACGCTTAATGCCGCAGTCGTGTATCAACGCGCCCGTTACGACGAGTTTGCCCGGTTCGCGCCAGCCAACTTCATCTGCTTCTACATTTCGGAGCCTTCTTGCGGTAGCGGCGCGTTCCCTCCGACTGCGCCACAGAATTACGGCATTGGTGGTGGCTATTTCCCCAATGCGCAGACCAATCCCGAACTCTTCATCGACACCGGCATCAACAATTTCAACTTTGCCTATGTGCCGACAGACAGGCGGGTTCAGAACACGCCGGACTGGTCCGGGCAGTTTGGCGCGGCCTACGAGATCAATTTGGGTTCGGCAGGAACGCTCACGCCACAGGTCAATACGCAATGGACCGGCAAGTACCTACTTTCGCCATCGGCACCGAACATCGAGCAGGAGAGCTTCTTCAAGACCGACGCCCGCATCACATACGAAACTGAAAGTGGACGTATCAGCGTTCAAGCCTTCGTCCACAATATCGAGGATGAGGCGACCCTTGGCCGGATTACCGTACGGGCAAATGGCGAGATACAGGGCACCTACGCGGACCCACGGACCTACGGCCTGCGAGTGGGATATCGTTTCTAGTCTTTCGCGATGAGACGAAAACAGCCGACGTGCCTATGCATGTCGTCTGTTTCTCGTTCGTATGAACGCTCAGAAAATTCGCGCAAACGGACCTCTATCCGATCGCCGCGCGAGGAACACATTCCAATGAAGCTTAGGGGTGTGGCCGCTCGTCGCTTTGGCGGACCACGAAAAGTTCAGCATCGTCATCGGCTGCGATGTTGTGCTCAAGGCCAATGGGAACCGAGATCGTATCTCCCTTACCGAGCGTCAGCTCGCAGTTTCCCCATTGTAAATTTGCTCGGCCTTTATTGACGAACACGACTTTCGGATCCGTCGCAAGCTCACTTTCAAAGCGCGCTCCCGCTTGCATCGACAACCGTTCCAGCGAGAAGCCATGCTTCCACGAAAATTGTTCACCCTCGCCGATGATCCGCGTCGTAGGTTCGGGCCCGGCATCGCCAGCCCGCCATACGAGCTTTTTCGCATCGGCCTGTGTCGCCTTGCCCATAGCCGCCACTTCATGCCGGGGAGTGGGTTCCATGATCTGCTGGCCATCGGGGATGGCTTCCCCCTCTTTCGTATCGATGAGCTGTCCAGACTTAAGCAGCACCAGCCCGTATTCCCGGGCCATCTCGAACACTTTGGGCGCCCAAGTTACCCGACCGGGATCGTCTTGGCCAAGTACCGCCCACAAGAAACCCATACCGTCGCCGATATTCGTAAAGCCGCGAAAGATGTCGGTCGGAATGGAAATGACGTCGCCAGGATACAACTCGACTTGCGCATCTTCCCCATGCTCGCCCAGATCGAAGCGCCAAACGCCCTCATGCACCACGAACACTTCCGCGGTCTTGTGGCTGTGCTGCGAATTGACGCATCCCGGTGGCTGTCGCGCCCCACCGATATTGTAACCGTGCGGCTCGGCGATATGAACGAACTGTTCCGGATTTTCCGACACGCCCGGTCCGATGATCGTGAAATTTTCCTTGGCTTCCGATCCGGGCGTGCGCGTGTCGATAAACGCGTTGTAGCAAGGGCGAAGATCGGCGTAGCGCACCAACCGCTCGCGCATCCGGTCCACCGTCCATGCCGAATCTGCGACTGCCATGACCGTTACTCCTTCGCGAAAGCCGCTTTCCTCTTGAAGATTTTTGCATTCGCAGTCAATGACGTGGTGAAGCAGTGTGGACTGCGCAGGGCAATCGAGAGTTAGGGAGCAGGACATGGCGAATTGGATCAAACGCGGGGCGACGGCGGAAGCGCGGGCCGACGCGAACAACAAGGTCCGGCAGACCGTAGAAAAGGCGCTTCTGGACATCGAGACCCGTGGCGATGCCGCTCTGCGCGAGATGTCGAATACCTTCGATAAATGGGACAGGGACGATTACCGCCTCAGCCAGGCCGAGATCGACGGCTGCATCAACTCCCTTACCCCACAGGAACGCAAGGACATCGAATTCGCGCAGACGCAGGTTCGAAACTTTGCCGAAATCCAACGCGACAGCATGAAAGACGTGGAAGTAGAAACGATGCCGGGCGTCGTGCTCGGTCATAAGCACATCCCGGTGAACGCCGCTGGCTGTTACGTGCCGGGCGGGAAGTACCCATTGCTGGCGTCGGCACATATGAGCGTTCTGACCGCCAAGGTTGCCGGTGTGCCGCGTGTCATAACCTGCGCACCGCCTTTCAATGGCAAGCCCGCCGATAAGATTGTCGCCGCGCAGGCAATGGCGGGTGCCGACGAGATTTATGCGCTCGGGGGCATTCAGGCCATCGGGGCCATGGCTCTGGGCACCGAAACCATCCAGCGCACCGACATGCTCGTCGGTCCCGGAAACGCTTTCGTTGCCGAAGCCAAGCGGCAATTGTTCGGGCGTGTGGGCATTGACCTGTTCGCCGGACCGACCGAAACGATGGTAATCGCCGACGAAACCGTCGACGGCGAGATTTGCGCGACCGATTTGCTCGGTCAGGCCGAACACGGGCCCGAAAGCCCGGCGATCCTTATTACCAACTCCGAAAAGCTCGCGCGCGATACCATTGACCAGGTCGAGCGCTTGCTCGAAATACTTCCAACCGCCGATATCGCGCGTCCGGCATGGGAGAATTTCGGCGAAGTCGTGGTCTGCGACAGTTACGAGGAAATGGTGCAGGTCGCAGATAACTATGCCAACGAACATGTTCAGGTCATGACCGAAGAACCGGACTACTTCCTCAAAAACATGACCAATTACGGTGCCCTCTTCCTCGGCCCGCGCACCAATGTCAGCTACGGCGACAAGGTCATCGGAACGAACCACACTTTGCCGACCGGGAAAGCCGCGCGCTACACGGGCGGATTGTGGGTCGGCAAATTTTTGAAGACCTGCACCTACCAGCGGGTGACCACCGACGAAGCCACCACGCTGATCGGGGAATATTGTAGCCGGTTATGCGCCATGGAAGGCTTTGCCGGTCATGGAGAACAGGCGAATATCCGAGTCCGCCGCTACGGTGGGCGCAATGTGCCTTACGCCGGTGCTGTCGATCCATCGCCCGAAACGGCCGCCTGATGACGCATGCCGTTCCGGTGACACCGTCATTCCGGCTCGATGGCCGGAGGGCGGTTGTGACCGGCGCGGGCCGCGGGATCGGCATGGCGGCTGCTGCAGCGCTTGCCGAAGCAGGTGCGGCGGTTACGTTGGTCGCACGTTCATCGGATGAGATTGACGCGGCGGCGCAGGCCATTGGCGGGGATGCCAGTGCGGTAACGCTGGACGTATCCAACCTTGCCGCTGTCGAAGCTTTTTTCAATAACCACGCACCGTTCGATATTCTGGTGAATAATGCCGGCACCAACAGACCCAAGCCAGTCTGGGACGTCAACGAAGAAGATTACGACGCCGTTCTCGATCTCAATCTCAAGGCGTCCTTCTTTGTCGCTAAGGCCTGTGCGGTCCGTTTGCGGGAGGCTGGCAGGCAGGGCAGCCTAATCCATATGGGTAGCCAGATGGGCCATGTGGGCGGTCCGGGACGCAGCTTGTACTGTGCCAGCAAATGGGCGCTCGAGGGCATGAACAAGGCGTTGGCGCTCGACCTGGCACCGTTCGGGATAAGGTCGAACACCATCGCACCGACCTTCATCGAAACCCCGATGACCAAACCCTTCTTCGAGGATGCGAAATTCCTCGACGCAGTGCTTGGCAAGATCAAGCTTGGTCGGTTGGGCAAGGTAGAAGATCTCATGGGAGCCGTAGTCTTTCTCGCTTCCGACGCATCGGCCTTGATGACCGGAACGAGCGTGGTTGTCGACGGGGGCTGGACCGCGGAATGATGCGGAAGATAGAAACGGCCATGATTGCTCCGGGTGAACCATTCGTATCAAACAATCCCGCTACAGGTTCCGTTCTGTGGGAAGGGATCGCCGCCACCGTTGCTCAGTGCCAAAACACCGTGAACGCCGCCCGGACGGCGCAACGGGAATGGGGCACCGCATCGCTCGACCATCGGCGGACGGTGCTGAACCGTTACGCCGCTGCGCTGAAGAACCGTAGCGAAGTGCTCGCCGAGGACATATCACGCGAGAACGGCAAACCCTTGTGGGAAGCGCGCGCCGAAGTTGGCGCGATGATCGCCAAGGTCGGCCTGTCGATCAGCGCGCAGGAAGAGCGCGCAGGTGAGAAATCGACCCAGGCCGCCTTCGGCACGATAGAGCTGCACCACCGACCGCACGGTGTACTTGCCGTGCTGGGGCCGTTCAATTTCCCCGGTCATCTGCCGAACGGCCACATCGTTCCTGCCCTGCTCGCCGGTAACGCGGTAGTCTTCAAGCCTTCCGAAAAGACGCCGCTGGTGGGCGAGCATTTCAAGGCAGCTTTCGAGGAAGCGGGTCTTTCGCCCGGCGTATTCAGCATCGTTCAGGGAGGACGCGGAACTGGTGAAGCGCTGATCGATCAAGATATCGATGGACTTCTGTTCACCGGATCGTCCGGGGCGGCGGGGACGCTGCGAACACGATTGTCGGCGCGCCCGCATGTTCTGCTGGCGCTGGAGCTGGGCGGCAACAACCCGCTAGTCGCATGGGACGGCGATGCGGAAGGAGTTGCCGCCATCATTGCCGAATCTGCCTATGTCAGTTCCGGGCAGCGATGTTCATGCGCCAGGCGCCTGATCCTCCCCGAAGGACATTGGGGCAATCGCGTTGTCGAACAGGTCGCCGACCTTGCTGGCCGACTATCGATTGGACCCTATGATGCCAATCCGGAACCATTCATGGGACCGCTCATCGATGATGCGGCTGCTTCTGCTGCTCTTGCCGATCAGGATCGCATAGTTGGTGCTGGGGGACAGATGATCGTACCCTTGACACGTGTCGAAGGATCGAGTGCCGCCTTTCTTAGTCCTGGCCTGATCGATGTTACGGGGCTGGACGTATCAGACGAAGAAATCTTTGCTCCTTTTTTGCAGATTACGTGCGTCGATGGTTGGAAAGCGGCGCTGCGTGCAGCGAACGCAACCTGTTTCGGCCTCGCGGCAACGCTCATCGGGGAGGACGATGATTTATGGCACGAGTTCCGAGGTGCTATCAGGGCGGGTGTCGTCAATCGAAACCGTCCGACGACCGGCGCAAGTGGAGCGTTGCCCTTTGGTGGCATCGGCGAATCGGGAAACCACCGCCCGAGTGCCTGGTATGCTGCCGATTATTGCGAGTACCCCGTATCAGTTCAGCAGTCGCCCCAAGTTCATTCGGAAGCAGGACTGCTTCGTTTTAAAGCGGAATATCCTAAGGGATAAACAGACAAAGTCTTGATTTAGGACTGGTCGTAATACATTCGAGTAGAGTCTTATTATGAGTTTACCAGCCTCCGCCACTGAACCTTTCTGGTTTATTTTTAAAGTTTATTCCTGTTTTGATAAGCGACCTATACATGTAGGTGTTTGATCTTACCAAGTGTCAAGTTTTTCAGGTATCGCAAATTAGGGACACAGAACGGGACATAAATTTCAGTAGTTCGCAAACGCCTAAACGGTCAGTCGTCAGCCCTTTTGAGAGGTGATCCGGACTGAATTGTGGAAGTTGAGGTTGCCTTTTGGCCGCCGTGGGGAACGCAAACCTGATCGCTCATCATAAGTTAGTTCGACGACTGTTACTAGGCCGTTTGCTGACTGTGCGGTTATAGGTGTCAAGCGGCGAAAAGCTGCCATTGGGCTTCAATTCGCTCTTGGGCATTCGGGATTAAGCTCGAATCGTTCGTTCTAAATAGTTGTTCCTGAAATCGATACGCTTGGAATATCCATCTTTTCGCGAAAGTAGGCAGAGTACTCAGGTTTGGAAAAATGGTAACCTTGCATCAGGCGAACACCCAGCGCGCGTGCCCTAAGTGCCTGCTCTTCCGTCTCTATACCCTCCAGAATGCACTCCACGCCAATTTGCCGCGAAAGGGCAAGAATAGTGGCCACGATTGCCCAGCCATGCTCGTTGGCTCCTTCGTCGCAGCAAAACGACTTGTCGATCTTGATCTGATCTAATGGTAGCTTGTGAATGCGCGAGAGGCTGGATTGACCGACCCCGAAATCATCGAGTGCAACCCGGAAACCCGCTGCTCTCAATTTTTGTAAGCTATCGGCCGCTCTCGATCCTGCGGCTAGGAATGATGTTTCCGTGAGTTCCAGTATTATCTGCTCGCGTTCGACCTTTTTAAATTCGGGCGCGTTTAAAAGCCAGTCGATGAACAAGTTATTGGTAATGTCCTTCGCCGATAAATTAATATGTATGGATACCTTTGAAAATATATGAGGTAGCTCTTTAATAGCTTTTAATATGATAATCTTGGTGAGTTCGCTCGTTCTGTGCCTGCTCTCAGCCATAGGGATAAAAACATCCGGCATGATGGTAGAGCCGTCTTGAGCGATCCATCGCGCCAGAACTTCGACAGACTGAATTGCGCCTCGATCAAAATCCATTATCGGCTGGTAGGCGACCCGCAATTGGCTGGCGAGGTCAGCGCTGTCGAAGAGTGTAAATATACGAGTGCGCTCGTGCATTATAAACTCATCTTCGGTCGAAAAGTGTTTTACAGCGGCGCCGTCCTGTTTCGCGTTGTATAGAGCCCAATCGGCCCGTTCGATGCACTCGCTGATCGAAAGGCCCGATGTTTTTCGCAGACCGATGGACGCGTTCACTGTCAGAAGGTCCGACTCGAATTTTATTGGTCTTGCTATCATCTGAGCCAGTTCTTCGGATCGTGCGATTGCACTGTTAGAACTAAGCGTACCGTTCAGGAGAAAGGCGAATTCATCTCCGCCCAATCTACCGCATTCGATGACGTCGGCACACATGGCTATGCGTCGTGCGACGGACTTCAATACAGCGTCACCGGCTCGGTGACCGAACAGATCGTTAACCGTCTTGAACCCATCCAGGTCGACAAGCCCAAGCCATGGGGCCGGTCGGTCCTTTGTAAACCGGCTACTTTCGAACTTTTCTAAAAAGGAGCGTCTGTTGTCGATGCCGGTAAGCTCATCGACATATGCCTGGCTGTGCAATTTGTGGTTTAGGGATGCAGCTTCAAGCTCTCTGAGTTGTAAGTTGGCTTTGGAACGGATCAGGTCAACCAGCCCTTTATGCTGCGATCGAGCTATGAGCAGCAAGAGCAACGAAACAGCTATCATCGTGATGCTGACCGAATATGCGTTGGGATGTCCAAAGTAGAGAAATATGGAAACGGATGGAATGACACTCACTAGAGTCATTCCAAGCGCCGTTCGTGGCGAGGGATTCAAACCCAGTATGCCAACAAAGCTGGTGAGGGTCGCAATGTAATGAATGAGGCTTTGCTGTTGCGTGTCGCCGAAGGGATAGAGAGAACCGGCGAAGACCATCAGCCCGGCAGCAACCATGGTTCCAGTGAACGGAAGATTGTCCAGATCGTACGCAATTCGCTTTTGTGAACGCTTAGCCATTATTGCTGGATGCCAGTAGACTGATCGTATTAACGCGATTATCAAGAGAGGCACGGTCACGACCGCCAAATGGATGTCCGATACCGTGCCGTAGAAGGCAACCGCAATCAGCAGCAAATTCACTACCGCAATTGCATAAACAAACGGCATTCGTTTCGACAATTGGCTGCTGAGTGCACTGACCATCGCTTTATGATCGGCGCGAATTTCGGCGTTTGCTGCATCCAAGTTTGCAGGATTATCCTGGCCAGCAGTCAAGTTGCGCCAATAAGATTTAGACGCTTCACGTTCTCGCTTCGAAGTGAAATTTGCTCCGCTTCCCATAACCCCGCTTTGGGACGGACAGCTTAAAATGAACTTAACCTAGAAAATTTCGAATACTCATAATATTGTCGTAATAACGTGATTCAGTCCGATTTTGCGTTTATTTTCAATTAGATTGAGAATGAAGAATGAAAATGGCTATCAGTTAGGAAATTTCTGATATTTTCGACCTAGCTTCGACATGCGGATCGGGTCCGGAACGCTATTTTGCAAAAACGACTATCTACCTAATAGTCTGCTTTCCACCCAATTGCGGAACTTTAGCGAACCGTCGCCGTCTCCTGAAACCGAACTGGCAGATGTCCGAACTTCTTAGGTAAGAGCAGGCTAGGCGCTAACAATTCGACTCCTGACATTAATGATGATTGAGCAGCTGACATTGCTGGGCCAATAGCTATCTGACCGGTTGTTGCCCTCGAACTGGAGAAAACTGCCAAACTAAGTTCGAAAATACGCGTAGCTTGAGAATACTGATACGAACTTGCTTTGATACGAAAAAGGATAGTCCGCCATGTCAGCTGATCCAATCAACCGAAAGGGCTTTCTAGCTTGGGTGGAACGCACGGGTAATCGTTTGCCAGATCCGGTTTTCATATTCCTGTATCTGGTAGTTGCCTTGATGGTAATTAGTGTTGCAGCGTCCTTGGCTGACATCTCTGCATCGCATCCCACTACGTTGGACGAAGCAACCGGCCAGTCACTCCTAATTACCGCTGAAAGCCTGCTTTCTGCCGAAAACATCAAGCGTCTGTTAACCGAAATGCCGACCACTTTCACGCATTTCCATCCTCTGGGCTATGTGCTCGTCGTAATGTTGGGGGCCGGTGTCGCCGAACGATCCGGTCTGTTCGGCACTGCCATGCGTGCCGCGGTCGCAAATGCACCCAAATTGTTACTGACCCCCTTGGTAGCCTTGACCGCAATGGTGGGGAACCTCGCCGCGGATGCAGCCTATGTTGTTCTCATTCCGTTGGCGGGCGTCATTTTCGCAGCAGCAGGGCGGCACCCCATCGCAGGAATTGCCGCCGCTTTCGCCGGAGTCTCCGGCGGGTTTTCAGCGAACCTGTTCCCCGGGCAGCTCGATGCCCTGTTTTTCGGCATCACGGAAGCTGCGGTCGAGACGGTATTCGCGGATTTTCAGGCGAACATCGCAGGCAACTGGTTCTTCATCCTCGCTATGACGTTCATCTATCTGCCGACCATATGGTTCGTGACCGATCAAATCATCGAACCACGATTGGGGCAATACACCCCTAATGCGGCGCAGGCGATTTCTGCCGGCGGTTCGGGTGACGGTGCCGTTGAAACGGACCAGGGCGACGAGGAAGCGACAGCGCATGCCAATGCGGACGCTCCGTTATCCACCGCGCAGCGCAAGGGTTTGCGCTGGGCCGGGGGCGTCAGCATGATTGTGATCGCGCTGTGGGCCGTTCTGACATGGGGGCCGGGCACTGCCCTCCTGGATAAAACCGCACCGGTCGAGGCGCAATTGACGCCATTCTATCAGTCGTTGGTCGCGGGGTTCTTCATTCTGTTCCTGCTCGCGGGCTACGCTTATGGCAAAGCCGCAGGCACGGTAAAAACGCATCGCGATATCGTGAAGATGATGTCCGATTCCATGGGTGACCTTGCCTATTATCTGGTGCTGGCGTTTGCAGCGGCGCATTTCGTGGCGATGTTCGCTTGGTCCAACCTTGGGCTGATCATCGCCGTGCATGGCGCGGACGGTCTGCGCGCATTGTCCCTGCCCGCACCCGTTCTGCTTGCTCTTATCGTTCTCTTTACGGGGGTGCTGAATCTCTTCGTCGGTTCGGCCAGCGCGAAATGGGCATTGCTCGCGCCCGTGCTGGTGCCGATGTTGATGCTACTCGGAATCAGTGCGGAGATGACCACCGCTGCCTATCGCGTCGGCGACAGTGCGACTAATATCATCACGCCGTTGATGGTGTATTTCCCGCTGATCCTCGTGTTCTGTCAGCGTTGGGTGCCCGATTTCGGGATCGGCAGCCTGATGGCGACGATGCTGCCCTATTCCTTGTGGCTATTAGCGGGCGGTGTCGCATTGATAATGCTGTGGGTCGGATTGGCGCTGCCCCTTGGCCCCGGGGCACCTGTTTTCATTCCCGTGAATTAAGGGGCGGTCGGCAAAGGCAAGATTTGAGCGGCTGACTAAGTTGAATGTCGGCACGCGGCGCTATCGTGCTGCGCGTAAATCGCTACACCGTCACCGATGAAGGAATTGATGAACTCGCCCCGCCTGCGCCAGCGGGTCCGGACATTGGTGGAAACACCCCGATTCGAACGATTGGTCATAGTCGTGATCGTTCTGAACGCGATCGGGCTGGGACTGGAAACAAGCCCTGCGATCATGCGGCACGCCGGCGGTACCATCGCATTGTTGGACAGCATCGCTCTTGCCATTTTCGTCGTGGAGATCGGTCTAAAACTGTTCGCGTACCGGCTCGCCTTCTTTCGCAACGGCTGGAACATCTTCGATTTCGTGATCGTCGGGGTCGCGCTCGTCCTGGCATCGCAGCAATTTTCCGTATTGCGCGCCTTGCGTATCTTGCGGGCTCTGCGGCTGGTGTCCGCCGTGCCGAGCATGCGGAAAGTCATCGTGGGACTGTTCGCCGCCATCCCTAGTATCGGCACGGTGATCGTGATGCTGGTTCTGCTGTTCTATATCAGCGCGGTGATGGCCACGAAGCTGTTCGGCGCGGCTTTCCCCGAATGGTTCGGAACGCTTGGCGCATCGTTCTATTCGCTGTTCCAGATTATGACGCTGGAAAGCTGGTCGATGGGTATTGTGCGTCCGGTAATGGAGGAATACCCGTATGCCTGGGCGTTCTTCGTGCCGTTCATCATGCTGACCAGCTTCATCGTGTTGAACCTATTCATCGGGGTGATCGTCAACGCGATGTCAGAAGCGACCGACGAGGAAGCGCATGACGAACGCGACCAGATATTGAACGAACTGAAACGGCTTGGCGAGGACGTCCGCAGTCTGCGCGACGATTGGGATCGTGGTCGCAGATAAGCATTCTGCGCAACCCTATTGTCCTACAATTCCGCGTTCGAGTTCAAGAATGATTAGGTCGCGCAATCTTTGAACCGGTGCGGATATCTGCCCTGGTTCGAGCAGCGCAATTTCGGTGTCCGCCAGTTTCGGCAGGTATTTCCCTTCAGGATCGACGATAGCGATATCGGCGGGCACCATATCCTTCGGCAGCACGGCCAATCCCAAACCCGCACGCACGGCGGCTAGACTTCCGGCAAGCGAGCCGCAGGTGTAGCTTACTCGCCAATTCCTTCCTGCATTACGCAAGGCATCGCCCGCACGCGAACGATAGACGCATGGTAGTGGAGAGGCGACAAGCCGCAAAGGATCCTGTCGCGCGAAATCTTCCTTCTCGGCACCAGCCCAAACCAGCGGTTCTCTCCAGACAGTCCGGCCTGCCGCTGCGATAGGCGATAACGCGCCCGGTTCCCGCTTGATCAGAGCCAAATCGAGCTGGCCTGCCGCAAAGCGTTCGATCACTTCCAGGGTGAGTTCGCAGGTTACCTCCAACGTCACGCGCGGGTGACTGTGCGCAAAACTTGACAGGACACGTTGCAGATGGCTCGTTGCAAAATCTTCCGGTGCGCCGATCCTTACCGACCCCGTGAGCTCTGGCGCTTCGATGCGTGCGACCATTTCATCGTTCAACCGAAGCATTTGAACGGCATCACAATAGACTGCTTCGCCAGCTTGGGTAACGGTTACGTATTTGCCGCCGCGTTCCAGCAAGGCAACGCCAAACTGGTCTTCCAGTCGTTTGATCTGCAGCGATATTGCCGATTGTCCGCGAAGCAATCGCTTGGCCGCTCCTGAGAAGCTTCCACAATCCGCAATCGTGACGAATGTGCGCAGCAGGCTGAGATTGACGGGCTGTACCATATGGAGACCTATTGATTACCCTAATAACCCGCATGCGTACTATCAATTTATTAAAACCGACACCCTCGTTTATAGCGGCCGCAAATCACACGCTAGGATGTCGGAAATGCACAACGAAAGCCTTTCATACCAAACTCGGACAAAGCTCGACGTAACGCAGGATCGGGCTTCGCCCATACCTGTCACTGTAGCCTATGGAGATGGCATCGGCCCGGAGATCATGACAGCCTGTCTTAGAATATTGGAGGTGGCCGGCGCGCGGCTCGCGATCGAGAACGTGGACATCGGCGAACAGGTGTATCGTGGCGGTCACAGTTCGGGAATCAGTCCCGAAGCTTGGGAAAGCCTGCGCCGCACGAAGCTGTTTTTCAAAGGTCCGATCTCCACTCCGCAAGGTGGCGGGTACAAAAGCCTCAATGTTACGATCCGCAAGACGCTGGGTATGTATGCCAACATACGACCCTGCATTGCCTATGCGCCCTATATTGCGACCCGACATCCCGGCATGGACGTGACAATCGTGCGCGAGAACGAGGAAGATCTCTACGCGGGCATCGAACATCGCCAGACCGACGAGGTCTATCAATGTCTGAAGCTGATCACTCGCCCCGGCTGCGAAAAGATCGTGCGATATGCCTTCGAACATGCGCGCGCGCACGGCCGCAAAAAGGTGACCTGTTTTACCAAGGACAATATCATGAAGCTGACCGATGGTCTGTTTCATTCCGTGTTCGACGAGATACGCAGCGAATATCCCGATATCGCATCCGATCACATGATCGTCGACATCGGTGCGGCAAGGCTCGCCGATACACCCGAAATGTTCGACGTCATCGTCATGCCCAACCTGTATGGCGACATTCTAAGCGACGTCGCGGCGCAGATTACCGGATCGGTCGGCCTAGGTCCGTCCGCCAATATCGGCGAACACTGTGCGATGTTCGAAGCCATCCATGGTTCCGCGCCCGATCTTGCCGGTCAGAACGTCGCCAATCCTTCGGGACTGCTGTTAGCTGGCGTCATGATGCTGGTGCATATCGGACAGACCGAGGTGGCGCAAAAGGTCCACAACGCATGGCTGCGCACGATCGAGGATGGGGAGCATACCGGCGACATTACTGGAAATAGCGCAATCGAAGGAGAAAGCGGCGCTGCCCGCGTCGCTGAACCGCTGGGCACCGACGCATTTGCTGATGCGGTGATCGCGCGTCTGGGCGAACAACCTGAACATCTCGCGCCTGTCTCCTACAACGCCGATATGCCGCGCTTCGCCGTGCCGGGTGCCACGCGCCGCGATGCCGCCACCAAAGTGCTGGTCGGCGTGGACGTATTCGTGCAATCGACCGGTTCGGTCGGCAAACTGGTCGCGGGTTTGCAAGCTGCCGAAACGAACAGCGTTTCGTTAACGATGGTGACCAATCGAGGCGTAATGGTATGGCCGCGCGGCGGGCCAGAAACGTTTCACACCGATCACTGGCGCTGTCGTTTCGAGGCAACCGAAGGTGAAAAGTTCGACAAATCAACGGTGCTTGGTTTGCTGGCAGCATTGGATCGCGATGGAACAGACTTTATCAAAAACGAATTGCTGTACACGTTCGATGGCGAGCCCGGCTTTTCCATGGGGCAGGGCCAATAGACTGTGGCTAACCTTGGGCCGTAAGCTGCCATTCTGCTTTGCAGATTTAGCGCAACGTTTGCCGCCGTTCAAATGGCGACCGAAGCATTGATTCTGCTTCGGCTCGCAGGGAGTTTCTTCCCGGCGAACCAGAAACTCCATGTCGCCAATGTCCCTAAGACAGAGAGCGCAAAACCGGCAAACGTCAGCATGAGCTTCCAGGCCCACCCCCCTACCTTGCCAGCATGGAGGGGGTAATATTTTTCGGTAATGGCCGATGCAGTGTCGTCATCGGCCGGATCGGCGATAGACAGGACGCTCCCGCTAGCTGGGTCGAGATACACATAAGTCCGCCCGTTCGGCGTCCATTCGAAATTTTGCTTCATCCGCAAAACGACCGGAGCTCCGGGTTCGCTCGGCATCATGATGCGGCGAGCGGAGGCATCTGGAAATGCGAGCTGCGCCATGTTCAACAGTCGGGGCCAGTCCGTATCGCTGCCGGGAGCCGTTACGCCGGTTGGAACTGCAGCAGGCTCTTTGTCTTGCGCGACGGGAGCGAGCACCCAGCGCGAAATTTCGGGGAAGATCATCATCGTGCCAGTGAAGGCGGCCAACAGGAGCAATGGCGATGCGACGGCACCGATATCGCGGTGCTGGCGGATCACGGCGCTTCTCGTCAACCGCTTTGGCCACAGCCTGAATTCGAACTTCCTGCGGGTCCGCCACCACAGGATCATCCCGCTTATGGTGAAGGCCGCCAGCAGCAGCCCGAGCACGCCGGTGACGATCTTGCCGGCATCGCCTGCGAACAGATAATGATGCAGGTCGAACAGCCAGAGTTCGGGCCGGCCCCACATCGTATCCCAGCGGTCTACCACCATCCCAGCCTGGTTGAGATACGCGCCGGAATCGTCGGCATAGATCGCCTGATGCAGCGCCATGTCCTCGCCGGCAAAGGTGATCCGGCTGAGACCGGGGTTCACTTCCAGCGCCGCTGCCACCGAGCGTCCGATCGCGGCCGGATTCCGGTCCAGCATATCGCCGGCACCGGGCAGGCCGATCCAGCTTTCCTCCCACACCAGCGCCATGCCGGACAGTCCGATCAGCGCGAGCAGCAGCCCGGTGATGCCTCCGGTCCAGCGGTGCAACAGCGAGAGGATGCGCATCAGAAGGTGCCGCGCCAACCCAGCGTAAAGGTTCGGCCCCGGCCGGAATAGAAGCGGCTGCTGTCCGTCACCCTGACCGTATCGCTGTCATAGGTGATGTAGAATTCATCGGCGATGTTCTGGGCGGCCAACGAAAATTCACCGATGCTGGTGCGATAGGCGACGAAGGCGTCGAGCAATGTATACCCTTCGAAGTCGGTCGCGGCGGCGACATCGTTGAATTCGCGCGCGAGATACATCCGCGCCTGAACCCGCGCGCTGAATGGCCCGGTCGCATAGTCGGCGGCAAGGTTGATCCGGTCGGGGGAGATGTTCGCGCCGTCCAGATCCTCGTCCACCATGCCATCGGCATCACCATCCGTGCGGCCCTCGAGCGCCGCATAGCCGCCACTCAAATTCAGTCCGGGTAGCGGTGTGCGCCAAGCTAGGCTTGCTTCGAAACCCTGGATCTCGATCGGCTGCCGCTCCACCTCGAAGATATCGTTGCGCAACACCAGCAGCGATCCGAATTCGCTCGAAGACCAGAAATAGCTGGCCGAAGCGGTCAACGGGCCGCGATCGTATTCCAGGCCGATTTCGCGATTGTTCGACACCACCGGTTCCAGCGAAAGGAAATCGTCGATGTCGACGTTCGGCTGCGAGATCCCGCGCAGGATCCGGCCCACATCGGCAATGGTGAAGCCTTCGGCATAGCTGGCATAAGCGCGCAGGCCATCGACCGGTTCCACGATGATGCCCGCATTCAATAACAGGTCTTCGAAAGACGGGTTGCCACCCGAAATCTGCACCGGCCCGTAGCTGAAGAGCGTCTCGTAATTGCCGACCGACAGTTCGACATTTTCGTAACGCAGACCGCCCGCCAACCGCACGATATCTCCGGCCAGTGCCAGGTTGCCTTGCACAAAAGGCGCAAGGCTGCGGAAATCCGTTTCCGGAACCCAAACGCGGTCAGTTTGGGTCAGCCGTTGTTGTGTCCGGTCGAACAGCGCATCGAAACCGACTGTGAGAATGAGATCATCGAAGCCCGGCATGCCACGTTCATAGCTCACCTTACCGCCGAGTTTGCGTGACTGGTTGGCCGACTGATCGAATAATTGACCGATTGGGGCAATGCGCGGATCCTGAAAGGTTCCGAAGATCCCGCCACCGAAGACGTCGTCAGTGCTGCTGTAGAATCCCTGAAGGATAAACGTTCCGCCGCTCAGATCGGAATCGACCAGCGATGCGGACAGCAATTCCGCCGTGTTGGAGGGCGGATCGCCTGGCGTCTCTCCCCGGATACTGGTTGCCGGGATCCCCGCCGCCCGATTGCCAGAGATGCTGATGTAATTGGCGTTACCTTCGAGTTCGAACCGATTGGCGACAAGTTCGAGCCGCGCAGTCGGTGTGATATCGTAGCCAAAGCGGGCGAAAACCGACCAGCTGTCGCTGTCCTGCAGTTCGCCCTGTGTGCCATCGACCCCGATACGATTGTCGTTCGCGTCGAAGAACGCGCCGCGCCGCTCCACCGTGGCGCCCACGCTCGCATCGAATGCGCCTGCGCGATACCCGACCAGAGAACCGAGCTTGCCGCCGATCCCCTCACCCTTAAAATTGCCGGGGGTCGTGATCTGGGCCAGCGCCCGCGTCGCGATTCCGTCGCGAGTGGGTGCACCGACCGTGACCTGATTCACAACCCCGCCCGTCGCGCCGATGCCTTGCAGGGCGTTCGACCCATAGATTACCTCGACCCGGTCGATGAAGAACGGGTCGATCGTATAACCATCGCGCGAACCATCGCGCACCGGTGTCGATTGTGGAATGCCGTTGATAGCATAAAGCGGCGAGCGGCCTCGCAGGCTTTCGCCTGCCCCGCTCAGCTTTTCGCGCGTGGGCGAGAAGGAGGGCAGCAGCGCCGACACTGCATCGACGGTCGAGCCGGAAATCTGCACCTGCCTCGCTAGTTGCTCACGGTCGATGATATCGATCGTCAGCGGCAGGGCGCTGGCTGGCAGCTGCGTGCGTGCTGCGGTTATGATGATCACTTCTTCGACGTCCTGCGGTTCAACGCTGGTCTCGGCGGTCTGTGCCAATGAAGGTGAGGAAATCGCCAGTGCGCTGGTCGCGCCTAGCAGCAGGAATGTGCGTGTCATGTAAGCTCCCGAAAAACAGTCGAGGCGCGATTAAGGCTATTGCAAGTCATTCGCAACACATAACTGGATTTCAAGTGCGTCTCGCGATCGAGGTCTGGTTTGTGGCTTTTGCCAAACCGCGTGACCTGACCATTCTGAAGAGCAAAGTCATCGCGGAAAGCTATCGCGTCAACGGCTGATTTGAGGATCGACTGAGCTCCGCCGAATAACCGGTTTTGGGGCGCGAAGTTGCCGCCGGCTCCGACCTGAACGGATGGCAGATTTCGGGATCGCGCCGAGAAGGATCGAATGGCCGGCATTGGGGCGCCAAGCGGTCCTTCTTCTCTATGTTCGTCTGACGAGATGATGAGACCGTCGATCAATATATCATCAAGTTCACGGTGCCCCGAGGCCATCAGATAACACTTGAGACTGCCAAATTTTTCCTTGTCCAAGTTGTAAAGCGTAAGCCGAACCATACTGCGCACCGACCATTTGGTACTGCCATTCGCTATTGGGCCAATTTGGGTTCCCTCGACCTCCACACGTTCCGCGATGGTTTCGAGCGTAGCCCAGTCCTCGAACAGGTTCGGACCATGCTCGCTAATGGCGTTGGCGATCGCGCTCTGTACTCTTTCGGTTTCCATTCCAGGTCCTTTCGTTTCAATCCCAGTCAGGGGCCACGCGTCCAGCCAGCTCGCTTGGTACTCGGTCGGTTGCACTCATGGGTTCACCTCATCCTCGCCATCTGGCTCGTGCATCTCGCGAAACTTCGCTTGCTGTCTCGCAGCGGCAATACTCCACTCGTCCAACGAAACAGGCGCCGGCACCACCAGAACACCGCTCATTGGCTGGTCGAGCTGTCCGCAGCCGGCTTCCGACCGCAGCTTCGACAGATGTCTGCTCGCAGCGACATCGCCCTTGGCAGCCTTGCGCTGAAGGGAACGGAGGACGACCTCGAGCATGGTCATGCTCTGGTCGCCGATCTCGATTTCCTTGTTGGCGACGCGCTCGAGCACCGACCTCAGATCCTGCCTCGGCTTCTCCTTTCGGGGACGGCCTGCGGGATTTCCCGATTGACCCTTCCTGAAGCGTGTGTGTTTCGGTGGCTTGCGATATCCGACCTCGTAGTCATTATTATCCATCGCGTTCTCCTCGTTGCGTGCACTGTGGTGAGCCAAGTGAACGAGATCGCGCGACAGTTCACTCAGGACAATTCTGCCGGAAAAGAAATGAGCGGTGCCGGCGAGAACCGGCACCGCTCATCAGTTCAGCCTTCGAGATCCGCCACGAGCGCGGCGTGATCATCGAAGCTCGTTCCGGACTCGGCCAGGACGACCTTTCTTCCGGTTGCCGCCTGCCAGCGACGAATGGCGACATCGACGTAGCGCGGGTCGAGCTCGATCGCCCGTCCCCTTCGCCCGGTCTGTTCGGCTGCCATGATCGTCGTTCCCGATCCCGAGAAGGCGTCGAGAACGATGCCGCCGCGCCGCGAGCAGTCGCGGATGGCATCGGCGACCATCGCGGCGGGCTTGACCGTCGGGTGCATGGCCAGTTCCTCGTCTCGTCCGGCCTTGAGCGAGTTGACCCCCGCATAGTCCCAGACGTTCGTCCGGTAGCGGCCGTGTTCGCCGAGCCCGAAGTTGTTGATGTGCTGCCCGGTTCCGTTCTTGAACACGAAAACGAGCTCGTGCTTCGAGCGGTAGAAGGCGCCCATCCCGCCATTGTCCTTGTTCCAGACAACGAGGTTCTTCAGTTCGGCATAGAACGCGCGGCCTGCAGCGAGCAGCTCGCCCATGTGCCGCCAGTCTATGCAGACGTAGTGGATCGACCCGTCGCGGCTGAATGACGCCAGGTTCGACGTTACGTGAGTGAGGAAGCGGGTGAATTCCTCCTCGCTCATCTCGCCCGAAGCCATCACGAACTCGTCGTGCTTCACCTTGCCGAGACCGCAGATGTGGCCATTGACCGGTAGGTTGTACGGCGGGTCCGTGAAGACCATCTGCGCCTTCTCGTCATCGAGAAGCTTCCGGTAGACCTGCGCATCGGTCGCGTCGCCGCAAATGATCGCGTGGTCGCCGAGAAGCCATATGTCACCGACTTGGGTCACGACTGGCAGCGTCTCGTCGACCTCGACAGGTCCCTCAGCCGCTTTCTCACTTTCCAGTCCGTTGAGCAGAGCCTCGATATCGGCCGGATTGAAGCCGGTAAGCGCGGCCTCAAAATCCTTGTCGAGTTCGGCAATTGCTTCGAACTCAAGCGCAAGCAGATCGGGGTCCCAGCCTGCCAGCTCCGCAAGGCGATTGTCGGCAATGACGTAGGCCCGCTTTTCCGCCTCGCTCATGTGTTGGAAGCGAAGCGCAGGTACGTGCTTCATGCCGAGCATCCTGGCAGCCTCGATCCGGCCGTGCCCAGCTACAACCGAGTTGTCGCCATCGACGAGCACCGGGTTGGTGAAGCCGAATCGGCGGATGCTGTCCGCGATCTGCTTAAGCTGCTTCTTCGAGTGGGTACGCGCATTGCGATTGTGGGGAACCAGATCGGCAAGCGCGATGCTTTCGAGCCGTTCGGGTCCGATTATGGGTAGTTCAGACATGTCAAAGAGCTTTCCCTTGTTGGTGGGAAGCTCCCCATGTCAGTCACCGGCGCCCAAAGCCCTCACGACATTACGAGCGATTATTGAGTGAGGAGACGAGATTGCGAACGCTTTCCGGCGCGATGTAGAATTGTCGGCCGGTGAGAATGTAGGCAATATCCGATGGCGAGTAGTCGCCTCGCATCCTTCGGTTGCCTCGCTCCTTCCGTTTTGACGCACGATCCTGCAGCCACGCCAGACGATGATCGTAGGCGGCGGCGATATATTGTTCTCGCGCCATCCTGGCGGAAGTCCGCTTGCGTCCGCGCTTTCCCTTGAGTTCGCCCTTCAACCCGCAGATCACGTATTCTCGAAGCACATCATCGGGCACGAGTTCCGGGTTCGCCTCGACGATGAGCGAGACTTCCCCGGCGAGAATCGTCTCGCCGGACTTCGCGCGTCGATGAAGCGAGCCCAGACGTGATCGATCCCAATAGTCCCACGCCGTCCTGCCCGATGACTCCTCGCTCATTTCAGTCCCGGCCGGGTTGCAGAAGCTCGAACAGCTCGACTCCCAAGCCGTTCGCGAACTTCTCGGCAAGAACGAGTGATGGATTTCGAAGGCCCCGTTCGACGCCGGAAACATAGGTCCGGTCGATCCCCGCGAAGAAACCGAACTCCTCCTGTGACAGTCCCTTCTCCAGCCGGAGCCGGCGCACGTTCGTGCCGAAGACCTGTCGCACATCCATGATGCGACAGGGCAGTGATTAGGCCAATCGGTCTACGGACAATCGGTCATATTTTTACTCGACTTAATGGCGGCAGGAAGCAATCTGACATCATGAAGATCGAAGAGCCCGATCATTTCAGCTCGTCTGTTCAGGAGAAAGTTCTCGAACATCAGTTCGTCGCAGCGCTGACCTCTTGTCTCTGGCGTCGCGGCTTGCGCGACATTGAGGTACTGCGTTCGGAGGTCGATGCGTTTGGGCATGACCTGGTCGTCGAGGCCGGTGGCATTATCCGCCACATCCAGCTCAAGACCAGCGGCCGGATGGCGAAGACCGCTCGCGTGAACATAAACACGAGACTGACTCAAAAGCCATCTGGCTGTGTGATCTGGTTTCTCTACGATCCCGACACGCTCGAGCTCGGGCCGTTCCGATGGTTCGGGAATGATCCGGGAGCGCCAATGCCTGATCTGGGAGACCGCATTGCCAAGCACTCGAAAGGCGATCGGGTTGGCTACAAGGCGCCGAGGAGCGATACTCGCGTTCTGCCCAAGGCGCGGTTCACGACCATCGAGACGATAGGAGAGCTTGCGTCCCTTCTGTTCGGTATCTCGCTGCAGAATTGACCGGTCTTGGCTTGCGACATTTCCGGTCGGTAAAGCCCAAGCTGCGAAGGGCTCCCTGATCGGGTGAACGATTTCCCCTGTTCTGCCAGCCGCATTTCCCTGATCTGGTTGATAGAAATCCCTGTTCCCGAAGGCAGGGAATTCGGCACGAATCCATGGAGGTCTGCGGTCTTGGTGCCGGACTGTCACTGCAAAACGCATCGATTTTGAGAGATTTCCCTGTATTTGGGCTTTATCAGGGAAATCAGGAAAGAGACTGGTTCGCTCCAGACTGCGTCGCGCACCAACCATCTTGTCTTCGTGTCGGATAGATCCAATCTTCCTCATCCGACGTAAAGGATGAAAATCGAAGACTGGCCCCATCAGGGCAACGCATCCCGCAGCTTCTCGATGGCGCTGGCTTTCAGCTTGTCGAGGCGCGGCACGCTAACATTCAGGGCCGCCGCGATCTCGGCGAGACTGAGTTCGTCGATGAAGTATAGTTGCATCACCTGCTGCAGGCGTTCGGGCAAGGATGCGATGGCGTGCGCCAGTCGGTCGCTGTCTTCGGCCGCGCATATCTGCGCGAGTGCGTCGGAT
>JBASAR010000262.1:0-1527 GCA_049650705.1 Pontixanthobacter sp. | reverse complement strand
GCCATGGATCGGTTTGCCCGGTTGGACGAAGGCAAGCGAAGCGACATGGGCCGCCGGTCGCGCGAGAAAATGGAACGCGAATTCGATGTCGCGCATATCATCGCCGCCTATCGATCCGCTATCGTCGAACTGTGCTGATCACCGTCTAACCCAAACTTTCGATGACAGTCTTCATCCGTATCCAAACCACCCATGAGAAAACAGGCAGCACCCATGTTTTCTCCATGCCAGATTGCAAAATCGGGCGCGGACAGTCGCGATTGATCATCGCTGATGAACGGTATGGAGCATCGCGGCGAGGACGAGGCGCCGGTCTCCGCCTTCGCCCGGGCATCCGTCGTTGCGGATGGGGACTTGCCGGCGGGGCATACCATCACGGACATCATGCCGAACAACGATCCCGGTTGCGACTCCGTTTTCAATGTTATCGAACGGTGGCCCACCACGGAGAACCCGGGTGCTGGAACCGATGCGCCTCGCCTATTTCCAGCGAGCCTTTGCGCCATGCGCAAGGCGTGATCGGCAACTCCAGCTTCGGCGTACGCGAAGCGCCGTTCCTGGGCGTCGCATCGCTCGATATCGGCACCCGTCAGATTAATCGCGCCTCCGCCCCTCCATAAGCTATGCCGATGCGTGCGATTGCCGGGCGGTCGCACAGTTTCTCGGTTCCTTATGGGGCAGTCGCTATCCGGCCGATTTCGCCTTTGGCTATGGCGAATGACGAAGCCGGTATGGGGGAGCGGGGTATCCAATAGCGCTATAGCCATGATACCGGCGCGGCGCGGATCGAAGGGGTTGGCCGATAAGAACCTCCGCCCGTTCGATGGCGAACCCCGGTGGCGAAGGGCGGTACGGCAAGGTCTGCGATGTACGGCGCGCGCCGTGCTTACTACCGATACTCCGGATTATGTCGGCGTGCGCGGCCATGCCGATCGTATCCGGGCGATCAAATGGGCGCTGCGCGAGATCGGCACCGGCTGCGGTATTACGATCAGCGGCGAACGAAGAACGCAGGCGGTATCTTGCACCCGGCCCGAACTATACGCGGCGCTCAAACCCGCGTTTGCCCGAAAAGCGCGCCATATTCCCGGCCATCCATCCTTTCACGCGCATTTTTTAGTCTGCTCGACGACCGCATCGATTTGACCGAGGGGCTTCATGCGACACTGGTATTGCTCGAATGGTCGCCGGCATCCTCGCAGAGTTCATCATCGATGTCCTCGCGAAGCGGCACGCAAAACGCACGGTGCATCGCGACGGATTGAGCGCTTGTCGGCTCTATCCGTTCGAGAAGCCACCCGGACTTTCGTTTCACGCCGCCGGATAAAAATGGTTCATGCGCCGTCTGGTATTCGCGCAATTCCGAGTAAGGTGATCAGTCGAACAGCCAACTTTCATAGGGCAGGTAACACGTATCGAAGTGTGACGAGAGCTGCGACCAGGCGATGAACAGAACCAGCAGCATGGCGTAGGGGGCAATCGACCATATCCGCCGCAGCGAAATGTCCAGGAAGGGAATCCGTGCGA
>JBASAR010000261.1:0-3378 GCA_049650705.1 Pontixanthobacter sp. | reverse complement strand
CTGATCCCGGAAGCGCCCGCCACCGACAAGGCACGCGACCACTGGGAACGCAGCTGGAAACTGCTGGATGGGGGAGTGTTCGCGGCGGAAGATTTCCGCGCCGCCGAACTGGGGCAGCAGGGGCTGGTGAGCGGAGCGATCGAACATCTGACGCTCGGCGAACTGGAAACCGGCATCACGCGTTTCCATGAAACGGTGCAGGCGGCGTTGCGCGCGCACGGATGAAGGCCTAACCGGCAGCCATGCCCACCCCCACTTCCCACCCATCCGATACCGCCCGTTCCGAAGACCAGCGCAAGGAAGGCCAACGACCCGAAGGCCATCGTATTGCCAAGCTGTTGGCCCGCGCCGGCGTCGCCAGTCGCCGCGAAGTCGAACGCATGATCGACGATGGTCGGGTGGCGATCGATGGCACCGTGCTGGACACGGCGGCCACCATCATCCCCGACTTGAAAGGCGTGACAGTCGACGGCAAACGCGTGGGCAAGGCGGAACCAGCGCGGCTGTTCTGTTTCAACAAGCCTTCGGGCCTGCTGACGGCGGAGCGGGACTTTACCGGTCGCCCTACGATCTACACCGCCCTGCGCAACGCGCTGCCCCGCGACACGCCGCGCGTCATGCCGATCGGGCGGCTGGACATCAACACCGAAGGGCTGCTGCTGCTGACCAACGATGGCGGCCTCAAACGCGCGATGGAACTGCCCAGCAGCGGCATTCCGCGCACGTACCGCGCGCGCGCATTCGGCGACGTATCGCAGACGCAACTGGAAGATCTGATGGACGGCGTTACTATCGAAGGTGTTCGTTACGGCCCGATAAACGCCAATCTGGAACGCCGCACGGGGCGCAACCAGTGGATCGAGATGACCATCACCGAAGGCAAGAACCGCGAGGTGCGCAACGTGCTGGAGTATCTCGGCCTGCAGGTCAGCCGATTGATGCGCACAGCCTATGGCGAATTCGCGCTGGGCGATCTGGCGCGCGGCGCGGTATCGGAAATTCGCCAGGTCGACCTCGAACGCTATCGAAAAGACCTGGCGCGCAAGCGGTCGGCGAAGCAGACACCCGCCAAATGAGAATAATTGCCGGCGAATGGCGGGGCCGCAAACTCGCCGCCCCGAAAGGCGAAACCACCCGCCCCACGGGGGACCGGACGCGTGAGACATTGTTCTCCATGCTCACGAGCCGATTGGGCACGTTCGAGGGGTTGCGGGCCGCCGATCTGTTCGCCGGATCGGGCGCTTTGGGAATCGAAGCCCTGTCGCGCGGCGTGGCCCATTGCCTGTTCGTGGAAAATGACGATCACGCACTCAAGGCCCTGCGCGCCAACATCGACGCATTCGGCGCCCGCGAGCGCAGCGACGTGCGAAGCGGATCGGTCCTACATCTTGGCCCGGCAAAGGCCCCGCTCAACCTTATCATGTTGGACCCACCCTACGATACCGGCGCGGGCATGGTCGCGCTGGATAAGTTGAACCGGTTGGGCTGGATCGCGTCTGCCACCTGGATTGCTCTCGAAACGGGCCATCGCGAAGACGTTGCGATCAAGGGGCTGGCCATCACGGCGGAACGCAAGGTCGGCAAAGCGAAACTGACGCTGCTGCGCCTCGCCGAATGAAGGCTCGCTTGCATGGACGCCCCATGTTCCCTACCTGTTCACGCACATTATGACCGCGCCCCAAACTATCCCGAACGCCGACGATGCGAACATTCCAGCCTACGCCGCGCGCCTGAACGACCCGCAGAAAGAGGCAGTGCTGACGACCGAAGGGCCGGTGCTGATGCTGGCCGGGGCGGGCACGGGGAAAACCGCCGCGCTGACCGCCCGCCTCGCGCATCTTGTGGCCATGCGAAAGGCCTGGCCGAGCGAGATCCTGTGCGTCACATTCACCAACAAGGCCGCACGCGAGATGCGCGAGCGGGTCGGCAATCATATCGGCCCGGCGGTGGAGGGGATGCCCTGGCTCGGCACCTTCCACGCGATCGCCGCCAAGATGCTGCGCCGCCATGCCGAACTGGTCGGGTTGCAGAGCAATTACACGATCATCGACACGGACGATCAGCTGCGCGTTTTGAAGCAGCTCATTCGCGACAACGATGTCGATGAAAAACGCTGGCCCCCTCGGCAACTGGCGGGACTGATCGACGGGTGGAAGAATCGCGGCCTCAACCCGGACGATCTCGATGCGGTCGATAATGAATCCTATGCCAACGGTCAGGGGCAAAAGTTCTACAAGCTCTATCAGGACCGGCTTAAAGCGCTGAACGCCTGCGATTTCGGCGATCTGTTGCTCCACATGCTCAACGTGCTGCGCGATCATCGCGATGTGCTCGACCAGTATCGCAACCGGTTCAAATATATTCTGGTGGACGAATATCAGGACACCAATGCGGTCCAGTATCTATGGCTGCGACTGCTGGCGCAGGAGCGCAAGAACATCTGCGTAGTCGGCGACGACGATCAGTCGATCTACAGCTGGCGCGGGGCGGAGGTTGCCAATATTCTGCGCTTCGACAAGGATTTTCCCGGAGCAAAGATCGTCAAGCTGGAACAGAATTACCGTTCCACACCGCAGATCTTGGCGGCGGCGTCGGGCCTGATCGACGCGAACAGCCAGCGTTTGGGCAAGACCCTGTGGACCGATCTACCCGCCGGGGACAAGGTGCGCGTGATCGGCGTGTGGGATGGGCCGGAAGAAGCACGGCGGGTTGGCGAGGAAATCGAGCGACTGGAACGCGAAGGCGCACCGCTGGAAGAAATCGCCATCCTCGTGCGCGCGCAATATCAGACGCGCGAGTTCGAGGATCGGTTCATCCAGATCGGGCTGAATTACCGCATCATTGGCGGCTTCCGCTTTTACGAACGCGCAGAGATCCGCGATATGCTCGCCTATCTGCGCGTCATTGCACAACCGGCGGACGATCTTGCATTCGAACGCATTTATAACCAGCCAAAGCGCGGGCTTGGCGCAAAAACGCTGGAAAAGATGCATCAATACGCGCGTGCAGCCGACCTGCCGCTGGCCGCCGCGTCGCTGCAACTGGCGGATAGCGACGAATTGCCCAAACGCGCGGCCAACACTATCGGCGCCCTGATGCGCGATTTTCTGCGCTGGCGCGAGATGGAGCCGACCGTGACGCCGGCGGAGCTGCTGCGAACCGTGATCGACGAAAGCGGCTATACCGCCATGCTGGAGGCGGAACGATCGCCCGAGGCGGCCGGGCGGATCGAGAACCTGTCCGAACTCGCCCGCGCGATGGAAGAATACGAATCGCTCGGCGACTTCCTCGAGCATGTCAGCCTGGTGATGGATAACGAAGCCGCATCCGACGATGAAAAGGTCACGATCATGACCATGCACGGGGCGAAGGGGCTGG
>JBASAR010000260.1:0-5001 GCA_049650705.1 Pontixanthobacter sp. | reverse complement strand
GATCAAAGTCAGTGGATCCTTTCCACATCTCAGCTGAAACGGTTTCCCGCCTTACACCTGATGCCAATAAATCGGGTTACTCTATACGAAGCAACGTTTGACTTTTATAAAAAGTCTTTTGGATCTGCCACTTTTTAAAGTGGGTTCGGGGGGCGAGAAATAAGTAGTGAATTCATCACGAACACTTGGTTGTGATTGTAGTGGTATTTCAATCTTTACGGCTGCTTCTGCCTATACTTCGTACGTAATAACCCCCACAATTGTTTTTCGGCCTTTGTTTCGAGCTCCATGATGGGCACGACTGGCTCTTCGATCGTAGCGCCTCTTAACATTGACTCTTAACATTGACTCTTAACATTGACTCTTAACATTGAATGAATTACTACATGGGGATGGACTGTACTGAATTTAACGCGTTGCAATTCGTTCAGGTCTTTATAAATGACGCCTCCAAATGAACAGGGCTTTTGCTTACATAGTTCAAAGTGGTATTTAAAACCCGCTTCAATTTGAATCCATATGTCACTTATTTCCACAGACCCCGCCATACGAAGCCCTCGCAATAAAGAAATACCACGTTGTTTCAATAAATCATACATGTCAGTATGTGCTTGGTTTTCAAAAATGCAAGGTATTTTTACCCGTAGAGCGTTTTGTTTTTGAAACCGAACCTCATTTTTTGACCATGGCTTTGCTAAAATATTTTGTGGTTCAAGGGATTCACAAAATTCATCCACTTCTTGTGAATGTGTTGATATTCTATTGTGATTATGATTCAACAAAGCCATATCCGAACTTTCAATATGTAACATAATAGCCATTTTTTCGAGATGTCGACGGCTTCCATCATGAATCATAATGGCAAACGAAAACGTTTTCATACGGATACGGATGTTTTCTAAACCGCAAAAGTCAAAAATCTTTTCTACGTTTGGGTTATGATATTTACCCTTTGAAAGCAGGCTAAACGTTTCGTAGGGTCTTTCATATTTGTAACTTCCAAAGGTTTGTTTTAATATGCCAATTCCAATATATCTGTACATTGGCTGATGGGTGACAGGATGATAAAACTTATGAATATAAACACCCTTTTGTTGATGCGCGATCATTAATTTTATTTGTGTTATAGGATAAGTTTCATCGAATCTATGCCATTCATATGAGGTGACAAAAGACGTCCTGTTGAAATTGACCAGGAGAAGGGGTAATAGGCATTGTTTGCCCAACATTTATGGGTTGGCTAGGTAAAATAATAGGCTAGCATTAGAAGAAAATGCTCTAAACAACATAAGAAATAATAACACGGCTGCAAGTGAAACAGTCGCAATCATTTTTTATGGAGCCGAACCCGGGTTTAAGTCTTCGTTAACTTCGTCTGATTCAACAAAATTATTGCTAGAACTTTTGTTGATTTCTTTAGGTTCAACGTTGGGACTAACCTTATCCTCGTCATCTGTATCGTTTTCAATAAGTCTAAAGTTAGTTATTTCTTCGCCTTCAAAAGGAGTGTATTCAGTATGTATACCTTCAGACCAATCCTCGAGTAATAATTTTGTAAACACAAAGTCAAGTGCTTCACTATTGTTCAGCTCAAGCTCATCACTATTTTGTAAACCCTCAAAGTTGATATCCAAAACATTATGCTGAAGTAAACGCTCATGACGTTCATAAAAGTCGAGGTATTTTGCCAGGTTCCGAACCTCGCTTTGTATAGTATTCGTTTTAGCATCTAAATAAAGATGGATGCCGGTTTGTTGATATAATTTTCCCAAAATACCCGTTGAATGGATTCCGTTTAATTCATCCGAAATCATTTTTAATGCCCTTATACCTACGTGACGCAAATTATCTTCACGCTCGCGCTGTTCCTGCTCTTCTTTACGAAATCTTTTTTGTTGCTCAAACCAGCTTTCTTCACTGTTATTTGACGGTGGTCCTTCTTCTTGGATATCACGTCTTGCTTTACAATGATATAAGTTGCTTTTTTTTTTGTACGGTCTCATTTCCCCTCCTTTTATAGTAAGTTGTGCTCCTGTTTGTATCCCGCTAGAGCACATGCGGTCTATTTTATCTAATCCTATTTGCTACTCTGGCTTTCGTTCACTTAGTGTCAGTTTCTGGTCCAGTAAAGTGCTTTCGCCGTTGGTGTTTTTTGAGATTTATTAATAAAACACTAACCGTTTCTAGGCTTAATGATTTATTTACTCGTGTATTCAACAGTTAAGCATCATATTTATGGCTTTGCCTAAAGACTAGATATATATCCTTAAACTTGTTTATTATTGTATTATAAAGCTTATTATTGTATTATAAAGCTTATTTGACATAGTGTCTTTATTTAGTAAACAACAGCGCCTTGACCAAATCAACCGTGCACTTGTTAACGCATCCGGTTTTGCCCATTGTTTCACGATGATTATTTTATGTGAATCGTAAACGTTTTATTTTTCCATTAGAATGTTTTTTCTACCATAATCATGATAACCCTTATTTCAAAATAGGGTGACACTAGCCCTCCAATCTTAGGTTTAGGGCTTCCTCATCACAACATTAACCATTGTTTCTCTTTAAATATCAAACACTGATCCTGACAAACTTATAAAAGCCAATGTCTAATGAATAGGACACTTGTGTTTTAAATAAACTTGTGTTAGTCGGACTCCAGCTAAACACATAATGATGCCTATTTATTTTGTGCTTTACCGTATAAATTGACTTTTTTGCTTCTAAAAATCAATCATATTTGCAGGTAGATCTAGGGGCAACAACTAAACTACAATTAAACGATCTAAGACGATTAATTCGAAAGTTAAAACCCACAACTAAAACAAAGTACCGAGACAAAAAAGAGCAGAGCTATTAAAACTTGATGCCTCAAATGACTGATGGGAAACCTTTTACAAACATTAAGAAATCCGTTGTATTTCAAGTATTAAGATGGGCCGTTTTCTTGTAAAGCCTACAAAAAAAGTAACATCGGGGTTTCAATTCAACAAACCTGTTTTATTGTATATAGTTTAGCCACACGTAACTAAGAAACTCAGCCCTAGTCTTAACACATAAATAAACAGTTGTATTATTTGATAGATTAATGTTTTTTTCTCAAAGTGATGGGATTAATAAGGTATTGTTCACGCGATAAGCTTAAGAGCTGAAACGTTGAATCTAAATTAATTTCAATTTCTTTATTACATAAAGCCAAAACGAAAACGCAACCAAATCAAACACTATAGGTATGTTTCCAATTTATTAGCAAATACGTTGATTGTTGATGAAGCAATATCCAAAAGAAGGGGTTCAAACTAGGTCAAGAAACCAACACTGATAATGAAACCAACAGTTTATGCATCGTTATTACGATTTGTTTTTAAAATAACTTAAGCTAATCTTGTTTAACGCTAGATTAAGTAAACGAAAACAACCTTTTTATCGATTAGAATTGATCGGCTTTGGCTCATATCATATATGCCTATTCGTAATTATGAACTTAATGAATTAATCGTTGCAATAAGCAAAGCTTTTCTTTTAAGATTTAAACAAATGTTAAAAGCGTAATAAGATTAGCCAGATTGCCATTTTCCTAATAAAGTTTGGCTAGGCTCAAACACGCTTTAGCCTACAGTAACTATGCTTTAACGACTTTGCTTTAAACCTACATTTTTCAGGATCTCAATAAAGTTCCGTTTGAATATATATATAGATAATCATGTGTTTAAAGATGGTAATTTATATAGGACAAAAAGAATTGTTGCTTATGTTTATATAAAAAGGGTATTAACCCGTTTATAAGACTAATTAAAACCCCCTATAAATCTCCTTGTTATTTATACAAAAACCACATCATTTTACGATGGTCAAAGTTATTAAAATTCTATTAAAAATCTGCTTTATTTGATTAACCTTATGACTGTAAAAAAATGTTTAAGTGTTATGTAAATAACGCAATAACAACCTTTTTTAAAGGGGTTCTTGATTCAAAACATCCTGTTGCTGTTTTTATTAGCTGTTGCCCTGTTTAAAACATTATATGCTCATCCAAACGCAATCCTACCGTTTTAGATTTTTTCGGTTTTACCTTGTTGTAAAATAGGAAACTAAAATACTCGATGAAGCGCTTAATTAGATTTAAAATGATTGATTAATTAAATGCCATAGAGTTGTATTACATATTATACGATTATTTAAAAATAGAAAAACCACTTATGATTAATAAGTTAGTTATTTAAAAAGCAAAAAACTTTGTTTAAACAGAGTTGTTCTTTGCCATACATTAAAGAAATCCATCTTTCTTTAATATTAATCGTTTATTGGTTCAAAACTCGGGATTAAATAAACAGCAAAACGGTTAAGCCGTTGACTCGAAAGGTAAAAAAAAAAAACAAGTCGCAAGCCTTAACTTTCTTAACCGTAAGATCCTTTGTTATGGGTTTTAAAAACCATCGTAAATCGGATAAAAAAAAGAAGAAAAGGTTTAAACAGAGCAAACAATCAATTACACAAAACGGTTAAAAAAACGTCTTATTTTCCAAAACTTGTAGAAATGCTGTTTATATGAATTATATCCGATGCACGAAGGTGCAGATCTTTCATACGTTTTTTTAAAATTAGGTATGCAGCACGCGGCCCTAGGTAAAATTATTATAAAAGAAACCCAACCCAACGTGTAAACTAACGAAAAACAATTAACAAAGTTTTTATTGGTTTTCTATTAGGCCTTTTAGTTTTTTGTGTTGTCTGTGTAAAAGCGACTAAGTTTGTTTTTTGCATTCTTCCATAAATTAACCGATACTAAATAAAGCTTAGGGTCTTTAAGAAAGCGCCAACATACCAATAGCAAACCGCCATTAAACTAAACCACAAGCAACTAGCCTCCTTGGCATGGCATTACGAATTGGTTATATTACTATATATATTTTGGTTGGTTGTTGGAAATAAAGGCTATGCTGCTAAAGACTGAGCAATTCTGGTCAAAAAGAAAAAAGAGCTTCCCTTGTCATCCTA
>JBASAR010000259.1:0-5496 GCA_049650705.1 Pontixanthobacter sp. | reverse complement strand
CCGCCTCGTCCAGCCGCCGCAAAATGCAGACCTGCGCCCGACTGAGCAACGCGGCGTTCAATGCGAAACTGGGGTTCTCCGTCGTCGCGCCGACCAGCGTCACCGTGCCCCGTTCGACGAAGGGCAGGAAGCCATCCTGCTGGGACCGGTTGAACCGGTGTATCTCGTCCACGAACAACAGCGTGCGCTGGCCCGCCTTCGCCGCCAGATCCGCTGCGGCGAATGCCTTCTTCAGATCGGCCACGCCGGAAAACACGGCGCTGATCGCGGCGAACCGCATATCCACCGCACGGGCCAACAAACGCGCGATGGTGGTTTTACCCGTGCCCGGTGGTCCCCAAAGAATCATCGAGGACAATCGGCCTGCCACGACCATCCGACCGATCGCACCGTCGGGTCCGGTCAGATGATCCTGCCCCACGACATTCGCCAATTCCTGCGGACGCAACCGATCGGCGAGGGGCGCATCGGCGGCGGGCCGTTCACCGGCATCCTGATCGGGGATTGGCTCGTCGGCGAAAAGATCGGCCATCAGCGTCCGTGTTCGCCGATCAGACGGATATATGTGTCCGCTACGACCGCATTGATGGCATCCCAGGAATAGTCCTTCGCCCGTTCCTCGCCCGCCGCGCCGTGCGCCTCACGCAGTGCTGCATCGGTAAGATAGGGGCCGATGGCATCGGCAAAGGACGCGGGTTTGCCATCGTGAACCAGCGTACCGGTTACGCCGTCCTTCACCAGACTGCGGCTACCCGTGGCGGCGGAGGCAATGACCGGCAGGCCGCTCGCCATGGCTTCCAAAGTCACATTGCCGAATGTTTCGGTGATGGACGGGTTGAAGAAAATATCCCCGCTCGCGAGCGTCCGACCAAGATCGGTGCCGGTCTGAAATCCGGCGAACACCGCATCGGGCAATGTCTGCGCGAACCATTTGCGTGCCGGGCCATCGCCGATCACCAGCACCTTATGCGGCAATCCCCGTTCCCGCAGTTTCGCGATCGTGCGGGCGAAGGTATTCAACCCTTTTTCCATGACCAACCGGCCGAGGAACACGATGCAGATCTCGTCATCCGCGATACCGGCCTTGCGCCGCCATTGCGGATCGCGGCGCTGCGACGCGAAGACATCACGATCCACGCCCCGCGACCAGATCGAGATATCGTCGTTCATGTCCTGTTCGCGCAGAACGTCGACCATGCTCTGTGATGGCGTGACCAGCGCGTCGCACCGTTTGTACAGGCCGCGAATCCAGCTCTCCAGTACCGGTTCCAGAAATGCCATGCTATAATAGCGCGGATAGGTTTCGAACCGCGTATGCACCGATGCGAGCACCGGCAGCCCCCGCGTTTTTGCCCATGAGACCGCTGCGCGCGCGCTGAAGTCGGGGGACGCGATATGCAGGATATTGGGCGCGAATGCTGCCAGATCGCGCTTGACGGCAGCGGACAGGCCGATCGGCATCCGATATTCCGAACGACCGGGAATGGCGAAGGACGGCAGGCTGACGAGGTCGCCTTCGGGTTCGAAAGCCGGTGCGTCGACGGTGGGCGAATACACCCGCACCTTCGCGCCCTGCCGCAGCAGATATTCGACCAGCCGGTTCAAAGCCTTGTTCGCGCCGTCCAGCGTCATGTTGTAGTTGCCGCTGAACAGGGCGATCCGCAGATCGGACGGTTGGGGGGCGGGCGGCTGCATCATCGTGCGCCATAAAAGGGCGCGCGTCTTTTGGCGAGGGGGCGGGCGGTCAAACTTTATCGAAACGCATGGCGTATCGAACCGTTGATGGATCGAACGTGGCCGCTTGACAGCCACACCCCTCACCCTATTGCCCGCAGCGGGCCACGCGGTCCCAACGCCGCGCGAGCTCTCTGTAAGGAGAGAATATATGACCGATATGCCAACGCTCAAACCTGAGCGTCCCTTTTTTTCGTCCGGTCCCACTGCCAAATTTCCCGGCTGGTCGGCGAGCGATCTTGAAACCAAGGCCCTTGGCCGTTCGCACCGTTCGGCGGTGGGCAAGGCGCGGCTGAAATATGCCATCGACCTGACCCGCGAGTTGCTGGGCGTGCCGGACGATTATCTCGTCGGCATCATGCCCGGTTCCGACACCGGCGCGCTGGAATGCGCGATGTGGACCATGCTGGGCGCGCGCCCGGCCACAGTTGCGGCCTGGGAATCCTTCGGCAATGTGTGGATACAGGATGCGGTCAAACAGCTGAAGCTGGACGATCTGACCGTCCTCGATGCGGATTACGGCGATATTCCCGACCTCGCCAGCGTTCCGCAGGACAACGATGTCGTATTCACCTGGAACGGTACCACCTCCGGCGCGAAAATTACCGATACGGAATGGTTGGCCGATGGGCGCGAGGGGCTGGCGATCAACGATGCGACCAGCGCCATTTTCGCGCAGGAAATGGACTGGCCGAAGCTGGATGCGACAACCTTCAGCTGGCAAAAAGTCATGGGCTCGGAAGCGCAGCACGGGATGCTGATCCTGTCGCCGAAAGCCATTGCGCGGATCGAAAGCTACGATCCCCAATGGCCGCTTCCCAAACTGTTCCGTATGAAGAAGGACGGCAAGATCAACCGCGCGATCTTCGAAGGCGCGACGATCAACACGCCAAGCCTGCTGGCGACCGAAGATTACATCATGGCACTGGAATGGGCGAAGTCCATCGGCGGGCGGCAGGCGATGTTCGAACGCGCCGATGCCAATGCCAAGATCGTCACCGACTGGATCGAAGCAACCCCATGGCTGCGCAACATGGTGTCCGACCCGGCGAAGCGCACGAATACCGGCGTCTGTTTCGTGTTTCAGGGCGACTATTACGATAGCCTGTCGGACGATGCGAAGGCCGATGTGCCCAAACGTATTGCCGCGATGCTGGACGAACGCGACGTCGGCTACGATTTCAACGGCTATCGCGACGCGCCGCCATCGCTGCGTATCTGGTGCGGCGGCACGGTCGAGCAGGAGGATTTGAAACGCCTGCTGCCGTGGATCGAATGGGCCTACGGCGAAATTCAGGCGCAATAATCCCTTTCACGTCACCCCCGCCTACCGAGCCGAGGTCCCGCTTTCGCAGAAGTATAGCGAGACCCCGGATCAAGCTGGGGGGGACGAATAAATGAGGTATTCCAAATGACCAAACCCAAAGTCCTCATCTCCGACAAGATGGACCCCAACGCCGCGCGCATTTTCGAAGAGCGCGGCTGCGATGTCGATGTCGTCATCGGCGAAACGCCCGAAGAATTGATCGCCCGCATCGGTCATTACGATGGGCTCGCCATTCGCAGTTCCACCACTGTGACGCCGGAAATCCTCGACGCGGCAACCAACCTCAAGGTCATCGGCCGCGCAGGTATCGGGGTCGACAATGTCGATATCCCCTATGCCAGCGGAAAGGGCGTGGTGGTCATGAACACCCCGTTCGGCAATTCGATCACGACGGCCGAACACGCCATCGCACTCATCATGGCTTTGGCGCGCCAGATACCCCAGGCCAATGCACGCACCCAGGCGGGCGAGTGGCCGAAAAGCGCTTTTATGGGCGTGGAAGTCACGGGCAAGACGCTGGGCCTGATCGGTGCCGGGAATATCGGTTCGATCGTGGCCGCCCGCGCCATCGGTCTGCGCATGAAGATCGTCGCGTTCGATCCGTTCCTGACGGAAGACCGCGCTGTGGAAATGGGTGTGGAGAAAGTCGATCTGGACACGCTTCTGTCGCGCGCCGACTTTATCACGTTGCATACCCCGCTGACGGACGAGACGCGTAATATTCTCAGCCGCGATAACCTCGAAAAGACGAAGCCCGGGGTTCGCATCGTAAATTGTGCGCGCGGCGGTTTGATCGACGAGGGTGCGCTGAAGGACATGCTTGAAAACGGGCATGTCGCGGGTGCGGCGCTGGATGTGTTTTCGCAGGAACCGGCGAAGGAGAATGCGCTGTTCGGCACTCCCAACTTCATCTGCACCCCGCATCTGGGTGCCTCCACAACCGAAGCGCAAGTCAACGTCGCCTTGCAGGTAGCCGAACAGATGGCCGACTACCTGGTCAATGGCGGGGTCGCCAACGCGCTCAATATGCCCAGCCTGAGTGCGGACGAAGCGCCCAAGCTGAACCCGTATATGAAATTGGCGGAAAATCTGGGATCGCTGGTCGGTCAGCTGGCGCACGGCAATCTGACGAAAATCAGCATCGAACGCGAAGGCACCGCTGCCGATCTCAATGGCAAGCCGATTACCGGCGCGGTGCTGGCCGGCCTCATGCGGCAATATTCCGATACGGTGAATATGGTCAATGCGCCCTATCTCGCCAAGGAGCGCGGTATGGAAGTGCGCGAAATTCGCAACGAACGCGAAGGGGTGTATCATACCCTGTTGCGCGTGACGGTCGATACCCAACAGGGCAGCCGGTCCGTCGCGGGCACGCTGTTCGGTTCGCGCGCGCCGCGGCTGGTCGAGATCTTCGGCGTCGGGATAGAGGCCGATCTGACCGGCCACATGCTGTATATCGTCAATGAGGACGAACCCGGTTTCATCGGACGCATCGGTTCGCTGCTTGGCGAGAACGGCATCAATATCGGTAACTTCAATCTCGGACGGCGCGATGGGGGCGGTGAAGCCATTCTATTGTTGTCCGTCGATCAGCCGATCACGAAGGATTTGGTCGATAAGGCCTGCGAACTTCAGGGCGTGAAGATGGTCAAGCCTCTGGCATTCTGAACCACTTTGCCTTTGCCGCTTTGCCCGATTGCACCGATTGGCTAGGGGCGGTGGCATGACGACGAACGACAATCTGCTGCCCCACGGACTATCGGACCGCCTCCCACGGGAGGCGGCGATCGCCACCCGGACGATGCGGGCCGTGCTCGATACGATGCACAGCCATGGATACGACCGTGTGTCGCCGCCGATTATCGAATTCGAACAGGCTTTAGCCGGGCGGCTTGCCCGGGCGGGCGAGGTGGATGCCGGCCGGCGGATGTTCCGGTTCGTCGATCCGATCAGCTTGCGTTCGCTTGCGATACGTTCGGACATGACCGTCCAACTGGGGCGGATCGCCGCGACGTCGTTATCCCATGCGCCCCGGCCGCTCCGCCTGTGCTACGCCGGCGAAATCGCCATGATCGAGGCCGATCAACTCGACCCTGCACGGCAGCGGCTTCAAATGGGGGCGGAGCTTATCGGCAATGATTCCGCAGCTGCGGCTTCGGAGATGCTGGCGCTCGCGATTGAAGCGCTTACCGCTGCCGGGGCGACCGACCTGTCGGTGGACTTCACCATGCCCGATCTCATCGATCTTTTGGCGACAGACGCGTTGCCACTCCCCCAAGATCGCATCGAAACCGTGCGGCGGGAACTCGATACCAAAGACGCTGGCGGATTGAATGCCGCCGGCGGCGAAGCGTATCTGCCGCTTCTATTCGCGACCGGAGATTTCGACACGGCGCTCGAACGGCTGTCCGCCATCGATCTACCGCAGAAGCATC
>JBASAR010000258.1:0-9316 GCA_049650705.1 Pontixanthobacter sp. | reverse complement strand
GCGCCATGGCCGCATCCCAAGCGCTACAGAAACTCTCCGACCACTCGCGCGTCCGCAAACGATAGGCGGTTTCCCGCGCCATCCCCACCAGCCGCGCCGCGTCGGTCACGGACCCGGTCTGCGCCAGATAGCCGATGAACTTGGCCTGCCGCTGCGGTGTCCAGCCATCCTCGCGGATACGGACGCGCACCGCATGAAACTGCGGAATACGCGGCGGCGCCTTCGCTGCCTCGGGTGGGATGCGCGTGCGGTAGGTTTTCATCCGCCGGATCAGGGCAGATTGGCGCGATGTAGGAAAATGGTTTTGGCGGGAGGGCGGCTATTGGGTGGTTAGCCGTCGTTCCGTCGGAGCCACTTGACCAGTATCCAGACAAGAAATGCGACAGTCCCTCCAACAGCCGCTGCAGGCAAGATCACGTTTAAAAAGAACGAAGGCCTGCAATCAACTTCGTCAATACAATCGCCAAGCGTATGACCAATCATGAAAACCACAAAGATTGCCGCACCAACCAAACCGCCAACCATGCATCCCCACAAACCTTCGGCGTTCGGTCCTCCTCTGTAGCCACCCTCTTCCATGCCTATAGAATACCCGCCAAGCCGAACGTCCGCTAGTGGGTCGCAAGCCGCCGCCCCCATCGCGACCCGTGCACACCGGCCCCGCGTTATGTTGCATTCCCATGACGCGCGACTAAGCGCTTTATGCACCGCCCTTCACGGAGAATCACGCGCATGAAACTGATGGCCGCCAATTCCAATTTGCCCTTGGCCCGCGCCGTCGCCGCCTATCTCGAAATGCCGCTATGCGATGTCAGCGTGCGGCGGTTCGCGGATGAGGAAATCTTCGTCGAGATCCACGAGAATGTGCGCGGGGAGGACGTGTTCGTCCTCCAGTCCACCAGCTATCCCGCCAACGACAATCTGATGGAACTGCTGATCTGCATCGACGCGCTGCGCCGTGCGTCCGCGCGCCGGATCACCGCCGTCATCCCCTATTTCGGCTATGCCAGGCAGGATCGCAAACCGGGCCCGCGCACGCCCATATCGGCCAAGCTGGTCGCCAATCTGATTACCGAAGCGGGCGCGGACCGCGTGCTGTCGGTCGATCTGCATGCCGGGCAGATCCAGGGTTTCTTCGATATTCCGACCGACAATCTTTACGGCGCGCCATCGATGGCCGCGGATATTCAGGCGCGTTACGGCGACCGCAAGCTGACTGTGGTGTCCCCGGATGTCGGCGGCGTGGTGCGCGCGCGGGCACTGGCCAAGCGGCTGGAGAACGCCCCGCTCGCCATCGTCGACAAACGGCGCGAACGCGCTGGGGAATCAGAGGTCATGAACATCATCGGCGATGTCGAGGGGCGGCACTGCATCCTGATCGACGATATCGTGGATTCGGGCGGAACCTTGTGCAACGCGGCGCAGGCGCTGCTGGATCAGGGCGCGAGCAGCGTTGCCGCCTACATCACCCACGGCGTTTTGTCGGGCGGCGCGGTGGCGCGGGTGGAGGAGAGCGCATTGACCGAACTGGTCATCACCGACACCATCCTGCCGACCGATGCCGCCAATGACGCGGCGCGCATCCGCGTGATGACCATCGCCCCCCTGCTGGGCGAAGCCGTCCGCCGCATCGCGGACGAAAGCAGCGTGTCGAGCCTGTTCGACTGATATGGCGACCCAGCGCGACCTCGCTCTCGCCAACCGGCTGGCCGATGCGGCGGGGGCGGTGATTCTGCCGAAGTTTCGCGGGGATTGGAGCCATGAACGCAAGGCGGATGCCTCGCCCGTGACCGAGGTCGACCGTGCGGCGGAGGCTGCGATGCGGGCTATTCTCGAAGGCGAATGCCCCGACGATGGCATCATCGGCGAGGAATATGGCACGCGCAACGAGAATGCGGGGCGGCAATGGGTCCTCGATCCGATCGACGGCACGATCAGCTTCATGGCCGGGCGGCCCATTTTCGGCACGCTCATCGCGCTGATGCAGGATGGCTGGCCCGTGCTGGGCATTATCGACCAGCCGATTGCCGGCGAACGCTGGGCTGCGCGGATCGGGCAGTCGACGACCCTGAATGGCAAGCCGGTGCGTGTGCGGGGGTGCAAGGAACTGTCGGATGCGACCATCGCATCCACCGGGCCGCAGAACTTTACCGATGACGAAGCGGGCGCGTTCATGTCGCTCGCCGCGCAAACGTCCAAGACGGTGATCTGGGGCGGCGACTGCTACAATTACGGTCTGCTTGCGGCCGGGCACCTAGACATCGTGTGCGAAGCGGGTTTGAAGATTTACGACTATGCCGCGCTTGTCCCGATTGTCGAAGGCGCAGGGGGCCTGATGGCCGATTGGCAGGGCAATCCGCTGGACAGCGATTCGGATGGGCGCGTTTTGGCTTTGGGTGAACCGGCGCGGTTGGAGGAGGCGCTGGAGGCGATGGGGTGAAGGCGCGGCTAAGCCCCCACAATGCTTGATTTGCGATCGCGAACCGCTATACGCGCCCACTTCACTGACACGTGATTACGGATGTTCGCCTGGCCGTCAGGGCTGCCAGGGCGAACATGACGTGTCCCGTCCAAGGAGATGAAAATGCCCAAGCTGAAGACCAAGAGCGGCGTGAAAAAACGCTTCAAGCTCACTGCCACCGGCAAGGTCAAGCATGGCGTCGCAGGCAAGCGGCACCGGCTGACTCACCATAAGGCGAAATATATTCGCCAGAACCGCGGAACCGACGTGCTTGCGAAAGCCGATTGGGCAGCGGTGAAGAAATGGGCGCCCTACGGCCTCGATTGAGCGCCGGTTCAAATTTAGGCAGGAGTTAGAATATGCCACGCATCAAACGCGGGACCACCACCCGCACCAAACACAAACGGTTACTCGAACAGGCCAAGGGCTATCGCGGTCGCCGCAAGAACACCATCCGCGTCGCGCGCCAGGCGGTCGAAAAGGCCGGCCAATACGCCTATCGCGACCGCAAGGTTAAGAAGCGCAGCTTCCGCGCCCTGTGGATCCAGCGGATCAATGCCGCCGTACGCGCGGAAGGTTTGACCTATTCGCAATTCATGCACGGCGTGAAGCTGGCCGGGATCGAATTGGACCGCAAGGTCATGGCCGATCTCGCCATGAACGAAGGCGCGGCGTTCAAGACGATCATCGAACAGGCGAAGAAAGCCATTCCGGCATAAAAACCGCTTTTCGATACGGATTGCAAAAGCGCCATCCCGGCAACAGGCGGGGGTGGCGCTTTTTCGTATGGGCCCGTATCGGATCGAACCCATGGCCGATACGCAATCCTCTCTCGAACCGACCCCGGAAACCACTCTCGCCTCGATCGACGATGCGGCCGATGCCGATGCGTTGGAAGCCATTCGGGTGGAGGCGCTCGGCAAGAAGGGCTGGGTCAGCGCGCTTCTGAAGACGCTGGGTTCGATGACGCCGGACGAACGCCAGGAAAAGGCGCCAGCCATCCAGGCGACGCGCGCGCGCATTGCGGACGCGATCGCCACGAAGAAACAGGCGCTGGACGATGCGGAACTCGACCGACGGTTGAGACGCGAAACGCTCGACCTGACGCTGCCCGCACCCGAAGCGCCCCGTGGTTCGGTCCATCCGGTCAGTCAGGTGATGGACGAGCTGGCGGAAATTTTCGCCGATCTCGGCTTCGCGGTGAAAACCGGGCCGGAGATCGAGGACGACTGGCACAATTTCACCGCACTCAACATGGATGAAAACCATCCTGCGCGCGCGATGCACGACACGTTCTATTTCCCCGATCACATCAACGGACCAGAAGGCGACGACCGTGCCATGCTGTTGCGCACGCACACATCACCGGTACAAATTCGCACGATGATGGCGGAAGGCGCGCCGCTGCGTATCATCGCGCCGGGCCGTGTCTATCGCAGCGACAGCGACGCCACCCACACGCCGATGTTCCATCAGGTCGAGGGTCTGGTGATCGATAAGGGCATCCATTTGGGGCACCTCAAATGGACGCTGGAGACGTTCCTGAAAGCGTTCTTCGAAACCGACGACATCGTGCTGCGCCTGCGTCCGTCCTATTTCCCCTTCACCGAACCTTCGGTGGAGGTCGATGTCGGATACCGTCAGGAAAAAGGCCGCCGGATCGTCGGGGGCGACGGCAATGCCGACGGCCATGACTGGATGGAACTGCTGGGCAGCGGAATGGTCAATCGGCGGGTCGTGGAATTCGCCGGACTGGACCCGGACGAATGGCAGGGCTTTGCCTTCGGGGTCGGCGTCGACCGGCTCGCCATGCTGAAATACGGGATGGACGATCTGCGCGCCTTTTTCGATGGCGATATCCGGTGGCTGACACATTACGGGTTCAGCGCGTTCGACCAGCCGACGCTTTCCGGCGGAGTGGGAGCAGCAGCATGAAGTTTTCCCTGACCTGGCTGAAGGATCATCTCGACACCGCCGCGTCGGTAGAGGAACTCGCCACCGCGATGAACCGCATCGGGTTGGAGGTCGAGGGGATCGACGATCCGGCGGAGCGGCTGGCGGGATTCACCGTGGCCGAGGTGCTGACCGCGGAAAAGCATCCCGACGCCGACAAATTGCAGGTGCTCACCGTCGATACCGGTTCCGGCGAACCGCAGCAGATCGTCTGCGGCGCACCCAACGCGCGGGCCGGCATGAAGGGCGTGCTGGGCCAGCCGGGCGCGGTCGTGCCGTCCAACGGCATGGTCCTGAAACAAAGCGCCATTCGCGGCGTCACGTCGAACGGCATGATGTGTTCGGTTCGCGAGCTGGAATTGGGCGACGAACATGACGGCATCATCGAATTGTCCGATGATGCACAGGTCGGGTCCAGCTTCGCCGATCATCAGGGCAGCAGTCCCGTATTCGACGTCGCCATTACCCCCAATCGCCCCGATTGCATGGGCGTCTACGGCATCGCCCGCGATCTGGCGGCGGGGGATATGGGCACGCTGAAACCCATCGCCTTTCCCGCTTTCGAAGCGGCGGATGCCTGCCCGGTGGAGATTCGCACGGACGATCCCGAAGGTTGCCCTGCTTTCTACGGATGCGTGATTAAGGGCGTACGCAACGGTCCGTCGCCGGACTGGCTGCAGCAGCGGCTGCAAAGCGCGGGTCAAAAGTCGATTTCCTTACTGGTCGATCTGACCAATTACCTGATGCTCGCTTTCGGGCGACCGGCCCATGCCTACGATCTGGCAAAACTGACCGGCCCGGTGGTCGCGCGGCGGGCGAAGGATGGCGAGCAAGTCGTGGCGTTGAACGAGAAAACTTACACGCTCGATGCCAGCATGACCGTAATCGCCGACGATGCGGGCGTGCATGATATTGCCGGCATCATGGGCGGCGCGGCATCGGGCTGTTCGGCGCAAACTACCGACGTGCTGCTGGAAATCGCCTACTTCGATCCCGCCCGGATCGGGCGGACGGGCCGTGCCCTGGGGCTGGCATCGGATGCGCGTACGCGGTTCGAACGCGGTGTCGATCCGGCGTTTCTGGATGACGGCCTGCGGTTGCTGACCGGTCTGGTCACCGAACTGTGCGGGGGTACGGCCAGCGCGCCGGTCCATGTTGGAACGCCGCCCATGAATGACGAACCGATCGCGTTCGACCCCGCGCTCACGGCAAGGCTGGGCGGCGTGGATATCGACACGGCAATCCAGCAGGATATATTGACCGCTCTCGATTTCGTGGTCGATGCGTCCGACATTCCATGGACGGTGACCACCCCTCCGCGCCGTCACGATATCGAAGGGCCCGCCGATCTGGTGGAGGAAATCGTCCGCATTCACGGATTGGACAACGTAGCCAGCGTCGCTTTGCCGCGGACACCCGGAGTGGCGAGGCCGACCGCGTCGCCGGCACAAAAACGCGAACGCCGCCTGCGCCGCGCCGCTGCGGCACGCGGTTTGAACGAGGCCGTGACCTGGTCTTTCCTGCCGCAAGCGCAGGCGGAATACTTTGCAGACGGTGCGCCGCTATGGACGCTCGACAATCCGATCAGTGAAGAGATGAAGGCGATGCGTCCCTCGCTCCTGCCGGGGTTGCTGGCGGCGGCAAAACGAAACGCCGATCGGGGCGCATCCTCGCTCCGGCTGTTCGAAATCGGGCGCCGCTATTTCCGTGCGAAGGATGATTCGAGCGACGAGCGCGCGACACTGGGTATCGTCCTGGCCGGCGAAAAAACACCGCGCGGTTGGGCAACGGGCAAGGCGGCGATGTTCGACGCCTACGATGCAAAGGCAGAGGCGCTGGCGCTGCTGGCCGAAGCAGGGGCGCCGGTCGATAAGTTGCAGGTATTCGCCGATGGCGGAGGGGGCGCGGGCGACCAATTCCATCCCGGGCAGTCGGGCACATTGCGGCTCGGCCCGAAGAACATTCTCGCCCGATTCGGCGCGTTGCACCCCTCTACGCTCGCGCTGTTCGACGTGGCCTTGCCGATGGTCGCGGCTGAGATTTTTCTCGACGCCGTTCCCCTGAAAAAGGGCGCTGTCGGCTTCGCACGCAGCGCCTATACGCCGCCCGCATTGCAGGCGGTCACGCGCGATTTCGCGTTCCTCGTGCCGTCCGATCTGGCGGCCGGCGATCTGCACAAGGCGATCCGGGGGGCGGATAAGACGAACATTACCGACGTGCGCGTATTTGATGTGTTTGCGGGGCAGGGCGTGCCGGATGGGAAAAAATCGCTTGCGATCGAAGTCACGCTGCAGCCGATCGAGAAAAGCTATACCGACGAAGACCTGAAAGCGATATCGGACCGCATCGTCGCGGCGGCCACCAAACACGGTGCGGAATTGCGGGGCTGACTGCCCCCGCATTCACCCCGAGCCTGGCGAAGGGTCTTTTGTCCTACAAGTGAAGGGCAGGGCTTCGACAAGCTCAGCTCGAACGGATCTATTTGATATGACCTCGACTATGAATGCGCGCCCGAACTCCCGTCGCACCTTCGCGATCATTTCGCACCCCGATGCGGGTAAGACGACCTTGACAGAAAAACTGCTGCTGCAAGGGGGCGCGATCCATCTGGCGGGGGAGGTCAAGGCACGCGGACAGGCGCGGCGCGCGCGGTCGGACTGGATGGCGATCGAACAGAAGCGCGGCATTTCCGTCACCAGCAGCGTGATGACCTTCGAACGCGCATTCGACGATCTGGGCACGATTACCTTCAACCTGCTCGATACGCCGGGGCACGAAGATTTTTCGGAAGACACCTACCGCACGCTGACCGCCGTCGACAGCGCGATCATGGTGATCGACGCGGCCAAGGGCATCGAACCGCAGACGCGCAAGCTGTTCGAGGTGTGCCGCTTGCGTAGCGTGCCGATCATTACCTTCATCAACAAGGTCGATCGCGAAGGCCGCCCGGTGTTCGAATTGCTGGACGAGATCGCGGACATGCTGGCGCTCGACGTCAGCCCGCAAATGTATCCGGTCGGCATGGGCGGGCAGTTCGAAGGCGTGTTGGACTTTGCCAATGGCAAGGTCGCCCGGCCCGAAGGACCGTCGAAGGAGTTCCTTGGTACGCGCGACGCGGACCCGGACCTGCCCGAAGAAATCGCGGAAAACGCCGAACTTGCGCGCATCGGCTATCCTGCATTCGACTTGGAGGCGTATCGCAATGGCGATCTGACGCCCGTCTATTTCGGCTCGGCGCTGAAGAACTTCGGCATCGTGGAACTCATCAACGCGATCGCACGGCTCGCCCCGCCGCCCCGTCCGCAGCCTGCCGGCGATGGGCATATCGCACCCGACCATGACGAGGTGACCGGCTTCATCTTCAAGGTGCAGGCCAATATGGACCCCAACCACCGCGACCGCATCGCCTTTATGCGGCAGGTGTCGGGCACGTTCAAACGCGGCATGAAATTGACGCCGAGCGGGCTGGGCAAGCCGGTGGCGGTTCATTCGCCGATCATGTTCTTCGCGCAGGACCGCGAAATCGCGGATACCGCGCATCCCGGCGACATCATCGGCATTCCCAATCATGGCACGCTGAGGGTCGGCGATACGCTGAGCGAAAACGACGAGATCCGCTTCACCGGGCTGCCCAACTTCGCGCCGGAAATACTGCGCCGGGTGCAGCTCAAGGATCCGACGAAGACCAAACAGCTTCGAAAGGCGCTGGACGATCTTTCCGAAGAAGGTGTGATCCAGGTGTTCTATCCCGAACTGGGGGCGAACCATATCGTGGGCGTGGTCGGGCAGTTGCAGCTGGAGGTTCTGATCTCGCGGCTGGCGGCAGAATACAAGGTCGACGCCGCGCTGGAGATGGCACCGTTTTCCACCGCGCGGTGGGTCCGTGCGAAAGGGGGCACGAAGGACGATCCGGGTGCGGCCGCATTGCGCGATTTTGAGGAGTTCAACCGCCCCAATCTGGCGAAGGACCGCGATGGCGATCTGGTGTTCCTGGCGAAAAGCCCGTGGGACGTCGGCTATCAGGAAGAGAAGAACCCCGCGCTTACATTCTCGGCGACCAAGGAACGGTGAAGGACGCTTGGCGGTTGCAGACCCTGTGAACCTCACCTTCGCCAGCTATAATATCCACAAGGCAGTCGGGACCGACCGGCGGCGCGATCCGGATCGGATCATCCGCGTACTGCGTGAAATGGATGCCGACATCATCGCGCTGCAGGAAGCCGACAGGCGCACCGGCGACCGGGCGAGCGTGCTGCCCCGCGCTGCGCTGGACGATACGCCGTGGAAAGCGGTCGATGTCGCGCGCCGCCCGCGCAGCATCGGCTGGCATGGCAACGCGCTGCTGGTGCGACGCGGTTTTCAGGTTCTGGAAGCGGATGCTCTCGATCTGCCGACGCTGGAACCGCGCGGCGCGATTTGCGCCGATATCGAGGCGCTGGGACGTCGCGTGCGCGTGATCGGCACGCATCTCGATTTGTCAGGCCTCCGACGGCGCGATCAGATCAGGGCTATGCTCACCCATCTGGACGGTTGCGAGCCGGCCTGCCCCACAATTTTGATGGGCGATTTCAACCAGTGGGGCAATCGCACCGGCGCGATGATGGAATTCGGGCAAGGCTGGACGATCTTGGACACGGGGCGCAGCTTCCCCTCGGGACGCCCGATTGCCCGGCTCGACCGGATGGTAATGTCGCAAGGGTGCGAAGCGGTGAAAGCGGGCGTCCATCACACCGCCACCGCCAGCCGCGCTTCCGATCATCTGCCTATTACAGCTATAATCGAACTGCCCGCAATTTAGGCACAGCCTAATTTTATGGCAGGCACGCGGGTGCTGGCGACCGGTTATTGCCTCAATTCCGCCCGATCAGCACCATTTCGGAAACTGGCACGGTAATTGCTGCA
>JBASAR010000257.1:0-13770 GCA_049650705.1 Pontixanthobacter sp. | reverse complement strand
AGGGGGCCGGGCGGCGGGTCTATCCCGGCTTCCTGCAACTCGCCAGCTTCATGCAAATGAATTTGGGCGCGCATATCCAAAGCCATTACGAATTGTACAAGCACCTCAACGATGGCGATGCCGAGGGCGCGCAGGAAAGCGCGCAGGCGACCAAGGATTTCTACGACGAATATCGCAGCGTCTGCGACATGACGGCGGAATTCTATCTGCAGACGGTGGAGGAGGTGTTCCAGAAACACTCGATCCCCAACAACGAATTCACCCACCATGGAAAACTGGTCGACCTCAAAGCCATCACCGACACCGCGATTCTAGCGATCGAGGGGGAACGGGACGATATCTCAGGTTTGGGCCAGACCAAGGCCGCGCTGAACCTCACGCCCAATCTGCCGGACGACAAGAAACGCTATTACATGGCGGAGAAAGCGGGCCATTACGGCATCTTCAACGGCAGCAAATGGCGCGGCAACGTGGCTCCGGTGGTCGAGGAATTCATCGCCGCGCATGGGTGAGGGTCGGCATGAATTGAACAATAGTCAGTCGATCTCTTCAATTTGAGTACACGCCTGAAAATTGCCACCCTTGACGTCTTGGCGATGCCAGACTTCAATGACATTATAATATTTGAAATATCCTGGCGGAGTATCGATCGAGAGGTATTCTCCTTTGCGGGGTAGAAATTCGAACTCCCCTTTGAACAACGGTTCCAGCGCGTCATCGTGGTCAAATGCTTCTACGATTGGCACGACGACAAGCTACACATTCTCGAACATGCCTTTCCTGGGTTCGTTGGCGATGATGCAGATAGGGGGCGCAGCAATCGCTGCGCCCCCCACCGGTTATCAGAAAATCTCGAACAGACCCGCTGCGCCCATGCCGCCGCCGACGCACATGGTGACGACGCCGTATTTCGCCTTGCGACGCTGGCCTTCGCGCAGGATGTGGCCGACGCAGCGCGCGCCGGTCATGCCGTAGGGGTGGCCGATCGAAATCGAGCCGCCATTGACGTTCAATTTGTCGTTGTCGATGCCCAGCTTGTCGCGGCAATACAGCACCTGCACAGCGAACGCTTCGTTCAGTTCCCACAGATCGATGTCGTCCACCTTCATGTCGAACCGTTCGAGCAGCTTGGGAATGGCGAAGATGGGACCGATGCCCATTTCATCGGGCTCCGTACCCGCGACCGCCATGCCGATGTAACGGCCCAGCGGGTTCAATCCGCGCTTCTCGGCTTCCTTGGCTTCCATCACGACGACCGCCGCCGAACCGTCGGACAGTTGGCTGGCATTGCCGGCAGTAATGGTAGTGTCGGGACCGAGGACGGGCTGCAGGCTCTGCAAACCTTCCAGCGTGGTCGAAGGGCGGTTGCCCTCGTCCTTGGCGATGGTCACATCCGCATCGGACACTTCGCCGCTTTCCTTGTCCTTCACCTTGTGGGTGGTGGAGACGGAAACGATCTCGTCGTCGAACACGCCGTTTTCCTGCGCGGCGGCGGTGCGCTGTTGCGACTGAAGGGCGTATTCGTCCTGTGCGTCGCGGCCGATCTCGTAACGCTTGGCCACGGTTTCGGCGGTCTGCAGCATCGGCATGTAGACCGCGCCGTGCATCGCCATCAATTCGGGGTCGGGCATCACGCGCATTTCCGGCGTCTGCACCAGACTGATCGATTCCTGACCACCGGCGGCGACGATATTCATGCGGTCGGTAATGACCTGCTTCGCCGCCGTCGCAATGGTCATCAGGCCCGACGAACACTGGCGGTCGATCGTCATGCCGCTGACGCCGATGGGACAGCCCGAACGCAGGGCGACCTGCCGCGCGAGATTGCCGGCCTGCGCACCCTGCTGGAGGGCCGCGCCCCACAGCACGTCGTCGACTTCGCCCGGGTCGATGCCCGCGCGCTCCATCGCCGGTTTCAGGGAATAGGCGCCCAGCGTCGCGCCGGGTGTGGCATTGAAAGCGCCCTTATAGGCTTTGCCCATACCGGTACGGGCGGTGGAAACGATAACTGCGTCGCGCATGGCGAACTCCTTGAATGATGGAAAGAATGCTTTTGAGGGTCAGACGAAGAACATGGTGATCCATTCGCAGATCAGGGCGGGCTTTTCCTCGCCTTCGATCTCGATCGTGATCTCGCAGGTCTGCTGCCACTGGCCGGGCCGTTTTTCGGTCATTTCCAGCAGTTTCCACACGCCGCGGATTTTCTTGCCGCTGCGTACGGGGGCGATGAAGCGGGTTTTATTGCCGCCGTAATTCACGCCCATCTTGATGCCTTCCATCCGGGGCATGTCGCTTTCGGCGGACAGATACGGGATCATCGACAGGGTCAGAAAACCATGCGCGATCGTGCCGCCGAAGGGGGTCATCTTGGCGGCGTTTTCATCGACATGGATGAACTGGTGGTCGCCCGTCGCTTCGGCGAACTGGTTGATACGGTCCTGGCTCATTTCGGCCCATTGGCTGGTGCCGATGACTTCGCCCGTTTTGGCGGCGATATCCTGCGGTGTCATGGTTCTCTCCTGATTGGATGTTCCTGGTCGAACACCGTCATGAAGCATGAAGGGCACCAGTGCAACGCGCTTTCCGTTAACGTCAACCGGCCGTAACGGCAGGAGGGCCGATGGATGCCCCGGCAGACGATCCCGTGGCGTGGTCGTCGCGCAGCACGGGCGCGGAAATCTGTTGGCAATAGGAATGGAGCGCGCATTGCAGGCCGAGCAGCATCAGGATGTACGGCTGATAGGCGATCCCCTGAAACAGCGAACCGACCAGATAGATCGCCTGCGCATATTGCAACGCCGTGGCGAGCGGGGCCTGCCATTGTTCGTTCTCGCCAATCTTTGCGCGCCAGCGGCGGCGGATCCGTTCCATATGCCACAGACCCAACAGATGCAGCCACACCCAGATGCTCAGGCCGGGCCAGCCTTGTTCGCCCAGCATCTCGAATACCGCCGAATGATAGGCCCGGCCGCTATCCACGACATCGCGATATTCGATGTGTGTGGTGCCCGCGGTTTCGGTGCGGATGGGCATTTCATAGGTGAAGCTGTTGCCGCGAAACGCATCGAAGCCGCCGCCCCACGGGTTTTCCTCGGCATAATCCAGCGTCCATTCCCACACCGCCACACGAGTGGACGCGCTCTCGTCGCCATCGGTGCTGCCCAATGTCGCCATGCGTTCGTAATAGCTTGTCGGAACGAACGGCAACGCGACCAGCACCAGCATTCCCCCGGCCGCCACGAACAGGAACCGCCGCTGGATATCGCGGAACGCCAGCGCGATCAGCACCGCGATGCAAACCAGGCCGGTGCGCGCCTCCGTCCCGATCGGCATCAGCAGGCATGCGAAAATCAGGAGATACGCGAATGTCTTCATGCGCCAGTCGGGCGCGAAAATGGTGCCGTGTTTCGTGAACCAGATGATGATCGGAATGCTGCAGATGGCGACCGTCGCCAGGGTCGAACTTTCGTACAGCCCGCTATTGTCGTTGACGAAGAACAGCGCGTTATCATACCCGCCGCCACCCAGCGTGACTTTCATTCCCGCGCTGATCACGATCGCCGCCACCGTCAGCACCATGATCAGCAGCGCGGCTTCGATCCGCAATCGGGTAGTGAGTGTCAGCGGCAGGAAGATCGCGAAGACCAGCGCCTTCCACACCCAATCCCATTTCTCGCCCGCTTCGATCGGGAAATCGGCGCTGGCCGTGGTCCAGAAACAATAGGCCAGCAGCACGGTCATCAAGACCTGGCGAAACGTGAACCGCGCGCCGCGTTTGGTGTCCGCCAGCATCCAGCCGACAAATGCCGCCAGAAACGTGACGAGCGACGCCTGCATCATCGGCATCAACGTCCAGCCCATTTTCCCCGGTGCGAGAATATCGACGTAGAGATAAGCCAGCACCCAGATGAACGGCCGCCGGAAACCGATCGCCAGAAACGCGATGAGAAACACAAAGAGCGCAAGGTCGAGCATGGTGCCGGATCAACCCCGACGGCGCGGCGCGCCCTGTTGCCCGGAATGGCTGCCAACCGATCGTCTGCCAACCGATCGCCCGCCAACCGATCGCCCGTGAACCGATTTGCGATACCGGCGCTTCTCGATTTCGGGATCGGTGTCCAGCGCCGGATCCCCCGCCAACCGGAGCAGCACGATAAGGATCAGTCCGTGAACGAGCGCGAGGGCGAATATATCGATCATCGAATGGTGCCGCGTCCCTTCCCGCCAATGCGCGTGGCACGCCTTATCCGCGATGGGTTGACGGCGCGTTAGGCAAAGCGTGGCACTTGATGGTGCGATGACCCGCGTGCTGCATATCCTCGACCATTCGCTGCCGCTGCAGAGCGGTTACACCTTTCGCACCCGCGCGATCCTGAAGGCGCAACAGGCGGCGGGATTGGAGGTGCGCGGCATCACCGGACAGCGTCACAATGTCGATATGCGCGACGCCGCATTCCATCTGTCCAAGCCATGTCGCACCGATGCGGACGGGGTCGAATGGCATGACGGGATCGCCTTCCACCGCACCCAGGGTGAGCCGGAAGGTCCGGTGGGTCTGCGTGAATGGCGCGAGATCGCCGACTTCGCCGATGCGCTGGAGGCACTGGTCCGGCGGTGGCGACCCGATGTTCTCCACGCGCATTCCCCCGCATTATGCGGTCATGCGGCGATGCGGATGGCACGAAAACTCGATATCCCGTTCGTCTATGAAATCCGCGCCTTCTGGGAAGATGCGGCGGTCGGCAACGGAACGGGAGGGGCGAATACGATCAAATACCGGCTAACCCGCGCGCTGGAGAACCGGGTGGTCGCCGGGGCCGATGCGGTGTTCACCATTTGCGAGGGGTTGCGGGGCGATCTGATCGCGCGTGGCTTCGATAGCGCGAGGATCGGGGTTTCACCCAATGGGGTGGATATGGCCATGTTCGGTGCGCCCACGTCGCGTGACGACGGGCTTGCGGCGAACCTCGGACTGACGAAAGGGCCGGTGATCGGCTTCATCGGCAGTTTTTACGATTACGAGGGGTTGGACGATTTGATCGCCACCATGCCCGGGTTGCGCGTTCGCCATCCCGATGCGCAACTGCTGCTCATCGGCGGGGGTCCGCGCGATGCGGCATTGCACGCACAGGCGGCGGCCGGCCCGGCGGAAGACGCGATCCATTTTGCAGGCCGGGTGCCCCATTGTGAGGTGGAACGCTACTACCCGTTGATCGACATCCTCGCCTATCCGCGCAAGGCCAGCCGATTGACCGATCTGGTGACGCCTTTGAAGCCGTTGGAAGCCATGGCACAGGGCCGCATCTGCGCCGCGTCCGATGTCGGCGGCCACCGGGAACTGATCGCGCATGGCGAAACCGGCGTGCTGTTTCCGGCCGACGATCCGGCGCGCATGGCCACCGCCCTCGCCGATCTGATCGATGCGCGCACGGATTGGCCGGCGCTGCGCGAACGTGCCCGTGTCCACGTTGCGGACCATCACGACTGGGCGAAGAACGTGGGAAATTATCTTTCTGTTTACCATCGATTGGTAGCGACGGGGCGCAACGGGACAGGATCGCAAGCCGCGTGAGTCGGCACGACCGAACGTCCCGAAGCGACAGGGGAGCGACCGGGTGCAGCACAAGATGACGGACAACGATATGACGAAGGCCGCTGCGCCCGTCCCCCTCAGCGCGCATCCGATCTTTCCCCTGGTCGTCGCCACATGGTTCGCCGCCCTGTTCGGCATCGGCAGTCTGTTGCTGCCCGTCATCCTGTTCGAAACGGCTCTTGGCGCGACAGGAATATCCGCATGGCTACCCGCTGCACAGGCGCCGTTCGGCCTGACGGCGCGCGTTCTGGTTGGCGCCGTCGCGGCCCTGATCGGTGCGATTGCCGGCGTGTTGATCGCCCGCCGCTTCGCCATTGCGCAACGCGGCCGCGATGGCAGACCGGCGCGCCGCACGGCTGCGAAAACCCCGATCATTTCACGTGAAGAGTTGGGCAGCGACAGTCTGGACACCCCTGTCGATCCATCGGAAGCGCAGGCCGAAGGCGGCCCCTTCGCCCCCGTGCCGCCCGAACCGACCCGCTACGCCCCCGTGCCGCCCGAACCGACCCGCTACGCCGCCGAACGTCGTGCCTTTGGCATGTCCGACGATGGCGAATGGGACGATCCTTGCGAAAGCGCTCCGCTGCCCGGGCGGATCGAGCCGGACGAAGAAGACTTGGCCGATAATCCGGAATCGGGCGATCTCGACCCGAATGGCGATCGGTCGCGGAGCGTAACCCCGGTAACCCCCGAGGCACCGCCCGTCGCGCCCGCAAACGCATCCGCCATTGTTTCGTCGGGCAGGGGGCCGATCGCGAAACGGTCGCTTCACGACATGGGGATCGTCGAACTGGTTGAACGCTTCGCCATCGCGCTCCAGAATGCCGAACCATCTTCGTTCGCACGAACCGTCGCGGCAAGCGAACCGCTCGCGACGAAAACCCGGACCGGACCCGGCACCGATGCCGAGCCCATGGTGTTCCGCCGTGCGCGACGATCGGACATAACCTCCGTGGATGCCCCTTCCGCCTCATCCGAACCGGACCCGTCCAGGTCGATGCATGCGCACGCCCCGCAACCCATGGTCTTGAAAATACCCGACCTCGATCAGAATGAAGACGCCGAAAGAATGGCGGTCACACCTGATCCGGTCGTCCGATTTCCGCGGCCGGATGCGCTGGCTTCGCAATCGGCGGATCGCATCCACGCAAAGGCGTCTGCCGATCTTCCTTTCGATGGTACAGCGGATCTACCGCCAGCAATGCCGCCCCCCCATGCCCGCCCTTTCGATGCGCCCGATGTGCCCCGATCGGACAGATCGAACGGCACGGAGAAGGCACTGCGCGACGCGCTCGAAAGGCTCCAGCAAATGAGTGGCGCCGCCTGACCGCATGGTCGATGCCCAAGCTGTCGCGCGGTTTCCGTTACGGCTGCGCTATCGCCAACGCCTGCTTGCGGCCGTGATACCGAAACTACCGCCCTTCGCAGTTGCAAAAATCATATCCTGTCGCCAATAAGCCGGTCGGACGAAACTTATTGCGCCTATCGCAGGTGTTGCGTGACGGATCGTTGCTGCAACCGACTTTTGGATGCGGTCGGATGTGGGCGGCGATTTTCGGCAGGAACAGGAATTATCGATGGGATACCCCGCGCGCCAAGGGCTTTACGACCCGCGCAACGAACACGATGCCTGCGGCGTCGGCATGGTCGCGCATATCAAGGGCGCGAAGTCGCACGGCATCGTGGCGCAGGCGCTGGAAATTCTCGATAATCTGGATCATCGGGGCGCGGTCGGCGCCGATCCGCTGCTGGGCGATGGCGCAGGCATATTGCTGCAGATACCCGATCCGCTGATCCGCGCATGGGCCGCCGATACCAAAGCCGATCTACCCGAACCGGGCCACTACGCCGTCGCCATGTGCTTCCTGCCGCAGGACGACGCCGCGCGCGATTTCGTCACGCAGCAGCTGGAAAAGTTCATCGCCAAGGAAGGCCAACGAGTCATCGGATGGCGCGACGTGCCGACGACATTGGCGGGGTTGGGCAAGGCAGTCGTCGCATCCATGCCGGTCATTCGCCAGTGCATCGTCGGGCGCGGTGCGAACTGCGCGGATCAGGCCGCGTTCGAACGCAAGCTGGTGGTCATCCGCAAGCAGACGCTCAATCCCTTGGCGAAACTGGCGGAGAAGCACGATCTGCGCGATCTGGTGCAGACCTATATTCCCAGCTTTTCGACGCGAACCATTGTGTATAAGGGGCTATTGCTGGCGAACCAGGTCGGTTCGTTTTACGACGATTTGCGCGACGAACGCTGCGTATCCGCGCTTGGCCTCGTGCATCAGCGGTTTTCGACCAACACTTTCCCCAGCTGGCGGCTTGCCCACCCGTACCGCTTCATGGCGCATAATGGTGAAATCAATACGGTTCGCGGCAATGTGAACTGGATGAATGCGCGCCGCCGCACGATGGAAAGCGAATTGCTGGGCGCCGATCTCGACAAGATGTGGCCGCTCATTCCGCATGGCCAGTCCGACACCGCCTGCCTCGACAATGCGCTCGAACTGCTGTTGGCGGGCGGGTATTCCCTCGCCCACGCGATGATGATCCTGATGCCGGAAGCATGGGGCAAGAACACGCTGATGGATGCACAACGGCGCGCGTTCTACGAATATCACGCGGCGCTGATGGAACCGTGGGACGGCCCCGCCGCCGTATGCTTCACCGATGGGCGGCAGATCGGCGCGACGCTGGACCGCAACGGTCTGCGTCCCGCACGCTTCTGCGTCACGAAGGACGACATCGTCTGCCTGTCGTCCGAAAGCGGCGTGCTGCCATTCGCGGAGGAAGACATCACCCGCAAATGGCGGCTGCAGCCCGGCAAGATGTTGCTGATCGATCTGGAAAAAGGGCGCATCGTCGAAGATGCGGAACTGAAGGCCGATCTGGCATCCGCGCATCCATACGAAGAATGGCTGGAGGCTACGCAGTACAAGCTCGATGACCTTGCCATCGTCGATCCCGAATTCGCCGAACTGCCGCAGGACGACAACCAGGACACGCCCACGCTGCTGCAGGCGCAGCAGGCGTTCGGTTATACGCAGGAGGACCTGACCAAATTCCTGGAGCCGATGGGCACGCGCGGGGAGGACCCGATCGGGTCGATGGGCACCGATACGCCGATCGCGGTGTTGTCCGGTCGGTCGCGCCTGCTGTACGACTACTTCAAGCAGAACTTCGCGCAGGTCACCAATCCGCCGATCGATCCGATCCGCGAGGAACTGGTGATGAGCCTGCTGTCGATCATCGGTCCGCGCCCCAATCTGCTGGGCCGCGATGCCGGTACGCATAAACGGCTGGAAGTCAGCCAGCCGATCCTGACCAATGACGATCTGGCGAAAATCCGTTCGGTCGAGGCGGCGCTGGACGGGGCGTTCCGTACCGAAACCGTGGACATCACCTGGGACGCGGCGACCGGCGCCGACGGCCTCGCCATTGCGATCAAGGAAATGTGCTGGGCCGCGACCGAAGCGGTGTTGCAGGACCACAACATCCTGATCCTGTCCGACCGGCGGCAGGGGCCGGACCGCATCGCGATCCCCGCCTTGCTTGCCACGGCCGCGGTGCACCATCATCTGGTGCGCCAGGGATTGCGGATGCAGACCGGGCTGGTCGTGGAAACCGGCGAAGCGCGCGAGGTGCATCATTATTGCGCTTTGGCCGGCTACGGCGCGGAAGCCATCAATCCCTACATCGCGTTCGAGACGATCGAAGACATTCGCGCGCGCGATTATGCCGACATGGATGCGCAGATCGTCGCCGACAATTACGTGAAGGCGGTGGGGAAGGGCATTTTGAAGGTCATGTCCAAGATGGGCATATCGACCTACCAATCCTATTGCGGCGCGCAGATCTTCGATGCGGTCGGTCTGTCCACCGCCTTTGTCGACGCCTATTTCAAAGGCACCGCGACCACGATCGAGGGGATCGGCCTGGCGGAGGTTGCGGACGAAACCGTGCGCCGCCATGCGACCGCCTATGGCGACAACCCGCTCTATGCCGGTATGCTGGATGTGGGCGGCATCTACCAGTTCCGCCTGCGCGGCGAAGATCACGCCTGGACGCCGGGCAATGTCGCCAATCTGCAACATGCGGTGCGCGGCGGGGACGTCAAGAATTACGAAGAATATGCGAAATCGATCAACGACCAATCCGAACGGCTGCTGACCATTCGCGGGTTGATGCATTTGAAGGACGGCGACACGCGCGTGCCGATGGACGAGGTCGAACCGGCGAGCGAGATCGTCAAACGCTTCTCTACCGGCGCGATGAGCTTCGGGTCGATCAGCCACGAAGCGCATTCCACCATGGCGATCGCGATGAACCGCATGGGCGGCCGATCGAATACCGGCGAAGGGGGCGAGGAGGTCGACCGGTTCACCCCGATGCCAAACGGCGATTCCATGCGCAGCCGAATCAAGCAGGTCGCCAGCGGCCGCTTCGGGGTGACGACCGAATATCTCGTCAATTCGGACGATATCCAGATCAAGATGGCGCAGGGCGCGAAGCCCGGCGAAGGCGGGCAGCTGCCGGGGCACAAGGTCGATGCGCGGATCGGCGCGGTGCGGCATTCGACGCCGGGCGTGGGCCTTATTTCCCCGCCGCCGCACCACGATATCTATTCGATCGAGGATCTGGCGCAGCTCATCCACGATCTGAAGAACGTACAGCCATCGGCCCGCGTGTCGGTGAAACTGGTATCCGAAGTGGGCGTGGGCACCGTCGCCGCCGGCGTTTCGAAAGCGCGCGCGGATCACGTCACCATTTCGGGTTACGAAGGGGGCACGGGCGCATCGCCGCTTACATCGCTGACCCATGCGGGGTCCCCGTGGGAAATCGGGCTGGCGGAAACGCAGCAAACGCTGCTGCTCAACGATTTGCGGGAACGGATCGCGGTGCAGGTCGATGGCGGGCTGCGCACCGGGCGCGACGTGGCGATCGGTGCGCTGCTGGGCGCGGACGAGTTCGGGTTCGCCACCGCACCCCTGATCGCAGCGGGCTGCATCATGATGCGCAAATGCCATTTGAACACCTGCCCCGTCGGCGTGGCGACGCAGGACCCGGTGTTGCGCGCGCGCTTCACCGGGACGCCGGAACACGTCATCAACTACTTCTTCTTCGTGGCGGAGGAACTGCGCGCCATCATGGCCGATATGGGCTTCCGCACGGTGGAGGAGATGATCGGCCGGGTGGACCGGATCGATACGAAACGTGTCGATCGCCATTGGAAGGCGGACGGGGTCGATCTGGGGCGGCTGCTCCATCGGGTCGATCCGGGCGCGGGCAAATCGCTGCACCACACGCAGACGCAGGATCACGGCCTCGCCGCCGCGCTCGACAACCATCTTGTTGCGCAGTGCAAAGGCGCGATCGAAGATGGCACGCCGGTCCAGCTGGACCTACCCATTCGCAATGTGAACCGCACGGTCGGCGCGATGCTGTCGGGTGAAGTGGCGCGGGCGCACGGCCATGCCGGCCTGCCCGCCGACACCATCCGTGTCGATTTCACCGGAGTGGCGGGGCAGAGCTTCGGCGCGTGGGCCGCGTATGGCGTCACCCTGTCGCTGACGGGCGATGCCAACGACTACGTGGGCAAAGGGCTGTCGGGTGGGCGGATTATCGTCAAACAACCGGACGGCACATCGCGCGATCCGGCGCAGAACATCATCGTCGGCAACACCGTGCTTTACGGCGCGATTGCAGGTGAGGCGTATCTGAACGGGGTCGCGGGCGAACGGTTCGCCGTACGCAATTCGGGCGCGGTCGCAGTGGTCGAAGGCGCGGGCGATCATGCCTGCGAATATATGACCGGCGGCGTGGTCTGCGTGCTGGGCCGGACGGGCCGCAATTTTGCCGCCGGCATGTCGGGCGGCATCGCCTATGTCTACGATCCCGACGGCGACTTCGCGCAACGATGCAATTTGGCGCAGGTCGATATCGAGGAAATCGCAGCCCCCGGCGATCGTGCGGATGGCGACGACATGCCCCGCCAGCGCGGTGTCTCCGTGAACGACAGCGGCATGGGTGATCCGCTTCGCCACGATGCGGAACGGCTGAAGATCCTGGTCGAGCGGCATCAGCTGCATACCGGCAGCGCGCTGGCCACGGCGATGCTGGCCGATTGGGCCGCGCATCGCCCGCATTTCAGAAAGATCATGCCACGAGACTATGCCCACGCTCTTCGTCAGCTGGAAAGCGAACGGGCCGGCGCAGTTACGGTCGCGGCGGAATAGGAACGCAATATGGGCAAGCACACCGGATTTCTCGAACTGGAGCGGCGCGAACGCGACTATATCGCGCCCGCAAAGCGCCTGACGCATTACAAGGAATTCACGCTCCAGCCGGAACCGGAGATCCTGCGCGCGCAAGCCGCGCGGTGCATGGATTGCGGCATTCCTTTTTGCCATAATGGTTGCCCGGTGAACAATATTATCCCGGATTGGAACGATCTGGTGTATAAGGACGATTGGCGAAGCGCCCTGGCCGTCCTCCATTCCACCAATAATTTCCCGGAGTTTACCGGCCGCGTCTGCCCCGCCCCGTGCGAGGCCGCCTGCACCCTCAACATCATCGACCAGCCGGTGACGATCAAAAGCATCGAATGCGCCATCGTCGATCGCGGATGGGAAGAAGGCTGGATCAAACCGCAGCCCGCCGCAGAGCAAACCGGCAAATCGGTGGCGGTCATCGGCTCCGGCGCGGCCGGCATGGCCTGCGCGCAGCAATTGGGACGGGCCGGCCATTCGGTCACGGTCTTCGAAAAAAGCGATCGGATCGGCGGATTGCTGCGTTACGGCATTCCCGATTTCAAGATGGAGAAACACCTCATCAACCGCCGCGCCGTGCAGATGGAGGCGGAGGGTGTGACGTTCAAAACCAGCGCCGAGGTGGGCGTCGAGATCAGCTTCACCGCCTTGCAGGAAAATTTCGACGCTATCGTCCTGTCGGGCGGCGCGGAAGATGCGCGCCGGTTGGACGTGCCGGGCGCGGAACTGCCCGGCGTGCGGTTGGCAATGGAATTCCTGACGCAGCAGAACAAACGCAATGCCGGCGACGACGAATTGCGCGCCGCCCCGCGCGGCACGCTGTCGGCGAAGGGCAAGCATGTCATCGTGATCGGCGGCGGCGACACCGGCAGCGATTGCGTGGGTACATCCAACCGCCAGGGCGCGGCTAGCGTCACCCAGCTGGAAATCATGCCGCAGCCCCCGGAAACGGAGGACAAGGCACTGACCTGGCCCGACTGGCCGATGAAGATGCGCACTTCCTCCAGCCATGAAGAAGGCGCGGCGCGCGATTGGTCGGTGCTGGCGAAACGCGTAGTCGAGGAAAACGGCGACGTTACCGGCCTGGAATGCGTCCGGGTGGAATGGAAGGATGGGCGGATGCAGGATGTGGAAGGCAGCGCGTTCACCCTGCCCGCCGACCTAATCCTGCTGGCCATGGGCTTCACCGGCCCCAAACGGCGCGGCCTGCTCGAACGCATCGGTGTGGAGCTGGACGCACGCGGCAATGTCGCGGCGGATACGGATTGCTACGCCACGAGCACGCCGCACGTCTTCGCCTGCGGCGATATGCGGCGCGGCCAGTCGCTGATCGTCTGGGCCATCCGCGAAGGCCGCCAGTGCGCCCGCGCGGTCGATCTGTCGCTCATGGGAAAGACCGAGTTGCCGCGATAGGGCGGACCCGTTCGATGTTCTCCCGTCACCGCGGGGAGCCAATAGCGATGAAGCAATCCAGCGTCAGCACGTGCCGCGCTGTATTGCTTCCCCCGCATCAAGCTCGCGGTGCAACGACGGGAAATGGGTGGAAAGCTGACACTAACGCTTTTTACGCAGAGAGCTGCGGAACGCTCGCCAGTAAGATGCAAAGCCGATCCCGATGATGACGACCGCCCAAATCACGCTAAGCCACCACCACATGTGCCATAGAGCTCCACGAGACCAGCCAAGTTGGTCCGAGACGATGACCGGCACGAAGGGAGCAAGGGCGAGTAGAAAGAACCTCGCATCGAGGCGCTCTGATTTCGCGAAACCAGCGACCCTGTGCCGTGCCGTTTTTCGCTTAGTCATCTGTCCCAGCGCGGTCTCTTGCTGGACCGACCAACGGTTGAGCAGCTTTCTCATAGCCTGAACTGGATTAGCCATGAACCTCTATAACCAATCTGGGCGAATGTCCGC
>JBASAR010000256.1:0-2003 GCA_049650705.1 Pontixanthobacter sp. | reverse complement strand
TCGCAACCTGTTGATGGGTGCGGTGGGGATTGGCGATTACGATAAGCAGGATACGCTTATCATGTCGCTCGGCCCCCTCAATCTGGTCAATCGGATACAGAAACGCAGCCTGGATATCGTCGTCGCCGGTCTCGCATTGATCGTGTTATCGCCCGTTTTGTTGATTGTATGCATGGCGATACGCCTCGATACCAAGGGTTCCGTTCTGTTTCGCCAACGGCGGGTGGGGCAGGGTAACCGCCAGTTCGAGATCCTCAAGTTTCGGTCCATGCGTGTCGAAACAAGCGATTCGGTCGGGAACCGATCGGTGTCGCGTGACGATGATCGTATCACGCGTGTCGGGCGGATCATCCGTGCGACCAGCATCGACGAGCTGCCCCAGCTCATCAACGTTTTGCGCGGGGACATGAGCATCGTCGGCCCCCGTCCCCACGCTTTGGGATCGAAAGCGGGCGATCAGCTGTTCTGGAACGCGAGCGAGGTCTACTGGATGCGTCACGCGCTGAAGCCGGGTCTGACGGGCTTGGCCCAGATACGTGGCCATCGCGGGGCGACCGACACGCAAGACGATCTGAAGGTTCGGGTTCGGTCCGATCTGGAATATCTGTCCAATTGGTCGCTGTGGGGCGATCTGTCGATCATGCTGAAAACGGTGCGCGTTCTGGTGCATCGCAATGCGTTCTAGTCGCTGCCAGATGCGCCGCTTAATGATCACCCCTTGATAGTTCGATCAAGACCAGTCGGCAGACCTGCCCCTTGACCCATGGACCGTCGCTCCCCACGCGTGAATTGGTTTTGCCATCAAATCTGATAAACCCCTCGGCCATGGTGCTCGAAGGACATCGTTGCAGACGGGTTAGAACGTCGACAGTGAGGCAGGGCACCGGGTTCGGTAAAAAGGCGGTTTTCCTGACCGAGATCCAACGTCATACCACCTGAATGAAAATCGCCTATCTCGTCAGCGACTATCACGCGCCGTCGCATACCTTCGTGCGGCGTGAGATCGCGGCGCTGCGCCGGTTGGGTGAGACCATCTTACCGTTCGGGGTACGAGGCGACGACGATGGCTCGAACAGGGAAAAACGCGAAACGGTGCCGACCATTCTGGGCCAGTCCATACTTTCTCATGTCGCTGCATTCCTTACCCAACTGGTGGGTCGCCCACGCACGTTTGTCGCCACCTGGTTACGCGCGCTCTCGCATCGGCCGCCGGGCCTGCGTGCGCTGATATGGTCGCAATTCCATTTTATCGAGGCGGTTACTCTGGCGCGAATGCTGCGCCGGACCGGAGCGGAGAGGCTGCATTCGCATTTTGCCAATAGCGGCGCGGTGGTCGGAATGCTCGCCGCTCGCCTGGCCGACATTCCCTGGAGCGTAACTTTGCATGGAATATCGGAAACGGACTATCCCGCCGGCTATCTACTGCCCGATAAGCTGAAGACCGCGTCGTTTGCGGCAATCGCAAGCCGGTTCATGAAAGCGCAGGCTATGCGTGTCACCGACCCGGCGATCTGGCCACGCTTCCACATTGTACGGTGCGGCATCGATATGGACGCAATGCCTCCCCGATCCCCTTCTGGCACCGCATCGCAAACCGGTACCCCGCCGAGGATCGTGTGCGTAGGGCGCCTTTCGGCAGAAAAGGGCTACTATACCCTGATTGAGGCGATCGAGCGGCTCAATCGCGCGTCCATCCATCCGCAGGTCACGATCGTGGGCGATGGCCCGGAACGCGGCGCGTTGATCGATGCCGCAAACGCTGCGAATATCGTCGAGAACATCAAATTTGCAGGCGCGCTTCCCGAAACGCAGACTCTTGCCCGGATCGCCGCGGCCGATATGCTCGTCCTACCCAGCCTGATGGAGGGGTTGCCCGTGGTATTGATGGAAGCGATGGCGATCGGTGTGCCGGTCGTTGCGAGCCGGGTTGCGGGTATTCCGGAACTGGTCGAACATGGCGTTACCGGTTTGACCTTTACGCCGACCGATGCGGGGGAACTGGC
>JBASAR010000255.1:0-5437 GCA_049650705.1 Pontixanthobacter sp. | reverse complement strand
GTGTTCGGCGCGGGGTTCGACGATCTGCTGCTCGGTCTCGTGCTGCAAACCCTGTTCGCGGCCTTTGTCTTTTTCCTCGCGCTGGGGCAGAGGTCGGGCCCACGCAATTCCCCGGACACGACATGACCGCACCCGTTCTCACGACCAAGCTCGACCGTTCCAGCCCCGATACACAGGCGCGCGCATTGCACAACCGCGCCCTCAACGACGATCTGCGCGACCGGGTCGCCACCGCCGCGCTGGGCGGGTCGGAGGGCAGCCGCGACCGCCATGTCGCGCGCGGCAAGCTGCTCCCGCGCGAGCGTGTCGAACGGTTGATCGATCCCGGTTCGCCCTTCCTCGAAATCGGTCAATTGGCCGCCAATGGCATGTACGGGAAGGACGATATTCCCGGGGCCGGACTTATCGCGGGCGTCGGTCGCGTCTCCGGACGGCAGGTGATGATCGTGTGCAACGATGCGACGGTGAAGGGCGGCACCTACTACCCCATGACCGTCAAGAAGCATCTGCGCGCGCAGGAAATCGCGCAGGAGAACCGGCTGCCCTGCATCTATCTTGTCGATAGCGGCGGCGCGAACCTGCCCCACCAGGCGGAGGTATTCCCCGATCGCGATCATTTCGGGCGCATCTTCTTCAACCAGGCCAATATGTCCGCGCTGGGTATCCCGCAGATCGCCTGCGTCATGGGTAGCTGCACGGCGGGCGGTGCCTATGTACCTGCCATGTCGGACGAAACGGTGATCGTGCGCGAACAGGGCACCATCTTCCTCGCCGGTCCTCCGCTGGTCAAAGCCGCCACGGGCGAGGAAATTAGCGCGGAGGACCTGGGCGGCGGCGATCTGCATGCGAAGAAATCGGGCGTGGTCGACCATTTGGCGGAAGACGACGAACACGCGCTGACCATCGTGCGCGACATCGTGTCGCATCTGGGGGCGAATACCGGCGCGGCGGACCATGTGACCGATATCGACGCGCGCGCGCCCGCTTTCGACGTCGACGATCTTTATGCCCTCATCCCCGACGATGTGCGCGCGCCTTACGACGTGCACGAGGTGATCGCGCGGCTGGTCGACGCATCCGAGTTCCATGAATTCAAGGCGCATTACGGCACCACCCTGGTCTGCGGTTTCGCGCATATCTGGGGGATGCCGGTGGCGATCCTGGCCAATAACGGTGTGCTGTTTTCGGAATCCGCGCAGAAGGGCGCGCATTTCATCGAACTGGCGCAGCAGCGGCGCATTCCCATGCTGTTTCTGCAAAACATTAGCGGCTTCATGGTCGGCGGAAAATACGAGGCGGAGGGAATCGCCAAGCATGGCGCGAAACTGGTCACCGCCGTCGCCACCGCCACGGTGCCCAAGGTGACCGTGGTCATCGGCGGCAGTTTCGGCGCGGGCAATTACGGCATGTGTGGGCGCGCCTACAGTCCGCGCTTCCTTTTCACCTGGCCCAATGCGCGCATTTCCGTAATGGGCGGCGAACAGGCAGCTTCGGTGTTGGCGACCGTCCACCGTGACGCCGACAGCTGGTCCGACGAGCAGGCGGAGGCGTTCAAAGCCCCCATCCGCCAAAAATACGAAGACGAGGGCAATCCTTATTACGCCACCGCCCGCCTGTGGGACGACGGCGTGATCGATCCCGCCCAAACCCGCAATGTCCTCGGCCTTGCCTTCGCTGCCACGCTGGAGGCGCCGATACCGGAACGCCCGAGTTTCGGCGTGTTCCGGATGTGATTTCGCTTTTCCGTAACGGCAATGCTAGGCGGCGGATCATGAATGACGCGCATGACTGAAACGATCGCGGTGCGGCCGGGCCGCAAACCCACGTTACTGTCCCGCTTCGTGCGGTGGATCATCTTCCGTATCTGGCGGTTGCAGGGTTGGCGTATCACGAGCGGAATGCCGAATGACTTGAAGAAGTTCGTCATCGCCGGTGCGCCGCACGCGTCGAACTGGGATTTCGTGTTCTTCATCGGCGCGACGGCGGAAGAGGGCGTGCAGCCCAGCTTCATGGGCAAGCACACCCTGTTCAAGGGGGTCATGCGTAACTTCATGCTCGACATGGGCGGGGTATCGATCGACCGCCGGCGCAGCGCGAACAAGGTGGAGCAGGTTGCGGAAGCATTCGCGCGGCGCGATGCGCTGGCGCTGGTGATCGCGGCCGAAGGCACGCGGACCAGCGACGGGACGTGGCGATCGGGATTCTATCATATCGCGCAGGCGGCCGACGTGCCGATCGTGCCGTGCTGGGTCAGCCCGCAGGATCGCCGTATCGGTTTCGGCCCGCCAATCTGGCCCAGCGGCGATTACGGCGCCGACCTTACCAAGATTGCCGCCTTCCTGCGCGCCAACCGCCCCGAATTCGAACGCTACAAGGTATTGGAAGCGCAGGCCGCGGCGATTATCGCCCAAGGCCGCGACACGGTCGGTTAGTCGGCGGAAACGTCGCGCATCCGGCCAAGGCCCGGCAGGACGGTGATGGCGTCCTGCGCGAAATAAGCCTCCATCGCGTCGAGGTCGAGCGGGCCGGTGACCGCATCCGTGCCATCCGCGAACACCGTGAACCCGTCACCGCCGGATGCGAGGAAGCTGTTCATGGTGACGCGGTAGGTGGCCGTCGGATCGATCGGTGCGCCGTCCAATGTCGCGCCGACCACCCGCGATCCGACGGGGCGGTCCATATCCCATGTGAGCGCGAAACCCTGCGACGGCGAAAACGTCTGCACGAAGCCGTCATCGTCGAATTGCTGCTCCATCAACGCCAGCAATTGCGCGCCGGTGTAGCTTTTCGTGATCAGCGTATTGCCGAAGGGCTGGACGGTGTAGATATCGCCGAACGTCACCGCCCCGTCCGCTGCGGGGATGAGCGCGGTGCGGATACCCGAATTGTTCATCAGCGCAATTTGTGCGCCCGCATCGCGCGTGGCGTATAATTGCGCATCGGCGATCAGATTGCCGAGCGCGGTTTCCTCCGTCGGCGGGCCGGGATCGCGGGCTTCGCTCGGCAATCGCCCGACCACACGCTGCGACGCCTCGCGCGACGCCGCGACGTAGCGTTCGACATAGGCGGCCACGTTGGGATCGGCAGGGAACTGGCGGTAGGCGGTGTTGGGTAAGACCGGATTGCCGTCGCGGTCCGTGCCGACGGACTGGATCACGATATTGTCCGCGGCGCGCGCGATGACCGCATCGGTGGCGGGGTCCACCGTCAGCGTGATGTCGGTCAGCATGGAATTGCCGTAGCCCGCGCTTGTCACCAGGAAATCCCGCGCCGGATCGATCGCGGAAAAGTCGCAGACATAAGCGCGGTGGGTGTGGCCGGAAATGACCAGATCGACGCGCGGATCGACGCCTTTCAATATGTCGATCAACGGCCCCGCGACCCCGCCGCAGCTTTTGTCGTTATAGCCGACCTCGGTCGTCAGCCCCTGATGGATCGATACGATGATCGCATCGACGCCCTCGGCCACCAATTCGGGGATCAGCGCATTGATCGTGGCGGCCTCGTCGAGGAACTCCAGCCCTTCGACACCGCTTGGCGTGACGAGCGATGGGGTGTCTTTCAGCGTCAGACCGATCACCCCGATTTTGACGGCCCGTTCGCCTTCGCCGAAGGTGCGGATACCGTATGCGGGGAATAGCGGGCTGCCATCGGGCATCATCACATTGGCGGCGAGAAATTTGAAATTCGCGCCGGGATAGGGGTTTTCGACCAGACACGGGTCGCGCAGGGTGAACTTGTCGCACCCGCCATCCTGGATGCGCCGCAATTCGCGCCAGCCACGGTCGAATTCGTGATTGCCGACCGCGTTGTAGTCCAACCCGATGCGGTTCATCACGCCGATGGTGGGCTCGTCCAGGAAGATGGAGGAGGCGAGCGGGCTACCGCCAATGAGATCGCCCGCCGCGATGACCAGGCTGTGTTCGCCCCCCTGCCTATATTCGGCGACCGCGCTGGCGACATAGGCGGCACCGGCGGCATAGATTTCCGCGCTGGATCCATCTGCTTCGGTCAAGGACAACGGGCGGCGCAGCGGTTCGATATTGCCGTGAAAATCGTTCAGGCCGACGATCTTGATCGTCACCGGCGCCGCGACCGGGTCGGGCATGGTCGCGCAGGCGGAGAGGGCCAGAGCAAGGAGCGTCGCGGCAAGCGGTGCAGTCGGAATTCGAATCATATGTGGTGCCTTACGCGCAATTGATGGCAGTTCGAAGACGGCATTCGTGCCTCTACAGCGCCTGCGCCGCCGCCCAGCCGCTGGCCCAGGCCCATTGAAAATTATACCCGCCCAACCAGCCGGTCACATCCACCGCCTCCCCGATCGCATAGAGGCCGGGCATGCGGCGTGCTTCCATGGTTTTGGACGACAATTCGCGGGTGTCGATACCGCCCGCGGTCACTTCCGCCTTGGCGTACCCCTCGGTGCCGTTGGGGCGAAACTCCCATGCGGCAAGGCGGTTTTCGGCCGCGCGCAAGGCTTTGTCCGAAGCGTTGCCGAGATCGGTATCTATGCCCAACCGTTCGGCCAATGTTATGGCGAGCCGTTCGGGCAATGCCTCCTTCAACACGCCTTTGATCGTGGCGCGCGGATTGGTCCGTTTTGCGTCGATCAGCCAGCCGGCGTCACGATCCGGCAGGAAATCGATCCCGATCGGATGGCCATGCTGCCAGAAGGACGAGATTTGCAGGATGGACGGGCCGGACAGCCCCTTATGCGTAAACAGCGCCGCCTCGTCGAACGCGGTTTTGCCCACCTTGGCCCGCACCGTAGCCGATACGCCGGACAGGTCGCGGAACAGCACATCGTCGCCGCCCAGCGTCAGCGGTACCAGGGCAGGGCGCGGCTCCACCACTTTCAGCCCGAATTGGCGGGCAAGGTCGTAGGCGAAACCGGTAGCGCCCATCTTCGGAATGGATGGTCCGCCGGTTGCCAGAACCAGCGCGGGGGCGCGGTAATTCGTGCCGTTCGCCATCGCGACGAACCCTTCGCCGTCGTGCCCCACTTCGGTCACGTCGGCATCGCATTTCAGATCGACCGCGCCCGGCCCGGCGTCGCATTCCTTCAGCAGCATGGCGACGATCTGTTTCGCACTGCCGTCGCAGAACAGCTGCCCCAGCGTCTTTTCGTGCCACGCGATGCCATGGCGTTCCATCAACGCGACGAAATCCCGCGCGGTGTAACGGCTCAGCGCCGATTTGGCGAAATGCGGATTGTTCGACAGATAATTGCCCGGGGCGGCACCGATATTGGTAAAATTGCAGCGGCCCCCGCCGGATATCAGGATTTTCTTCCCCGGTTTGGGCGCGCGTTCCAGCACCAGCACGCGCTTGCCACGCTGCCCCGCCTGCGCGGCGCAAAATAGCCCGGCCGCCCCGGCCCCCAGAATGATCGCGTCGTAGGCCAATTCGCCGAATCAATCGTCCGGCAGATCGACCG
>JBASAR010000254.1:0-1651 GCA_049650705.1 Pontixanthobacter sp. | reverse complement strand
AGATACCTCCCACACCACCCATTGCATTGCATTTGCTGGAAACGCCCGTGTGTGTTTGTGAATCCTGCCCTATCCCATGGGTGGGACATCGGCCACGCGCTCACCAGGTGAGCGGTACAAAGGGGGGTTGCTGCTAGCGCCCCTAACCTGCTTGACAGCGCGCATGTTGGCTGCAGACGTGGCCTGCGTCTGCTCTTCGCGCGCACGCTTTCGACTTCGTGCATTGGTGTCATCTGTGTGGCCCTCTGCATTGCGCGTAAATTCAACAACATGCGCATCATCTAGTTCCTTGCGGGTGCTTTCAAGCTCATTTAGGTCGGCTCTGAGGTACACTGCTACCAGTGTTGTCAGTTGTCCTTTCAGGCTTGCTGGTGGGTCCTCAAAACTGTCAGGGCAGGTGAGAAAGCACAGAAACGTGTCCATCCGTCGTTTACTTATGATCCGCCGCGTGACCATTTGTACCCGTACATCCGCTAGTATCTGCATTATCTTTGTGACGTGTATTGAGTCTGCAGCATCAGCGTGCTTCTGCATTCTGTTTATTACATCTGTGAGGACATGGAGGCACTGCCGCCTACCTGCTTGCGCGGGGGCTCTGCAATCTACTAGCATGTGCCATAGTTCCAGCCATGGTCTCTCTCGCTCACTGCAGTCTTTGGATTGTGCATGTGTAGCGTGTTCGCACAGTTTGCAAACACCCGCATCTCTGTCAAAGGACTCGAAGCAGGCTTCATCTATCAGATGTGCGCTGCGTGCTGCAGCTAGGGGCAGTGCAACCTTTGATGTGAAGCGCATGTAGTATGCCTGCTTGTGGCTGTTTGATGCCTCGCTCCGTGCCAATATGAGCTTGTAAGGGTCTATGATATGTGTGTTTGGGTCGGTGGTCGTTGGCGCTCGTAGCCGGCAGTCACGTCGTTTGCGCATTTGCCCCAGGTTCTGGTAGGTTTCAGCTTCGTGCGCGTTTCGCAATGCTTTGTTAACTTCCTCATTACTTTTCTTTGTCGAGAGGTCGATGTGGTCTTCCACTCTGCGCTTCGCTTTGGCAACACGTTTGCTCCAAGGCGCGTTGGGCAGCACTTCGTTGCGAATGCACTCCGTGATGCCTGCGCAGTCGCCTTCTGTGGTGCGTGCCAGCTGCTTGTCTGCAAACCGAATGTGCGCACTGTCCATTTCAGTGTGTACATTTGGTACACACATGTCGTATTGTAGAATGTTGCTTTTCAGCGCCCGGCGCGCACTCAGTGTGTTGGCATTGAGAGCCTTCTTCATTGCAACCTGCAGGATACGGTCCACTTCTTGTAGTGCCTGTTTTTCTGCGGTGCCGTTGGGTGTGAGCACTTCAAGGCCATATCTTATTGCAGGCACCAGCTCAGTTTTGATAGCCATGATTTTGGCATGCATGGCAATGCTTGTGCGCTGCAGAGTTCCGACGATATTCCTAAAAGCTTTCCAGCCGTTTGATTTGGCTGCCTTTAGCTGCGGCGGCAGGCTCTGATTTCTCATGCAAGGACAAGCGCATGCAAACGTGAGGTTGTGTTTCAAAACATGCAACATTTGGCATGCAGTGTTGCATGCGGAAATTTGGGTCACTGTTCCACCACACCTAAGCACAGATGCAATGTTTGCCGACCTCGTGCGCACGCTATCAGAC
>JBASAR010000253.1:0-3212 GCA_049650705.1 Pontixanthobacter sp. | reverse complement strand
CGCACTATTTCGAAACGAACGACGGCTTGCGCATGCATTACTGCGATGAGGGGCCGCGCAAGGCACCCGTCATATTGATGATGCACGGTGAACCGAGCTGGAGTTACTTGTACCGCAAAATGATCGGTCCGGTCGCGGATGCGGGCTACCGAGTGCTCGCACCCGATCTCATCGGTTTCGGAAAATCCGACAAACCGACTGATACGCAAGCCTATAGCTACGCCGGTCATGTCGCGTGGATACGCGAATGGTTCGACGCGATGGATATTCGCGAAGTCGTGCTCGTATGTCAGGATTGGGGATCGCTGATAGGTTTGCGACTGCTCGCCGAAACCCCGGATCGCTTCGCTGCCGTCGTTCTGTCGAATGGCGGTTTGCCAACCGGCCAGACCCCTCCGCCGGCTTTCGCAGCATGGCGCGAATTCTCGAAAAACAATCCAGAATTCGCCATTGGGTCGATCATACAAGGTGGTGTTTCCCTTGAATTGCCGGCCCATGTTATTACTGCATACGACGCCCCCTTCGATACCGAAGAGAGCAAAGCCGGAGCGCGTATATTTCCGTCGCTTGTTCCGCTCGGCGACAATGTGGCGGTCCCCGATCAAATGAAAGCCTGGGAAACGCTCAAACACTTCGGTCGGCCGTTCACCTGCTGTTTCAGCGATAACGATCCGATTACGCAGGGGGGTGAAAAACCGTTTATCGATCATATCCCTGGCGCAGCGCATGATCTTCATCGTACATTGAAGGGTGGTCATTTCATTCAGGAAGACGATCCCGATGGCTTCGTCGGAGCGATTGTCGATACAGCCGCCCGCGCGGGCCTTTCACCGCAAGTTCTGTGATGGCAACGTCCAATCTTCCTTCTTGATCGTAGATTTATGACCGCCATCGAACCTCTTACCATTCCCGACGAAGCGAAGGCGAGGACGCGCCTTCTCTACATGGCGAAACATGCCAAGTTCGGCGGCAGCATGCATCCCGAAGACGGCAACCATGCCATCTACCATCATGAAGTGCGCACGACGTTGGAGCGTCTCGGTCTGAACCTGCATCTGGCGGACGATTATCGGGTTTTGTTCGACCGCCCGCCGATCGACTTCGTTTTCCCGTTGCTCAACCGCGGGGGTTTCCTCAATTCGGAAATGACCATTCCGCTCCTGTGCAACATGCACCGCATTCCCTATCTCGGCGCGATCCCGTTCCTGCGAGGGCTCGGCGACGACAAGTCAATATCGAAACTGGTCGCGCGTCAGGCGAATGTGCCGACCGCCGACTGGTTCTGCTATCGTCGTGGGGGAATGGTCCGTGAAAGCGATCTGCCGGCCGCGCCTAACGGACGCTGGGTGATCAAGCCCAATGCCTCTTCCGCGAGCTGGGGAATTACGGACGCGCATGACTGGTTCGGGGTGAACGACGCGGTTGCTCATATTCATGGCCAAGGGCACGATGCGATCGTCGAACCCTATCTGGATGGTTACGATATCCAATGTGCCTTTATCACAATCGACGGCGCACCGGTTCCTCTCCCCATGCTGTGGTATGAGCGTGAGGATACGCAGCGTCTGTGGACCTATTATGAAAAACGCGATCTCATACAGAATACCGAAAAATCAGCATTGAAGCGGTTCGACGATGCGGAACTGATGCCGAAGGTACAGGCGCTTGCCAGTCGATACGCCGAACAACTGCATCCATTCGATTACGGGCGCATCGAATTCCGGCTCGATTTCGATACCGGCGACATCAATTTCATCGAGATCAATTTGAACTGCAATCTATGGTCGGAAAAGGTGATGGCGAAAGCAGCCGCTTTGGCCGGGTTCAGCCATGCGCAGCTACTTGAAACGCTGCTTGCGGAAAGCTGGCGCCGGAACGCATTGATATCGTAAGTCGGTAGTCAGGGTCGGATTCGTTCTCCTGCCCAATCGAATACACTGCCGCTGTCTGCAACGGTCAGCCCTTCGATCACCCGCAAAAGGTGACGGGCCGCATCCTCCGGCTGGGTCAGCTGTCCATCGGGCAGGTTGCCCTGAAACGGGGCAGACAATGCACTGTCCACCGTACCCGGGTGCAAGCCCGCTATTATGGCCTGGCCGTGCGTACGTTCGAGTTCGATGGCGAAATTCTTCAACAGCATGTTTAGTGCCGCCTTGGACGCGCGATAGGAATGCCAACCCCCCAACCCGTTGTCGCCGATCGATCCGACCCGCGCAGACAGGGCGGCAAAGACACTGCGTCTATCACGTGGCAGCAGCGGCAGTATATGTTTGGCAATTAACGCCGGGCCAATCGTATTCAGCGTGAAATTGTCTGCCATATTGTTCGGATCGAGCCGTTTATACGTTCGTTCCGGTCCCGCGCCGTCATCCGACGTCAACATGCCGGTCGCGACGATAACGAGTTCGGGCAGTGTTTCGCGCAACAGCTTCGCCGAAGCTGCAATAGTGCCTTCGTTCCGAAGGTCGAAAGGGAATGGACTGATATCGGGACCCGTAGGCCCACCTCCCCCACGCGAGCCGGCAAACACGTGCCACCCATCCTTGACGAGACGTGCGCACAGCGCACCGCCTATAGCTCCACTTGCCCCATAGATGATCGCGGTGCGAGATTTGGCTTCGTTGTTCATTGCGCTCATGCGGTATAGACCGGCGAGAGGCGGCGACGTTCCGATGCGCGCCGCGCATGTCTTGTTTCAAACTTCGTAAGTGCAATCGCTCTGCGTTTGCCATACAAGGATGCAATATCATTGAAATGGCTGCATTCGACGATAGGATGGCAGCCGCATACAAAGTGCAAACGAGCTGACCGGGATTACTGACTAATGGCGACTTTTACCCTTCCGAAAAATTCGAAGATCAGAGCGAAAGGTAATCTGCATAAGGTGGATACCGCCAATGCCGGCCGCGTCAAATCGTTCAAGGTCTATCGTTACGATCCTGATACGGGGGACAATCCAAGATACGATACGTTCGAAGTCGACCTCGACGATTGCGGTCCGATGGTCCTCGACGCCCTGTTCAAGATCAAGAACGAGATCGATCCGACACTGACGTTCCGCCGGTCCTGTCGGGAGGGAATCTGTGGCTCCTGTTCGATGAACATGAACGGCAAGAACGGGTTGGCATGCACATCCGCTATCGAGGATATGAAGGGTGAGATACAGATCACCCCCTTGCCCCATATGGATGTGGTGAAGGATTTGGTGCCGG
>JBASAR010000252.1:0-11357 GCA_049650705.1 Pontixanthobacter sp. | reverse complement strand
ACGGTTTCGGATACCAGTTGTACGATCTGATCGCCGTAGCGCGTGGATACGCCTACGGCGGTGCGGCGGGCGAAGCGGTTGACCTGCGTCTGCAACCGCCCGTCTTCGACCAGCGCGCCGCCCAGTTCCGCCAGACTGTCGCCGATCTGCCCACCCAGGGTCGTTTCCGGGTCGCGCGCCATCCGGATCATGCCCGCACGCATGCGTTCCCACACTCCCTCCCACCAGCGGGCGACCGCGGCGTTGTCCAGAATGTTGTCCTTCATCCGTTCGATGCGCGCCTGCATGATCGGATCGTGCGTCAGATCGTGGGCGAGTTGGTCGAGCCCTTCCTGAACCTTGTTCCGCAGCGGATGATCGGGATCGACCAGCACTTCGGCCAACAATTTGTACAACCCGTCCAGCACCGAACTGGCCAGCCGCCCATCCAGCCCAGCCCAGCGGATAAGGTTGTTCGCACGGTCGCGGATCATGTCGCGCACCATGTCCTCATTGTCTTCCAGCGTCAGGCCGGACCAGCGGACGATCGCGTCTATCAAGGGCAGATGCTGCTTATCGGCGATCATGGTGGTCAGCATCTGGCCGAGCAGGGGCGCGACGGTGATCTTGTGCGCCTGCGCTTTCAGCCCCGCCTTGACCTGCCCGCCGAGCCTGTCGGGATCGAGCGATTCGAGGACGCCGGCGATCAATTCCGCTGCCCCGGTGCCGATGCGCGATTGCGAGCCCTGCGTCGGCTGCGTCAGAAAACCGCCGACCGCTTTCGCCATATTCATGTCCCGCATCCGCCGTGCGATGACGGTCGGGATGAGGAAATTGGCGCGCAGGAATTGCGCCATGGTGTCGGCGATGCGATCCTTGTTGGTCGGGATGATCGCGGTATGCGGAATGGGCAGACCCATCGGATGGCGGAACAGCGCGGTCACGGCGAACCAGTCCGCGATCCCGCCGATCATCGCGGCTTCGGCGAAGGCATGGGCATATCCCCATACCGGATGCGCACCTAGATATTGCCGCGTAACCAGAAACAGCGCCGCCATGGCGACCAGCATGATCGTGGCAGTCAGCCGCATATTGCGCGCATTGTCGCGCAGCATGTCGTCGCCCGCCATCATATGGGATTTACTCGGCAGGTGCCGCAGCGGAGCCGTCCCGTTGCGCATCGCCGGGGCGATAGGTCAGGAATTTGCCCCGCATCCAGGGCCCGATCCGGCGTTCCATGCCGTCCGCTAGGCTGAAACCGGCAGGCACGATGACCAACGTCAGAACGGTGGACAGGATGAGCCCGCCGATCACCACCGTGCCCATTGGCGCGCGCCAGGCACCGTCGCCCGACAGGGACAAAGCGGTCGGCACCATGCCGGCTGTCATGGCGACGGTGGTCATCACGATGGGTTGTGCGCGTTTATGGCCCGCTTCGGTAATCGCGGCGAGTTGATCGACACCGGTCCTCATTTCCTCGATCGCGAAATCGATAAGCAGGATGGAGTTTTTGGACACGATGCCCAGCAGCATCAGCACGCCGATCATCACCGGCATCGAAATGGGCTGACCCACGAGCCACACCAGAAATATGCCGCCAAGCGGTGCCAACGCCAGGCTGCCCATGTTGACCAGCGGGCTCATGATGCGTTTGTACAGCAGGACCAGCACGGCAAAGACCAACAACACGCCGGCGATCAGCGCGATAATGAAATTGTCGGCCAATTCCGCCTGCCATTCTTCTTCGCCGAAGACGTCGCGGATAACCCCCTGCGGCAAATTCTGCAGCAAGGGCAGCGCATCGACCTGCTCCTGCGCTGTACCCTTGACCACGCCGGACGCTAGATCGGCACCCACGAACACGCGCCGGTTCTGATTGTAGCGTTCGATCGATGTTGGGCCAGAACCATAGGATATCTCCGCCACCCGATCGAGGGGGACGGTGCCACCGCTGGCGGTGGGCACAGGCAGATTGGCAAGCGTCGACAGGCGTTCGCGCGATTCGCTGGGCAGGCGCACGCGGATCGGTATTTGCCGGTCGGACAGGCTGAATTTCGCGGCATTCTGGTCGATTTCGCCCAAGGTCGCGATGCGGATGGTCTGGCTCAATGCTGCGGTCGTCACACCCAGTTCCGCGGCCAGGTCGGCGCGCGGGGTGATGACGATTTCAGGCCGGCGAATGTCCGCGTTGACACGCGGCGCGACCAGCGACGGCAGTGTCTTCATCTCTTCCGCCAGACGCTGCGCGGTTTCCTTGAGCAGCACGGGATCGGACCCCGCGAGCATGATCGAAATATCGCGTCCGGTGCCACCGCCGCCGGATTGCGATTGGAACCGCACCCGCGCATCGGCGAATTGCGCCAATTGCGGGCCGAGGTCGCGTTCGAATTCGATGGATGTCTTTTCGCGATCGGGATCGAGGTCGATATAGATCGTCCCGCTGCCTTCACGCATAACCTTCAGCGCAAGCTCGACCTCCGGCTGTGCCTCGATCAAAGTGGCGACTTCTTCCACCAGCCGTTCCGACGTTTCCAGCGTGGTGCCGGGCACCATTTCGATTTCCACCCGGCTTTCATCGTCGTTGATGGTCGGCTGGAACTGGAACGGCGTGCTGTTGAACAACAGGATCGTCAGCACGAATGCGCAAAATCCAATACCGAGCATCCACAGACGGTGATCGTAGAACCGTGCTTCGAACCATTGCCACGGCTGCCGCATCGTTTGTCCGGATACCGCAAATACAGCGCCGGCCAGTTTGAGCAGAAGGAAGGCGAGGACCGGGCACAATACGATAGTCAGCCCAAGCTGCAGCAGTTGCACCAGCTTCGTTACCGCAAGCGCCCCCACATCGCCCGGTTCGGTCGATACCGCCTGACCCAGCGCTGCCGCGACGCCCAGCCCATCCAGCATGCCATAGAACAGCACTGCCGAAACGCCGATCGCGATTAGCAGGGCGAGGAAAAATATGATGGATGCCGTCGCATAGACGAACCGGCTGCGAACGCCTGGCAAACCGGCCCGGCGCACGGTCATGCCCGACTGGTCCAGCGTCCAGCGCAGCACGCGCATGTACCGGTCCATCCATTTGCCCGTCCCATGCTCGGCGTGGCCGCTCGCTTTTAGGAAATAGGCCGCCAGCATCGGCGTAATCATCCGCGCGACCGCCAGGCTCATCAAAACCGAAATCACCACGGTAATGCCGAAATTTTTGAAGAACTGCCCGGAGATACCCGGCATCAACCCGACCGGCAGGAACACCGCGACGATACAGAACGACGTGGCGACTACCGCCAGCCCGATTTCGTCTGCTGCGTCGATCGATGCCTGATAGGCGGATTTGCCCATGCGCATATGCCGCACGATATTCTCGATCTCCACGATCGCATCGTCGACCAGCACGCCGGCAACCAGACCCAACGCCAGCAACGACAGGAAATTGAGATTGAAACCCAGCAGATCCATGAACCAGAAGGTCGGGATCGCGGACAGGGGGATCGCAATCGCGGAAATGACCGTAGCGCGCCAGTCGCGCAGGAAGAAGAACACCACGACCACGGCCAGGATGGCACCTTCCACCATGGCCGCGATGCTGCTGTCATATTGGCCCTGCGTGTATTTCACGCTGTCGGTCAGCTGGATGAAGCGGATGCCCGGATTGCCCTCCTCCAGTTCCGCAATCGTTTCCTGCGCCCCTTCGAACACGGTTACATCGGAGGCACCGCGCGCGCGGGACATGGCGAAATTGACAACTTCGCGTGTGCCGACACGGGCCATCGACGACCGTTCGGAAAAGCCGTCCCGCACCGTGGCGACATCGGCCAGCGTGATGGTGTTGCCGTTACCCAGCGCGATTTCGGCGCGCGACAGGTCGAAAGCGGTGTCGACATTGCCCAACACACGGACCGATTGTTGCGTCCCGCCGACTTCGGCCCGGCCGCCCGCTGCATCGACATTAACCTGCCGCAACACCCCATTGATCTGGGTCGCAGTCACACCCAGCGCCTGCATCCGCATGGGGTCGAGGATGACTTCGATTTCCCGGTCGACGCCGCCGAACCGGCTCACTTCCGCCATGCCTTCGACCGACAGCAGGCTTTTGGAGACGGTGTCGTCGATGAACCAGCTCAACTGTTCGATGGTCATGTCGTCGGCTTCGACGGCATAGATCGCCAGGAAGCCGCCCGATATCTCAACCTTGCTGATGCGCGGTTCCAGAATGCCTTCGGGCAGACTGCCGCGCACGCCGTCGACCGCATTCTTCACTTCCGATACGGCATCGTTCACATCGGTGCCGACTTCGAATTCCACGATCGTGCGCGAATTGCCTTCGCCCGCGGTGGAGGAAATCGCAGATACGCCGTTGATCGAGCGCACGGCGCTTTCGACGTTCTGCGTGATCTGGTTCTCGATCTCCGTCGGGGCGGCGCCGGGTTGGGAAATGGAAACATTGACGGCGGGAAAATCGACGTCGGGATTGTTCACCACATCCATTCGCGCGAAACTGAGGATGCCGGCCAGGAGCAGCGCCGTGAACAGAACCACCGGGATGACCGGATTGCGGATGGACCAGGCGGAAATGTTGTTGAAGTTCATGGGGGCAGCCGCTTATCGCTTGACCAGTTTGGGCGCGACAGTCTCGCCCGCGGTCAGGAAGCCGCCGGCGCGCAGGACGATGCGTTCGTTGCCCCGCAGACCGCCGGTAATGGCGATCCCGTTTTCATTGACCAGCCCGGTCTGAACCGACCGCCGCACGGCCTTGTTGTCGCGGTTCACGATATAGACGTAGCGCCCCTCGTCATCGGACAGGACGGCGGATTCGGGCAAGACAGGCGCTACGATCGTACCGCTGCGAATGGTTGCGCTGGCGAAACCACCGGGCCGCAGTTCCTGCGCGTAGGGGAGGGCGATGCGCGCCGTACCCTGCCGGTTCTGCGCGTCGATCGTAGGCGATATCTGCCAGACCTGTCCGTTGAAAATCTTGTCCGTACCCACGGGAATGACTTGCGCCGAAACGCCGGTGGAAATGCGGGAAAGGTCGCTTTCACTGAGCCGGGCCATCAATTCCATTTCGCCGCCCTGCGCGATCAGGAACAGGGGGCCGGAACCGCCGCCGACGACCTGGCCGGGTTCGACATTGCGTTCCAGCACATAGCCGGCCGCCGGGGCCGTAATGTTCAGCCGGGCGCTGCGGGCGCGCAATTCACCGACCTGTGCCCGGGCTACTTTGACCCGTGCGGATGCGGCATCGCGCGTCGCGGTCAGGCGATCGACGTCGGCTTTGGAAATGAAGCCGCGGTCCACCAGTTGCAGCGCGCGATCGAGATTGGATTGGGCCAACCGCGCATCGGCGCGCGCGACCTCGATGGAGGCGGATGCGCTTTCGACCTGTTGGTTCTGCACGGATCGATCGATCACGGCCAAGGTCTGACCCGCGCGGACCCATTCGCCCGCATCGACCGGAACGGACACGACACGGCCCCCTTCGCCTGCGACGCCGACCGGCAATTCGCGGCGGGCGGCCAGCGTGCCCGTCGCTTCTATTTCGCCTTCGATAGTGGTGCGCCCGGGTGCGATCACGGACACCGCGGCGGCCTCGGTATCGTCACCGGCTTCCGTTGCGGCCGGTTCGCCGCCGGTCACCAGGAAATAGGCTGCTGCGACTGCCCCGATCAATGCTGCGATCACCAGCGCCAATATCGCAAGACGACGCTTGCCATTGCCCCGACCATCGGTCGTATCGCCGGCCACATGATGGCCGGGCATGGCTGTACCGTCGCGGGTCGATGCAGTCAGGGAAGTTTCGTAATTCATCAATCTGTCCCGCCAACGCGCCATGGATCATCATGGGTTCGCGCCGGACCCGGCACTATTCCATAAGTGTTCACGCACACCCCATAGAAGCTTTTGCCGTCAAAGCGTAGAGCAAAGCGCAGATACGGTTTCAGGGCAAGCATGCGTTCGACGGATAACGTCAGCGACCGACGAATGGCGGCGAATTTGTCGAGCGGGCATGAAAAGGGCGGGTTCGACCATCGCCGCCCGCCCCGTTCATTAGGAATGCTCGCGCGAGATTACCGGACCTTGCCACGCTGGACGAGGTTGACGATACCCAGCAACACAATCGCACCGACGAATGCGGTGATGAGATACATGATCCATCCGGCATCGTCCGTCAGAAAGCCGGTGACATTGCCGATCGCGGAACCGATCAAGCCACCGATCACACCGACGATGATGTTCCAGAAAATGCCCATGGACGCATCGCGTCCCATGACCATACTCGCCAGCCAGCCGGCGATGCCGCCCAGAATAATTGTAGCAATCCAACCCATGTAATCCTCCTCTGCATATAAATGCTGGGGGGAGAACGATGCAACTTACCATACGGTTCCCCCGACGATGCATTCCGATCAGGACATACTCCGTCTACGAACGTGCATTCGACCGATTATCGGCGAGCGGGACGCGTGAAAATTATCATTCCGGGACCCAATATTCAGGGACTTAATATTTGAGCTGGCGTTCGTACAAATCGCGATAATGCTGGATACGGGTCACCCGCAGGCCCTGCATGCCGGAACGGTCGACCGCACGTTGCCACGACGCGAATTCCTCCAGCGTCAGTGTATAACGCTCCAGCACCTCGTCTATGGTGAGCAACCCGCCATTGACTGCGGCGACGACCTCCGCCTTGCGCCGCACGACCCATCGTCTGGTGGACGGCGGCGGAAGGTTCTTCAGCGACAGCGGTTCTCCTAAGGGGCCGATGACTTCTGCCGGGCGGATTTTCTGATTTTCGATCATGCGGTTTCTCTGTCGTCTACGATGTGTACCGGGGCCTCGCCGGACCGATATGTGCCCCATGGTTTACAATTGACTGAAAGCTCAGGGTTAATGCGTTCTTCATGGAACGAACGCCGATCGCCGTCCGCACTGGTATCGATGGCTGCATAAAGATCGCCATCGACATTCCCATCCAACGCATCCGCCTGCCACGCGCCGCGCAAGGCACGGGCCGCCGCGAAACGGGCCGACAATTCATCCCAGACGGGCGCGCGCAGGGCTTCCCCGTCTTCCAGCCTGTCTTCCTGCCCGTCTTTGCGACAGTAAGGCGCTGCCCGCCGGAACGAGGGTTCATGGGTCTGTTCGATCATGGGCACGAGCGTTACGCCGTCTTGATCAACAATGGGTAAAGGACGACTTTACCGCCTGTTAAGGTGGCACGGGGCCGATTCCTGCCCGATTGTACAAAGGTGGCGGACGCGCCGGTTCGGCCCTATGTACCGGCTATGACCGGGACCACCGCCACCATGGACACATCGCCGATTTCGGGGGCGGATCTGCTGCACAGGCCGCTTGAGGCCGCCGCTCTGTTCGATTTGCCGCGCGCGGCCGAAGATTGCCTGATCGTCGTCGCCATGTCGGGCGGGGTCGACAGTTCCGTCGTCGCGGCGCTTGCTGCCGCCAGCGGGGCAAAAGTGATCGGCATCACTCTGCAGCTTTACGATTACGGTGCAGCCACGGGACGCAAGGGCGCGTGCTGCGCGGGCGACGATATTTCCGATGCGCGGGCGGTGGCGGACCGCCTGGGCATCGCGCATTACGTGTTCGATCATGAAAGCGCCTTTCGCGACAGCGTGGTCGAACAATTTGCGGACGATTATCTGGCCGGTCGCACGCCGGTGCCCTGTATCCGTTGCAATATGGGGCCGAAATTCACCGATCTGCTGCGCATGGCGAAGGAATTGGGCGCCGACTGCCTTGCAACCGGGCATTATGTTCGGCGCATGCCCGGTTCGCACGTTCCCGGTTCGCACGGGCCCGAACTGCATCGCGCCGTCGACCCGGCGCGCGACCAGTCCTATTTCCTCTACGCCACGACTGAAGCGCAGCTCGACTATATTCGCTATCCCCTGGGCGGTATGCCCAAGCGCCAGGTGCGCGAACTGGCGAAAGCGGCGGGGCTTCGCAACGCGGCGAAACCGGACAGCCAGGACATCTGTTTCGTGCCCGATGGCGATTATGCGAAGATCGTGCGCTCGCTGCGGCCCGAAGGGGGCGAACCGGGTGCGATCGTTCATGCCGGGACGGGCGAGGAACTGGGCCGGCACAAGGGCGTCATTCACTATACCGTCGGTCAGCGCCGCGGGCTGGAAATCGGTGGGTTGGCCGAACCGCTATACGTCGTCGCACTGGATGCGGAGAAAGCCGAATTGCGAGTCGGGCCGAAGGCAATGCTCGCCGTGAACCGTGCCACGGTGATCGAAACCAACCGCATCGGACCCGTCCCCGAACGCGGCCTGACCGCGAAGGTGCGATCTCTATCGAAGCCGGTGCCGGTGACGCTATCGGGCGCGCTGGGCGACGATGCCGCGGTGACATTGCATTTCGATACGCCGGAATTCGGCGTGGCACCGGGGCAGGCGGCGGTGATTTATGCCGGGGAACGCGTGGTCGGCGGCGGCTGGATCGACGCGACAGCGGGATGGACCAACGGCTGATTGCACGATAGCATCGATGGCATGACCGAACGCATCATCGAACTATTGAGCGGCGAGGCAGCGATATTCCTGCTGGGCGCGTTCTATGTCGTGGTCGTGCTGGGCGAACGGATGTGGGCTTTGGTTCGCGGCACGCAATATGACGATGCCGATGCACGCTGTTCCGTCGGCCTCAACCTCATCACCTCGACCTTGGGCATGGCACTCGCGATCGCATTGCCATTGGCGCTGTATGTGGTGGTGTACGACAATTTCCGGCTGACCACGATCGACAGTCTGTGGCTGGCGATCCCCGCCGCTTTCGTGGTCAACGAACTCGCGTATTACTGGGAACATCGGCTGTCGCACCGGATCGGCCTGTTCTGGGCCTTTCATACGATCCATCATTCATCCAACGCCTTCAACCATACCACCGCCGCGCGCGGGTTCTTTCTGGATGGACAGCTGAAGGGCCTGTTCGCGCTGTCCGGGGCGCTGATGGGCATCGACCCGCGCGTCTATATCGCCATGGAAATCGTGAAGAACGCTTTCGGCATCTGGAACCACGCCAGCTATGTCGGCCATTTGGGATGGTTTGAAAAATGGGTGATGACGCCTTTCAATCACAAGGTGCATCATGCAAATCAGCCGCAATATATCGACCGCAATTACGGGCAGGTCCTGCTGATCTGGGACTATCTGTTCAAAAGCCACGTGCCCTATGGCGAACCGCCGGTCGTCGGGCTGGTGCGGCAGGTCGATGACAACAATCCGCTTACCGCGCAATTCGTTGGTATCGCGGGCCTGCGCAAACGCATGGGCCAGGCGAATCGGTGGCAGGACAAGCTCGCTTATCTATGGCGACCGCCCGAATGGTCGCATGATGGCGAATGCCGTTCGGACTGCCCCAAATATGGTCTTGGCCCTGCGAACGAAGTGGGTGCGGCGTAAGCGGTCAGCCGTCCCATTCCTGCAACACGCAGCCGTAGCCCTTGCGATAGGTGGCCGTTTCCGATGCGATCAGGGGGAAGCGGGCGGTTACGCTCTTCGCCTGCGTATCTTCGGACAGCATCACCAGCTCCATCCCCGCCAGTTTGTCTTTCGCGCAATCGTCCAGATCGCGCCCGCCGATATAACGGCACGAACAGGCAACCCGTGCGGAATAGGCCGCACCCGCGCCGGTATAACCCGCGATCGGCGCACGGTATAACCAAGCCGCACCTGCCGCGATCAGCACGGCCAAGGCTGCCATCCAGACCCAGCGGGAGCCGGTTTTTTTCGTCATTGCCAATTCCGATATCGTGCGCGAATGCATGCGCCCATGATCGAACGCCGCCCCTTGTTGAACACTGCTTCCCTTATCCACCGCCTGGCTCTCCTGCCAGCCCCCTTGGCGATGCTGGGTGCCTGTTCCGACGCGCCGCCGCCGGAAAGGCCGCTTACTTCCGAAGCCGTTGCGGCGGTCGGCGAAGATGCCGGGGCGCCGCGCGATCAGCTTGCCCGCCAGATCGACGATCTGTTCGCGGACGAGGAGGCGTTGGGCGAAACCCGCGCGCTGGTGGTGATGCATGGCGGCGCGATTGCTGCGGAACGTTACGCGCCGGGGTACGATGCCGACACCCGCTTCGTCAGCTGGTCGATGGCGAAGACGGTCACGGCGGTCATGATCGGGATGCTGGTGTCGGACGGGCGGCTGCGGTTGGACGAATCGGTGCCCGAACCGCGCTGGAACCGTCCCGGCGATGCGCGCGGCGAGATTACTTTGCGCCAGCTTTTGCAGATGCGGTCGGGCCTGCGCCATACGGAAGCAGGCGAAGTGCCTTACGAATCGTCCGAAGTGCGGATGCTGTTCATGGATGGCCGGGGCGACATGGCCGATTGGGCCACCGCCGAAACGCTGGAAGCGGAGCCGGGGGCGAAGTTCGAATATTCGAGCAACACGACCGTCATCCTGGCCGATATCGCCGCGCGCGTGCTGACCGACAGCACCGATCCCGATGTCAGGCGCAAAGTGGTGGACGATTATCTGCGTACCCGCCTGTTCGCGCCGCTGGGCATGACATCCATGGTCGCCGAATACGATGCGAACGGCACGCTGATCGGCGGCAGTCTGATGCATGCCAACGCACGCGACTGGGCGCGGTTCGGGGAATTTCTGCGTAACAAGGGTTCCTATCGCGGTTCGCAGCTGATCCCGCGCAACTGGATCGAATTCATGGCAACCCCCAGTCCGCGATCGGAATTTTACGGGGGGCAAACTTGGCTCAACCGCGAATCGGGTATCGACCGCGACGAAGCGGTTGAAGATCGGGGGCCGGATACGATGTTCGCGGCGGTCGGGCATATGGGGCAATACGTGCTGGTATCTCCGGACCAGAAACTGACCGTGGTGAGGCTGGGCCATACCGATCAGGCGCAGCGACCGGGCATGGTGCAGGAATTGCTCGATATCGTGGAGCTCTACCCTTCGAGGTAGAAGCGCCCCTCCACCACCGTTACGCATTGCCCGCCCAGCCAGACGCGCCCATCATCGCCGGCCCCCTCCATCCGACAGGTCAGATCGCCGCCCCGCGCCGAAGCCTGATGTGCGGTGAAGCTGTCGCGCCCCAATCGCTCCGCCCAAAACGGGCCGAGGGCGGCGTGGGCGGAACCGGTCACGCTGTCTTCGTCCACGCCCCATGCGGGCACGAAGACACGGCTGACGATATCGTGCTGCGAACCCTCGGTCGTGCAGATCGCCATCACGTCGATTGCCCCAAGGGCACGCATATCGACGTCCATCGCGCGCAGAGCGGCTTCGTCCTTCACCCGCACGATGGCCGTCTGTTCGGCGCCGGATATGGAATGGTGAACCTCGCCCTTCACGCGCAATGCCGAGAGCAGCGCTTGGTCTTCGCG
>JBASAR010000251.1:0-11721 GCA_049650705.1 Pontixanthobacter sp. | reverse complement strand
GCGGCAGGCATCGCCCATACCGCCAAGACAGCCGACCAACTGCGCCATGATTTCGGGCCGTTCGGGGTTCGCGAAGTTGAGGCAGTTGGTGATCGCAAGCGGCCGCGCGCCCACCGCATTCAGATTGCGCCAGGCCTCCGCGACCGCTTGCTTGCCGCCTTCATACGGATCGGCGTAGCAATAGCGCGGATTGCAATCGGTGGTCATGGCCAGCGCCTTGTTCGTGCCATGCACGCGCACCACTGCCGCGTCTCCGCCGCTGAGTTGCATCGTGTCGGCCCCCACCTGACTGTCATATTGCTGCCAGATCCAACGACGCGAAGCGAGGGCAGGGGTGCTCAACAGATGCAGCAGTTCGGCGCCCACATCCTCGCTATCGGCAATCTTGTCGATGCCCGGAATTTTCGCCCACGCCGTATATTCGGCAGGAGAAATGAAGGGGCGTTCATATTGCGGCGCGTCGGCAGCCAACGGTTCCAGCGGGATGTCGCATACGACATCGCCGTTCCACTCCAAAACCATATGGCGGGTATCCGTCACTTCACCGATGACCGCGAAATCCAGTTCCCATTTTTCGAAGATCGCTGCGGCCATGGCTTCCTTGCCCGGTTTCAGCACCATCAGCATCCGTTCCTGGCTTTCGGACAGCATCATTTCATAGGGCGTCATGCCCTCTTCGCGGCACGGAACGGCATTCATATTCAGCCGGATGCCGGCCCTGCCGTTGGTCGCCATTTCGACGCTGGATGAGGTAAGGCCGGCCGCACCCATATCCTGAATGGCGACGATTGCATCGGTCGCCATCAATTCCAGACACGCCTCTATCAGCAATTTTTCGGTGAACGGATCTCCGACTTGCACGGTGGGGCGTTTGGCCTCGGTATCCTCGCCGAAATCCGCGCTGGCCATGGTGGCGCCATGAATGCCATCGCGACCGGTCTTGCTTCCGACATAGACGATCGGGTTGCCGACCCCGGTCGCGGCGGAATAGAAGATTCGTTCCGCATCGGCGACGCCCACGGTCATGGCGTTGACCAGGATGTTCCCGTTATAGGCGGGGTGGAAGTTGGTTTCCCCGCCCACCGTCGGCACGCCCACGCAATTGCCGTAGCCCCCGATGCCCGCAACCACGCCGCGCACGAGATGTTTCATTTTGGGATGATCGGGCGATCCGAAACGCAGTGCGTTGAGATTGGCGATTGGGCGCGCGCCCATCGTGAACACATCGCGCAGGATGCCGCCAACGCCGGTGGCCGCCCCCTGATAGGGTTCGATGTAGCTGGGGTGGTTGTGGCTTTCCATCTTGAAGATCGCTGCCAGCTTGGTGCCGCCGGGCCCTTCGCCAATGTCGATCACACCCGCATTCTCGCCCGGTCCGCAGATCACCCAAGGCGCTTCGGTCGGCAATTTTTTAAGATGGAAGCGTGATGATTTGTAAGAACAATGTTCCGACCACATGACCGAAAATATGCCAAGCTCGACCATATTGGGCGTCCGGCCCAAAGCCGCCAATACGCGGTCGTATTCCTGCGGATTTAGGCCGTGTGCGGCGACGGTTTCGGGTGTGATCGTGTCCATGGTTCGCGCGTCTAGCGCCGGGTGCTGCCGACCGCCAGCCCCCGATCCTGCACGTGCCGCCGCGTCGATCCAACCCAAAACGCGATGGCCGTCGCCAACCCGAATGCCGCCAGCGCTGTCAGGTACAGTTCCAGCCCGGCGCGTTCCGGTGGCGGACCGAACCAGTTGATCGCCTGCAAGCCGAGTAGCACGGCCAACAATATCCATGGCGGCAGCATCGGCCCCTGCGTTCGTGCGATATACCAGCCGAACGATCCGAGAATCAGGATGAGTTCCAATCCGATGGCGATGGCTGGATAGTTCCACAGGCCGAACCCTATGCGGCTATCCCCGCCGGCCAATGTCATATCGGGGCGGTGCACGACCACGTCCAGCACCCAATGCGACAGCACGACTGCGGCCCCCAAGGCCGCTGTTACGAGCTGCCGACCGGCCAACACCAGCACGGCGGCAAAGGCGAGGGCGAACACCGCCGTGCCGACCAGACTATGGGTGTAGGGCAGATGATACAGGTCCATCGGGTTCATCGCCGTAATGCCGGGCACGACACGCATCTTTTCGATACCGACCATCGCGAAAGCGAAGAACGCCCAATCCACAAGCTGCGCTGCGATGAACAGCACGCCCAGCTTCGGTGCGCGCTTGCTGACCGCTGCCGCTGCAAGGGCGGGTGCCCAATGGCCGATGAACATATGTGAAGCGCCCCCGCTTTTGCGTGCCGTAAAATGGCATAGTGCATGCGATAGTCCCATCGCGACGACGGTGGCAACCTCCGCGATGGAAACCGGCACTGCCGTCGCATGCTCTTGACCCTCTGCAACGCCTTGGCCATTGGACATGGGCATGAACGACAGCACCGGCGACATCAGGAAAATGACTTTCGAGCAGGCATTGGCTGCACTCGAAGATGTCGTGCGACAGTTGGAAAGCGGAGAGGTTCCTCTCGACAATTCGATCGCGCTCTACGAACGGGGCGAGGCGTTGCGCAAGGCGTGTCAGGGCCGGCTCGACACGGCGCAGGCACGCATCGAAAAGATCGTGTCGAATACCGACGCCGATGGCATTGCGCGGGCCACTGGAACGCAGCCATTCGACAGCGAAGGCTGAACGGGCGGGCGCGATGGCGGAGACCGTGAACGACGATCGCATTCTGACGCAGGGCTTGGCCCGCATTCAGGGCGAGATCGATCGCTGCTTCGACGAACTGCTGCCGGTACCTGGGGACGCGCGAGCGCGGCTGGTGGAGGCCATGCGCTATGCCGCGATCGATGGCGGTAAGCGGGTTCGGCCTCTGTTGCTTGCGGCCACGGCCGATATGTTCGGAACGGACCGCGACTCTGCGGTTCGCGCAGGCTGTGCGGCCGAAGCGATACATGTCTATTCGCTGATCCATGACGATCTGCCGTGCATGGACGATGACGATCTGCGCCACGGCAAGCCCACCCTGCACCGCCAGTATGACGAAGCGACCGCCGTTCTGGCGGGGGACGCGCTCCATGCGCTCGCTTTCGAAATATTGGCCGATACCCGCCTTGCCGGTGATCCATTCGTTCGCGCCGACCTGATCGCGACACTCGCGACCGCCAGCGGCATGGGCGGAATGGCGGGCGGGCAGATGATGGACATGGTCGCGGACGATGAAGATTACGATCTTCAGTCGGTGACCCGGCTGCAACAGCTGAAAACAGGCGCGCTGCTGGCAGCGTCCGTCGAAATGGGCGCCATACTCGGCAAGGTGCCGGTGGAGGGCCGCGGGCATTTGCGTGCCTATGCCCGCGATATCGGGCTGGCGTTCCAGATCGCCGACGATCTGCTGGACGTGGAAGGCAGCCCCGACAAGGCGGGCAAAGCGTTGCGTAAGGATGCAGGCCAGGGCAAACAAACCTTCGTCACCCTGTTGGGCGTCGAGGGTGCCCGCAATCAGGCGCAGGCGCTGGTCGATCAGGCGGTCGGGCATCTTGCAAGCTATGGCGAGGATGCCGCCCTGCTGAACGCGCTGGCGCGCTATATTGTGGAGAGGGACCGATGACCCAAACGCCGCATTCGCCTCAACCGTCGACACGGGTGGGTATCTATCCCGGCACGTTCGACCCCATCACGTTGGGCCATGCGGACATCATCCGGCGCGGCGCGAAGCTGGTCGACCGGTTGATCATCGGCGTGACCACCAACCCGTCCAAAAATCCCATGTTCGCGCCTGCTGAACGGATCGCGATGGTCGAACGCGAAGTCGCAAAGATGGGGATCGACAATGTCGGGGTCGTCGGGTTCAATGCGTTGCTGATGAAGTTCGCCAAAAAGCAGAGCGCGTCCGTCATCATACGCGGGCTGCGTGCGGTCGCCGACTTCGAATACGAATACCAGATGGCCGGCATGAACCAACAGCTGGACGATGAAACCGAAACCATCTTTTTGATGGCGGACGTATCGCTGCAACCCATTGCGTCGAAATTGGTGAAGGAAATCGCTCTGTTCGGCGGCGATATCGCGCCATTCGTCAGCCCGTCGGTCAAAACCGATCTGGTCGCCCGGGTCGAAAAGGTCGGTCGGCTGGGCGACTATTGATTATTCATCGATAGGACAGATGCGGGGCGCTATCGCGCCCTCTTATAGTTATACCGACAAGACAGGAAACGCATGTTCACACGTCTGATTGCCGCCGGCAGCATCGCTGCGCTAGTCTTGGTCTCCGCGCCTGTATGGGCGCAGGAAGCCGACGCGGCGCAGGCCGAAGTTCAGTCCGCGCCGCGCGTATTCGACCCCGTCAATTTCGATGCTCAGGTCGATCGGGAAAACATCCTTGTGCTCGATCTGTCGAATGGCGAAAGGGTGCAAATCCGCCTCATGGAAAGCTGGGCCCCGGCGCATGTCGAACGCGTCAAGACCTTGGCGCGGCAGGGTTTCTACGATGGGATCATCTTTCACCGGGTGATCGAAGGGTTTATGGCCCAAACCGGCGATCCCACCGGCACGGGGCAGGGCGGCTCGCAACTGGCCGATCTGGAGGAAGAGTTCAATCCGATGCCGCATCTGCGCGGAACGGTGTCGATGGCGCGGGAGGCGCAGTCGGAAGACAGCGCGAACAGCCAGTTCTTCATCAATTTTTACCCGCGTTTTTCGCTCGATAGACAATACACCAATTTCGGGCGCGTGATCGGCAACATGGCCGGCGTCGATGCGATCGCACGCGGCGAACCACCCGCCGAACCCACGCGTATCCTGCAGGCTTCGATCGCGGCGGACAATCGGCCCGTTCCGCCGATGCCGGTTGCATCGCCCGCGCAAGACGATCCGCAACTGAACGGCATCACCGCCGATATGTTGAGCGCCCCGGTCAGCGAATAGGCGGATCGCGGTAACTACCGGAATACCGTCTTTCCAGCGGACACGCTTACCCATAAGGGCACGCCATGCGTGTCGACCTTTTCGATTTCGAACTGCCGAATGGGAACATCGCTTTGCGGCCTGTGTCTCCGCGTCACGATGCCCGGATGCTGGTGGCGCGCGGTGCGGCGGAAACCCATGATGCCATAGTCCGCGACCTTCCCGCCATGCTGGAACCGAACGACGTATTGGTGTTCAACGATACCCGCGTCATCCCCGCGCAGCTCGATGGCCAACGCGGAGAGGCGCGGATAGGCGCGACCCTGCACAAACGCATCGATCTGCGCCGCTGGCAGGCGTTTATCCGCAACGCCAAACGCGTGCGCGAAGGTGACCGGATCGCCTTTGCCGCTGGCGTTTCCGCCATTGCCGAAACGCGGCATTCCGATGGCAGCATGACATTGCGGTTCGAAGGGGATGAGCCGGTGGAACTGTTATTGGAACGCGCCGGGCGCATGCCCCTGCCGCCCTATATCGCCAGCAAGCGCCCAACCGATGCCCGCGACCGGGATGATTACCAAACCATGTTCGCCCAGCGCGATGGCGCGGTGGCGGCCCCCACCGCGGCGCTGCACTTCACCCCCGAACTGATGGCCGCGCTGGACGAGCGGGGCATACGCACGGAAACGCTCACTCTGCATGTGGGGGCCGGGACATTCCTGCCGGTAAAGGCCGAAGACACCGCCGATCACACGATGCATGCCGAATGGGGAAAGATCGATCCCGCCATGGCCGCGCGGCTGAACGCGGCCCGCTCTGCCGGGGGCAGGCTTATCGCGGTTGGCACGACCGTGTTGCGCCTTTTGGAAAGCGCCGTGGACGAACGCGGGACTATCCAGCCGTTCGCAGGGGATACGGCGATTTTCATAACGCCCGGCTATCGTTTCACGGCGATCGACGGCCTGATGACCAATTTCCATTTGCCCCGTTCGACCCTGTTCATGCTCGTAAGTGCATTGATGGGGCGGGAACGGATGCAGGCACTGTATACGGATGCGATCGCGAAGAATTACCGCTTCTACAGCTATGGCGACAGTTCGCTTTTACTGCCGTAACGAAGGCGCGCTTGCTTTCGTGCGCCCGGTCCCCTTTATGGCCCGATGGACGACGCCATTCTCGAAATCGAAGGCCTGACGAAGACGTATCCCGGTGGGTTGAAGGCCTTGGATAACGTCGATCTTACCATCCGGCGGGGCGAGATATTCGCGCTGCTTGGTCCCAACGGCGCGGGCAAGACGACGCTGATCGGCGCGATCTGCGGGCTGGTGCGACCGAGCGGGGGAACGGTCCATGCGTTCGGGCGCGATCTGGCAAAGGATTGGCGCAAGGCACGGGCACGGATCGGACTGGTGCCGCAGGAGCTGGCGACCGATATGTTCGAACAGGTGGCGCATTCGGTGGCCTATTCGCGTGGACTGTTCGGACTGGCCCCGGACCCCGCCCGGATCGAGGAGATACTTCGGTCGCTCAGCCTGTGGGACAAACGCAAGGATCAGATCCGCGCCTTGTCGGGCGGCATGAAACGACGCGTGCTTATCGCCAAGGCGCTGGCACACGACCCCGACTTGTTGTTCCTCGACGAACCGACGGCCGGCGTGGATGTCGAATTGCGCCGGGACATGTGGAAATTGATCGGGGCCATGCGGGAACGCGGCGTCACCATTATCCTGACCACCCACTACATCGAAGAAGCGGAAGAAATGGCCGATCGTGTCGGCATCATACGCGCGGGCAAGATTTTGATGGTGGACGATAAGGATGCGATGATGAAACGGCTCGGGCGGACGGAGGCGGTGATCACTCTTTCGCAGCGTCTCGTTGCACTACCGGAACCCATCGCCGACTATCCTATCACCCTGTCCGACGATGGGCGTGAATTGTGCTATCGTGGCGGGGATGGCAGCGGCAAAGGCAAGGCGGAAGTTGCCGAATTGACCAAGGCGCTGACCCGCGCCGGTGTGGATTACACCGGCATCGACATTCGCGAATCGAGCCTGGAAGACATCTTCGTCGATCTGGTCGAGGAGCGCGGCTGATGGGGTTCAACATTCGTAGCGCCTATGCGATCTACACGCGCGAGGTATGGCGCGCCTTGCGCACCGCGTTCCAGTCGATCCTGGCCCCTGTGCTAACGACGGCGCTCTATTTCATCGTATTCGGGGCCGCGATCGGTAACGAGATGCCCGATTTGGGCGGTGTCAGCTATGGCGCGTTCATCGTGCCGGGCCTGCTTCTTCTTACGCTCCTCAGCGAAAGTTCCTCCAATGCCAGTTTCGGCATCTACATGCCGCGATTTACCGGCACGATCTACGAATTGCTGTCGGCCCCCGTCGGGGTCGCGGAAACGCTTGTCGGTTTCGTCGGCGCGGCAGCGACCAAATCCTTGTTGTTGGCAGCGATCATTCTCGGCACGGCGTTGCTGTTCGTCGATTACACCATCGCTCATCCGGTTCTTGCGGTCGGATATATCATATTGGTTGCGGCAAGTTTTTCGCTGTTCGGCTTTATCCTAGGGATTTGGGCGGACAGTTTCGAAAAACTGGGCATTATTCCGCAGCTTATCCTGCTGCCGCTGACATTCCTCGGCGGGACATTCTATTCGATCGACATGCTGCCCGACCCATGGCGCACGGTCGCGCTGTTCAATCCCATCGTCTATCTCGTCAGCGGGTTGCGCTGGACATTCTACGGAACATCGGACGTCGATATCTGGGTGTCGTTCGGACTGACGATCGGATTTCTTGCGATCTGCGTGACCGCCATTGCGATCATCTTTAAAACCGGTTGGCGATTGCGCGATTAAGGGCAGCAGTGATGCGTCATGGCAACGCTTTTTACATTTTGTCCGACCTGTCTTTGCGTTCATCTTCGGGAAAGTGAACCTGAACCATTGGAGCAGGGCTTCGCAATCACGCGAAGCCGAATTCAGGATTAGAATGATGAAACTTCTATCGCTTTGCGCCGCTGCCGCTGCATTCGCCGTCCCTTCCGCCGCCTTCGCTCAGGCCGCCCCTGCCGCCGATTTCTATGTCGGTGCATCGGCCGGTTATCACGATCTGCAGATCGATGAAGATGCCGAGGAATTCTTCGATGATGGCGGCTTCATATTCGGCGGCGTCGTCGGGGCGGATTTCGACATCACCCCCAACACGTTCGTCGGCGTCGAAGGCAATTATCACCTCGGCACCGATCTGATCGACAGCGAATACGGCGTCGCGGCACGCATCGGCTATCGTCTGGACGGCGGAGCGAAACTGTATGTTCGCGGCGGATATCAGGAAGTCGATTTCGACCTCGGAGAATTCGAGGATCTGGGGTTCGACGATAGTGAAGGCGACTATCTGGTTGGTGCGGGCGGTGAATTTCCGCTGGGCGACGGACCGGCTGTCCTGCGCTTCGGCCTCGACACGATCGCGTTTGACACGGTGCGCGGCACTGCCGGATTGATCTACTCTTTCTAATAAGCACCTGATCAAGATATCGGGCCGGGATCGTTATGTGCGAACCCGGCCCCATTTCTATTGCACCACGTCCCAAATCAGCTTTCCGGTCAGACCCAACGAGGCGGCGATCATCAGGGGGCGAATGATCCGCGCACCATGTCTCATGGCGAAACGCGACCCCAGAAAACCGCCCAGCATCGCACCGATCGCCATCGTCAGGCCCAGCAGCCAGACGACTTTGCCGCCCAGTGCGAACATGATGACCGCCGCCCAATTGGTCGTGGCGTTGAACAGTTTGGTGTTCGCCGTCGCTTTGGTCAGACCATAGCCGCGCAACCCCACCAGAGTCGCGGTGAAGAACTGGCCGGTGCCGGGGCCGAAGAAACCGTCATAGAACGATATACCGCCGGCCACCGGGGCGTATCCTTTGCGCGATAACCGTTCCTCCGCATCTTCATCGGTCATGCGCGGGGAAAATATGACGTACACGGCCAGCGTCAGCAGGAAGAACGGGGCGATATAACTCAATATCGCCGACGACACCTGCTGGATAGTCACGGCGCCGATGGCCGAGCCGGCAAACACCAATGCGACCAGTGGCCCATTACGGCGTATCTCCACCAGTCCGCCACGCCAATAGGACCAACAGGCGGTGCTGGTGCCGAATACGGATTGCACCTTGTTCGTGCCGATCGCCATATGCGGTGGCAATCCAGCGGCCAACAGTGCGGGCATCATGATCAAACCTCCGCCGCCCGCAATGGAATCGATGAAACCGGTCAGGATCGCAACGCCGAACATCACCAGCAGCAACCATGTTTCGGGCGTGAAACTTTCGATCATTTGCCCGCTCTGACGCGCACCGCTATTGCCTGCAAGCCTTTCCCCGAACGGACCCCATGACGCAGCCTACCGCCCCCCGCTTTGCCTTCGACATCGACGCGACCGACGGTGCCGCGCGCACCGGTGCCATTCACATGATGCGCGGCACGATCCATACGCCTGCCTTCATGCCGGTGGGCACAGCGGCGACAGTCAAGGCGATGAAGCCGGAAACCGTGCGCGCCTGCGGTGCGGACATTATTCTGGGCAACACCTATCACCTGATGCTGCGCCCCGGGGCCGAGCGTGTCGCACGCCTTGGCGGGCTTCATAAGTTTATGAACTGGGATCGCCCGATCCTCACCGATAGCGGCGGGTATCAGGTCATGAGCCTGTCCGACCTGCGCAAACTGACCGAGGAAGGCGTGGAGTTTCGCAGCCATCTGGATGGATCGAAACACATGCTGACGCCCGAACGCAGCATGGAGATCCAACGTCTGCTCGGTTCCAACATCGTCATGGCGTTCGATGAATGCCCCCGTGCCGATCAACCGCGCGATGCGATCGCGTCGTCGATGGAAATGTCGATGCGCTGGGCGAAGCGGAGCCGCGATGCGTTCGATGCGGGCGGCAAACACGCGGCGGAGTCCGCTCTGTTCGGTATCCAGCAGGGCGCGCTCGACGAAGAGCTACGCCGTCGCAGCGCCGACGCGCTGATCGATATCGGGTTCGATGGTTATGCGATCGGCGGGCTGGCCGTGGGGGAGGGCCAGGACGCGATGTTCGCCACCCTCGACTTCGCAACCGGGCAGCTGCCGCCCGACCGCCCCCGATATCTCATGGGCGTGGGAAAGCCGGACGATCTGGTCGGCGCGGTCGAGCGAGGCGTCGATATGTTCGACTGCGTGCTGCCCAGTCGTTCGGGACGTAACGGTCAGGCATTTACCTGGAACGGCGCCATCAATCTGCGCAACGCCCGGTTCGCGGAAGATCAGGGATCGTTGGATGAACGGTGCGCGTGCGCGACCTGTGGCACCTATACGCGCGCCTATCTGCATCATCTCGTCAAATCGGGCGAAATATTGGGCGCGATACTGATGACGGAACACAACATCGCCTTCTATCAGCAAGTGATGGCAGCCATGCGCGATGCGATTGCCGAAGGACGGTTCGCTGCTTTCGCCGCGCAATTTCGCCGGGATTACCTGCGCTGAAACGAAAAGGGGCGGCCCCGCAGGACCGCCCCGTTCATTCGTTATGCCGCCGGGTCAACGCGAGTAGAATTCGACCACCAGATTGGGTTCCATCGTGACGGGGTAGGGTACCTCGTCCAGCTTGGGCACGCGGTTATAGGTGATTTTGTCGTTGCCATCGGGCGCGACATAATCGGGTATTTCGCGCTCTGGCAGGCTCTGCGCTTCGATGACCAGCGCCATTTCCTTGGCCTTGTCGCCCAGACTGATCTCGTCGCCGACGTCGCAGCGACGGCTTGCGACATTGCACTTCACGCCGTTCACGCGGATATGGCCGTGCGACACGATCTGACGCGCGGCGAAAATCGTCGGCGCGAATTTCGCGCGATACACGATCATGTCCAACCGGCGTTCGAGCAGGCCGATCAGGTTCTGACCCGTATCGCCCTTCATGGCGGAAGCTTCCTTATAGGTGCGGCGGAATTGCTTCTCCGTCACATCGCCATAATAGCCCTTCAGCTTCTGCTTAGCACGCAGTTGCAAACCGAAATCGCTGACCTTGCTCTTGCGGCGCTGGCCATGCTGACCGGGGCCATAGGAACGTTTGTTGACCGGGCTGTTCGGACGACCCCAGATGTTTTCACCCATCCGGCGATCGAGTTTGTATTTCGCACTCTTACGTTTCGACATGTCAGTCACCTTATCTTGCGATCGCGTGCCCCATCGGCCGCGCTTCAACCCGGTTGCGCTCCACCAGCGATGCTGATGCGGCTTCCGCTTCACCGGGGTGCGGAGCCAGATCGGATCGGACGTATAGCCCATTGCCGAACGAAGCCGCGCGCATAGCATGTTTGCGCGCGCGGTCAATGCAAGGGAGGCTCGACATTCGACGCTATGGGCGGCAAGGCGCGCGAGCATGACCGACCACATCAAAACGCCGCAGGACTGCATTACCATGGCCGAGGTGCGCAATGGGGTCGACGACACCGATCGCAAGCTCGTGACTTTGTTGGAAAGTCGGTTCGCCTACATGCGGGCTGCAGCGCGCATCAAGACCGACCGGAACGCCGTTCGTGATGAGCTACGAAAATCAGTGGTCATTGAGGCGGTACGTAAACAGTCCATCAAGGTCGGCCTACCATCCGACGAACTGGCAGCGATCTGGGATGCTCTCGTCGAAACATCCATCGCTTACGAAACGCGCGAATGGGACCGATTGCGCGCTAAGAAGTAAGGTACGCCGCCCGGGCCTACTCGTAACGGGTGGAATTGACGCCGCCCTGATCTTGTATGTTGCGACC
>JBASAR010000250.1:0-1688 GCA_049650705.1 Pontixanthobacter sp. | reverse complement strand
CGGAAGCGATCTGCGACGCGTTGCCGCCGCATGCGATCGTGAGCGATGTCGGATCGTCGAAACAAACGGTCGCGCAGATGTTGCGTGCCGCCCTGCCCGGCCATTGCATCATTCCGGCGCATCCCGTTGCCGGGACCGAACGCAGCGGACCCGAAGCGGGCTTCGCCGAATTGTTCGAAAATCGCTGGTGCATCCTGACCCCGCCCACCGCTGCAACCGACGCGGATGCCGACGAGAATGTCGGCAGGAACCTGGCCGCGCTGATCCGATTCTGGGAAAGCCTTGGCTCTCGTGTGGAGATCATGGACGCGCAGCATCACGATCTGGTGCTGGCAGTCACCAGCCATATCCCGCATCTGATCGCTTATACGATCGTCGGCACCGCATCGGATCTGGAAGAGGTCACCCGCAGCGAGGTGATCAAATATTCCGCCGGGGGCTTTCGCGATTTCACCCGTATCGCCGCCTCGGACCCGACCATGTGGCGCGACGTGTTCCTGACCAACAAGGACGCTGTTCTGGAAATGCTGGGGCGGTTCACGGAAGATCTGACGGCGCTGCAGCGCGCCATTCGCCGGGGCGACGGGGACGCCTTGCACGATCTGTTCACCCGCACCCGGGCCATACGCCGTTCGATCATAGAACCGGGGCAAGACGATGCGCGTCCCGATTTCGGACGCACCGAACGCACCGAACGCACCGGGCGATCTGGCGACTGATCAGTCGTTCAGTGCGTTGATCGCATCCTGCACCCGCGTTTCGACCTCACCGCGCGGCAAGCCGGGCGGGATTGGCGCGGCGAATTTGTAGGTGATAACGCCCGACCGTTTCAGCCAGCAATGATACAGCGGGCCGCTGTTGACCGCCACCGGCACCACCGGCAGGCCGATCAATTTGTACAGGCCGGCAAATCCCGCGCGCAGATCGGCGCGTTGCCCGTGCGGGATACGCGTGCCTTCCGGAAAGATCACCAGCGATCGCCCGTCGTTCGACAGCGCCCTGGCGGCTGCGACCATGGCACGCAGGGCCTTGGCCCCGTCCGTCCGGGCGACCGGCACGCAGCCATAGCCTTTCGCCGCCCAGCCCCAGCCCGGGATCAGGAAGAGTTCGCGCTTGGCGAAGGGGGCGGGCCAGGCGAAATTCGCGGGCGTGTCGATCGCTTCGAAAAAACTTTCATGCTTGATCGCATAGAACACCGGCGCAGGGGGTTTTTCGCCCACGATCTCGATCCTGATGCCGACGAACATGCGCAGGCACCACCGGTGATACATGCACCAGCCCCGCACGATCTTGCGCAACGCCGGCTCGCTCACATACATCACCAGCACGGCGGAAATTATGTAGATCGGACTGATCAGGTAGAAGATCAGGTAGAAAGAAAGAGTGCGCAGGATCAGCATGGGTTCGTCAATCGCGCCAGATGGAGGAAACACGGCTGGCGATCAACTTGTGATATTCCAGGAACAATATGCGCAAGGACGGCTCCGATGCAACCGAGTCCTGCAAGACGACGATGGATGACGGGATCGTGCGCTGCAATTCGTAAACCGCGCGGCGCATATGCCAGTCCGACGTGACGAGCCGGATCGTGTTTACATCGTTGCGCGCCAGCCAGTCCGCCGTTTCCGTGGCGTTGGTGCGCGTATCCACGGCGAAAAATCCCAAGGTAACGCAACATTCCATCAGTG
>JBASAR010000249.1:0-12830 GCA_049650705.1 Pontixanthobacter sp. | reverse complement strand
CTTCTCCAGTTAAAGAATATACTTGCTCAAATCCGTATCACGGGCGAGTTCGGTCAGGCGGGCTTGCACATAAGCGGCATCGATCCGGATCGTTTCGCCATCATGCTCCTCCGCTTCGAAGCTCAGTTCCTCCAGCATCTTTTCCATCACCGTCTGCAGGCGGCGGGCACCGATGTTCTCGACGCTTTCGTTGACCTGTGCGGCGATGCGGGCGACCTCGCGGATAGCGTCCTCGCTCACCTCGACCGTCACGCCTTCGGTGCCCAATAGCGCGCGGTATTGCGCCACCAGGTTGGCGCGCGTTTCGCTGAGGATGCGGACGAAGTCCTCCTCCGTCAGTGCGCGCAGTTCGACGCGGATCGGCAGGCGGCCCTGCAATTCGGGCAGCATATCGGATGGCTTGGACACGTGAAACGCACCAGAGGCGATGAACAAGATGTGGTCGGTTTTCATCGGCCCGTATTTGGTCGCAACCGTGGTGCCTTCGATCAGCGGCAGCAGATCGCGCTGCACGCCTTCGCGGCTGACCGATCCGCCCTTCACGTCGCTGACCGCGATCTTGTCGATCTCGTCCAGGAAGACGATGCCGTTCGTTTCGGCGTTTTCCAGCGCGACGCGGGCGACGTCGTCCTGATCCATGCGTTTCTCGGCTTCTTCCTCGACCAGCTTATCCCACGCATCGGGGACTTTGAGCTTGCGGCGTTTGGGTTTCGATTTGCCCATCGCCTTGCTCATCATGTCGGAGAGGTCGATCATGCCCATGCCGCCGCCCATGCCGGGGATGTCCATCGCCGGGCCGGCGGTATCCGCCACGTCGATCTCGACTTCGGTGTCGTTCATCGAATTGTCGACAATCCGCTGACGGAAACTTTCGCGCGTGGCTTCGGACGCCGAATCGCCGACCAGCGCATCGAGCAGCCGTTCCATCGCGGCTTCGCTTGCGCTTTCGCGCACAGCCTCGCGCCGATGTTCCTTTTCCAGCCGGATCGCTTCTTCGACGAGATCGCGGGCGATCTGTTCGACATCGCGGCCGACATAGCCGACCTCGGTAAATTTGGTCGCCTCCACCTTGACGAAGGGCGCCTCGGCCAGCTTGGCAAGCCTCCGGCTGATCTCGGTCTTGCCGCAACCGGTGGGGCCGATCATCAGAATGTTCTTGGGCGTCACCTCGTCGCGCAGTTCCGCGCCCAGCTGCTGCCGCCGCCAGCGGTTTCGCAGCGCCACGGCTACGGCGCGTTTCGCGTCTTTCTGCCCGATGATATGTTCATCCAGCGCGGCGACGATGGCCTTGGGAGTCAGGGCCTTGATGGACGGGGCTTTGATGGATGGTTGGGTCATGAAGGTCCGTTCCTGTTCGTCACCCCGGACTTGATCCGGGGTCCAGCTTCTTCGCAGCCGGCCAAGTAAGCGGGGCCCCGGATCGGGTCCGTGGCGACGGTAAGTTAAAGGGTCTCGATGGTCACGTTGCCATTGGTGAACACGCAGATATCGGCGGCGACCTGCATGGCCAGCCGTGCGATCCGTTCCGCGTCGTCTTCGTAATTGGAAAGCGCGCGCCCGGCGGCAAGCGCGTAATTGCCGCCCGATCCGATGGCCGCGATCACCGCGCCGTCTTTCTCGCCCGGCTCCAGCACGTCGCCATTGCCGGTCAATACCAGCAAATTGTCGGCATCCGCCACGATCAGCAGCGCTTCCAGATTGCGCAGATATTTGTCGGTCCGCCAGTCCTTGGTCAGCTCGACCGCCGCGCGCATTAGCTGCCCGCGATATTGCTCCAGCTTCTTCTCCAGCCGTTCGAACAGGGTGAAGGCATCTGCCGTGGCCCCGGCAAACCCGGCGACGACTTTCGCCTGCCCATCGTCGCCGCTTTCGCCGATGCGGCGGACCTTACGGGCATTGGGCTTCATCACGGTGTTGCCCATCGACACCTGCCCATCGCCCGCGATCACGGTCTTGCCGTTTTTCTTCACGCCGATGATGGTGGTGCCGTGCCACTGCACAAGACCGTGGGAATTGTCGCGATCGCTCATGCCCGGAATATGGGGAGCGCGCGATTGGGGTCAACCACGCAGATCGGCCCGCGCGGAAAAACCTATTGTCCGGGGGCCGGTCCGCCGCCCGCGCCCGGCGCGCCGACCACGCCGATATTGCCGAACAGGTCCTCCAGGAACGTCCGTTCCCGGCCTAGCGTCGGCGTTTCGGCACCATCGGGGGAGATGAAGGCGACCTGGTCCAGCCCGCTGCGATCGGCCGCCACGACATTCCCCGCCGCATCGAACCGTACCGCGAACACCGTATGCTGGCGGATGGTCGGGCGTACGAAGGGTTTGCGGCCGGTGATGCTGGATACGTAATACCAGGTCGGATCGCCGAACTGGCTGGTGAAGGTCGGACGGCCCAGCGTCGCCGCGACCGATGTCTGGTTGTCGACACCCGGCTGAACCGACGACACCAGCGTATTGTCGATGATATAGCCGCGACTTTCCCGGATGGAACTGCACCCCCCCGTGGCGGATGCCGCCGCCAGAACCACAACCGCACCGATTATCGCGCCGTTTTTCATCATCACCCTTAATGCCTTGACCGGAGCCGACCTTGGTCCGAACGATTGACGCCCTACATGTGAGGCGACGCCATACGGCGATGCCTGCACCCATGCAAGAAGCTGGCAAATCCATGGGCAGGACCGATTGAATTGCCGATGAACATGCCGCCCCAATGAAAGCCGCCATTCCATGTCCCTTTTTTCCCGCCTGTTCGCCCCCCGCCCCGATCCCAAGGAGCCGGTCCGCCCGCTGTGGGATGCCATCGTCGGCGAAGCACGCGCGCCCATATGGTATCGGACATGCGGCGCAGCCGACACGGTGGAGGGGCGGTTCGACATGATCACCAGCATCACCGCCATGGTCATGCTGCGGCTGGATCATGCCGACGATGCGATGCTGACCACTTCCGCCCGCCTCACCGAACTGTTTGCCGAGGATATGGAGGGGCAGCTGCGCGAAACGGGATTGGGCGATCCGACGCTGGGCAAGAAAATGTCGAAGATGATGGCCGCGTTGAACGGCCGGATCGGCGCCTATCGCACAGCGGTGCCCGAAGGCGTGGATGCGACGGCGGAGGTGGTGGCGCGCAATTCCAATCTGCGCGACGGGCAGTCGCCGCGCCCGATGGCCGAACGGCTGGTGGAATTTTCCGCCCATCTCGGCGGATTGTCGGACGATGCATTGTTGGCGGGGGCGTTCGGGCGATGACCGACGCGGTCACTCCCGAAATGTCGCGCATGGTGAAGCTGCGCGCTTTGCGGAACGATCCCTATGACATTGCCGCCGATGCGGGCGAGCGCGCGGCACTGGCGCGGCGGTTCGATCTCGTCCGCATCGATGCGCTGTCGGCCAGCGTGCAGCTTTCCCCCGATGCCGGGGTGGACGGCGGGGGTGCGATCGATGCGGCAGGCGCGATCGACGCGGAATGGGTGCAGCATTGCGCGGTCTCGGGCGAAGAGCTGCCGATGACGGTCCGCGAACCTTTCGCCATCCGCTTCGTGCCCGCAGGCCGGACTTACGCTCCGGACGAGGAAGTCGAACTGACGCCGGACGAGCTGGACGAGATCGAGTATGACGGCGACGGCGTCGATCTGGGCGAAGCGGTCGCGCAGAGTTTCGGCCTCGCCATCGACCCCTATGCCACCGGCGCGGACGCGGATGAGGCACGGGAACGGCAAGGCATCGCTGCGGAAGGGCAACAGGATGGACCGCTTGCCGAATTGCTGAATGCGCTGAACCCTTGACGGCGCGCCGCCGGCAATAGCCGCGCGTAACGACCACCGCGTCGCGCATGCTGCTGCCAACGGGTTGCATCGCGAACATGCCGGTGCGCCATGCCGACAGCCTGCCCGGCCCGCTGCCTTTCCCGGCCATTCGCGCCGCCCCGGCCTAAAGGAAGGATCCAATCATGCTGACCGGCGAGGTGCGGGGTCGCTTCGTCATCGACGAGGTGCGCATCCTGATCGCGACATCGGATGGTTTGCCGCCGATTATGCCCGTATTCCACGATGGGACGCAGATCGGGCGCGACGCGCGCGGTGTGTATGGGGTCGATCCGGAAACCGGCCGCCGGTTTCGCGATGGCGGTGTCTTCGGCGGCGAGGGCGTGTCGGACGATATCGCGTCCCTCGCCCTACGAGGCATGAAGCGACATGCCGTTCCGCAAAACTTCCGGGATCGTGCGGACCCGAAACAGATCGTGACGATCGATCCCGGCATCCGCCCGGTAGCCGAGAGCGCAGCTTAGAAGGGGATATCGTCGTCCAGATCGTCGTAATTGGAACCACCGCCCGAACCGCCGCCAGAGCTGCCCGAGGATCCGCCGCCGCCCTGGTTCCAGCCGCCGCCCCCGGAACCTCCGCCACCCGAACCGCCTCCGCCATAGCCGCCGCCCTGAGAACCGCCGCCTCCGCCCCCACCGCCGCCTTCGCCGCGCCCGTCGAGCATGGTCAACGTGCCGCCGTAACCGCGCAGCACGACTTCGGTACTGTATTTGTCGTTGCCCGACTGGTCCTGCCACTTACGGGTTTGCAGCTGTCCTTCGATGAACACCTTGGACCCTTTACGCAGGTAACGTTCCGCGACGTTCACCAGCCCTTCGGAAAAAATCGCGACCGTGTGCCATTCGGTCTTTTCCTGCCGTTCGCCGGATTTGTCCTTCCAATTTTCGGACGTCGCGATGCGCAAATTGCAAACCTTGCCGCCGTTCTGGAACGACCGCACTTCGGGGTCCGCGCCCAGATTGCCGATCAGCATGACTTTGTTGAGGGAACCGGCCATCGATATATCCTTGAATTACGAACTTACAGACCCAGCGCCAGAGCGGCCCAATAGGTGATTCCCGCAAAGATATAGGCAAGGCCGAACAGGTAGACCAGCATCACCACCGGCCATTTCCACCCATTCGTTTCCCGCTTCGCCACCGCGATGGTCGATATGCATTGCGGCGCGAACACGAACCAGGCGAGGAAGGCGAGCGCGGTCGGCAGGCTCCACCGGGCGGCGATCTGGTCGCGCAGCGCATCCTCGGTTTCCGCCTCGTCATCGCTGTCGACGGCGTAAGTCGTGGCGAGCGATGCTACCGCCACTTCGCGTGCCGCCATGGCGGGCACCAGCGCCAGCGTCATCTCCTGCGAAAAGCCGATGGGATCGAACACCGGCTGGATCGCGCCGGAAATTTGCCCGGCATAGGATGCGTCGAGCTGGCTTTCCCCGACATCCGCCTTGGGAAAGGTCAGCAGCAGCCACAGGACCACGGTGGCGGCAAAGATGATGGTGCCCGCCCGGCGCAGGAACACCCATGCCCGCTGCCACAGTCCGATGGCCAGATCCGTCAAGCGCGGCCACTGATAGCGCGGCAGTTCCATGATGAACCCGCTGGCCGCGCCCGCCGTGACCGTGCGGCGCAGCACCAGCGCGACCACCATCGCGCCGACGATTCCCGCGACGTAGAGCGCGAACAGGACCAGCCCCTGCAGCCCGATACCGGGACCGACGCTGCTCGGCGGAATGACCGCCGCGATGATGACGGCATAGACCGGCAAGCGCGCGGAACAGGTCATCAGCGGCGCGATCAGGATGGTCGTCAATCGGTCCTTGGGATCGGCAATGCTGCGCGTCGCCATGATGCCGGGAATGGCGCAGGCGAAACTGGACAGCAGCGGAATGAAACTGCGCCCCGACAGGCCGACGCCGGCCATCATCCGGTCCATCAGGAACGCCGCGCGGGCCATGTAGCCAGTCGCCTCCATCAACAGGATGAAGGCGAACAAAATGACGATCTGGGGCAGGAACACGATGACGGCGCCAACGCCGGCAACCAGCCCCTCGGTCAGCAGGTCGCGCAGGAACCCCGCCTGCATCGATCCCTTTACCCCGTCACCGAGCAAACCGGTGCCCCCTTCGAGCAATCCGATGAACGGGTCGGCCCAGGCGAACACCGCCTGAAACACCACGAACAGGAGTGCGAACAGGATGACCGGGCCGATCCAGGGGTGCAGCAGGATCGCGTCAAGCCCGGCGTGCATCCGCCGTTCGCTGGTTTCGGACAGGATCGCGCCCTTGGCGATGTTGCTGGCGGCCAGCCGCCGTTCGGGCAGCGACAATGTCGTGCGCTGTGCCGCGGGTCTCGTACCCTTCCCGGAAAGCGCATCGGCGATTGCGGCAACCAGTTCGTCCAGCCCCCTGCTGCGCACCGCCACTGTCGCCACGACCGGCACACCAAGCGCGCTCTCCAATGCCGCGGGATCCAGCGTCAGCCCGTCGCGCGTGGCCAGATCGACCATGTTGAGCGCGATCACCGTCGGCAGGCCCAGCGCGATGACTTCCTGCGCGAATACCAGATGCTGTTCCAGATTGGCAGCGTCGAGCACGACGACCAGCGCGTCTGGCTGCGGCTCGCCGCCGAAGTTGCCGCTTACCACCTGCCGCGTGACTTCTTCGTCGGGACTGGTCGTGTCGAAAGAATAGCTGCCCGGCAGGTCGAGCAATTCTGCGGTGCGCCCGTTCGGCAGTCCCAACCGGCCCGCTTTGCGTTCCACGGTCACGCCCGGATAATTCGCGATCTTCTGCCGCGCGCCGGTCAACGCGTTGAACAGGGCGCTTTTGCCGCAGTTGGGATTGCCGACAAGAGCAACATGGGGTGTCGCGCGCATGTCTTGCGAAGCGTTTATGGGGGAAACCGCATTCATGTCGGCTCCACCGCGATCGCTTGTCCATGCACCCGGCGCACGGCCACGGTCATTCGGCCGATCCGGATGGCAAGGGGGTCGGCGCTCCCGAACACGCCCTTATGCGCCATGGTAATCACGGTGCCGGTATCGATGCCCAGCGCCTGCAGCCGCTTGCCTTCTGCGGGCGCCAATGCCCCCCAATCGACCGCTACGATGCGGGCCGTGGTACCACGCGTCATTCCGTCCAGAGTGGGTCGTGCAGCCATCGTTCCGCGCTAGTTTGCCGGCCCGCTAATTGCAACTGATTATCATTAGGCGCTTCTAAGCCGAATATCGCAATCGTCCCAGGAAGCGTGTGATGCTGAACCTTTCGCGGTTCGGGTTGAGCCACTTCGCTTTGGCTTTCTCGAACTGCATTACCCCATCGATCCGGCGGTCGAGAAACTCGGCAGTGCGCGCTTTCCTTTCGCTCGTATCGTCGGCGTAGATCGCCAGGGTTGCGGCGTAGATGCCCGCCAGAATGGTGCGTTTGGTATAATGATTGTAATCGGTCGCGGCATCCCCGGCGAGCCGCCACATGAGATCGGCGCTTTTCCAGGATCGGCGCGCGGCTAGCCCCAGGTTCTGCGGCATGGCGAGGATCGCGGTCGCGCGTTTCAGCGCCTCCTCCTGCCCGTCGATCGCGTCCAGCCGGCATTGGACAAGTGTGCGAATGCGTTCGCGGATCGGCATTTCGGCCAACCGGTCGGCGGGGCATTCCAGCGCCATGCGCGCATCGACCGCTTCGATCCATGCGCCGATCATGTCGACCGCACCATCGGGGAAGGCGAGCCGCGCGACATCCCCGTCCACCCCCTCCATTTCAGCCGCCGTCTTCACCGCCAGATCGCTCCACCCATCGAAGATCGCGTTGTCCGCGATCTTAGGCGCCAGCGAAACGCGCAGTTCGTCCAGCGTCAGGTCTTCATAATCGATGTCGGAATTGTCAGTCGGGTCGGGCATGGAACTAGAACGTCGGACCGTAGGCTTTGGTTTCCGCGCGCCCGGCTTTCGTCTCGTCCGCCTTCGCGAGCTCCGCCTGCAACAGAGTGTTGGCCGATTGCAACGCGACGTAATCGCGCGCCGAACGGCCCGAATTGTCGTTGCGGTCGGGATTTGCACCCTTGTCCAGCAGCAGCCTGACGAGCGGCACGTCGCGGCGGTGGACCGCGCCGATCAACGGCGTTTCCCCCGCCACATTGCTGTCGTCGATATTCGCGCCCGCCCTGATCAGGGCTTCGACCGATTCAACGGGGCCGACGACGGCTGCGATCTGCAGCGGCGTTTCGCCGTTCCGTGCGCGAATATTGGGGTTGGCCCCGTTCTGCGCCAGGAAATTGATCCACACGACGTCCCGCCGACGCGCCACGATATGAAGCGCGGTTTCGCCCGTGGTCACGTCGCGCGTGTTGACGACGACGCTGCCCGGTTCACTCAGGAATGCGGTGGCGATATTGCCGTCGCGGTCCGACACCGCTTCCAGAAACTTATACCCTTCCGACTGATATTGCCCATGGCCCGGAACGCTGGCCGCTGCGGCGCACAGAACGATGGCGGAACCGATCGCGCGGAGGATCACGCCCGAAATAGGACCGAAAATGGAGGTCGCCATTCTCATTCTCCGTAAAAATGATTACATGACGGACCGTACCGCCTCGATGCTTCGGCAAATAACAGACACAGAGCCGCCACGCCATGATCATTCCGACCCGCTCCATCCGCGTGCCTTTGCGTTTCGCCGCCGCCATGCTTGTCACTACCGCGCTGTCGGCATGCGGCATCGGCGACACGCCGCCCGATCTGACGCAGGCCCCGCTATACGGGTCTGCGATTACCGGTGGCTTCACCTTGACGGATGAAAACGGCAAGGAAACCCGCTGGACCGACTTTGCGGGCAAATATCGCATCATCTATTTCGGCTATGCCTATTGCCCCGATTATTGCCCCACGGACGTGTCGCGCTTTTCCGCCGGGCTGGAACTGTTCGCCGCGGACCATCCCGATGCTGCGGCGAACATCCAGCCCCTGTTCGTCAGCGTCGATCCGGACCGCGACACACCGGAAAAGCTGCGCGAGTTTACCGATGCATTCGATCCCGATCTGATCGGCCTGACCGGCACGCCCGAACAGCTGGAGGCGGCGGCGAAGAACTTCTTCGTGCAGTTTTCGAAGGAGGAGGAAACCGCCGATGGTGCCTATCTGATGGAACATTCCACCGTCACTTATCTGTTCGGACCCGACGGCCAACCGATCGCGACCCTGCCGACCGATCTCGGCCCCAAGGCGGTCGCCGCCGAACTGGAAAAATGGGTGCGGTAGGTGGCTGCGTTGCGCCCCCAATTCTGGACCCTGCCGCTGGACACGCTGGACCGCGCGGAGTGGGAGGCATTGTGCGATGGCTGCGGCCGCTGCTGCCTGCACAAGATGCAGGATGAGGATACCGGCGCGATCGAGGATACCAATGTCGCCTGCAAACTGCTCGACACGCAGACCGCGCAATGCCGCGACTATCGCAACCGCAAGGCCTATGTGCCCGACTGTATGCGCCTTACGCTGAAGCTCGTCGACGAAGTAAGCTGGCTGCCCGCAACCTGTGCCTACCGTCTGCGGGCCGAGAACAAACCGCTCGAACCATGGCATTACCTGATTTCCGGGGACCGTGAGGGCGTGATGCGCGCCGGTGTTTCGGCGGCGAAGCGGGTGATCAGCGAAACCGATGCCGGACCGCTCGAACATCATGTGGTCGATTGGGATGCCGCCGACGATGGCGGGACGCACTGAATGGAATGGCTCAACGCCTTCAGTCAGTCGCCGCAGATCGAGATTGCGGGCCGCGTCGTGCCGATCGCCATTCGCCGCCACCCGACCGCGAAACGCCTGATCATGCGGGTCGCAAGCGATGGCAGCGAGATACGCGTGACCATGCCCCGCTGGGCCCAATCGCGCGAGGCGACGGCATTCGCCCGGGCGCGGCAGGGCTGGATCGAAGCGCAGATCGCGGCCGCCTGTCAGGTTTCGCGGCCAGGACATGGCGCAGTGCTGCCCTATCGCGGCGCGGATATCGCCGTCGCGTGGCATGGCGACCATCCCCGAACGCCGATGCTGACCGGCGGCCAGCTGCGACTGGGCGGGGCCGAAAGCGGCATTGCCAACCGCGTCGAACGCTGGCTGCGCGCCGAGGCGCTGCGGATAATGGACGGCGATCTGGCGCAGTATTGCAACGCCGCCGATGTTGCCAAGCCAGCCCTCGCCCTGTCGCGCGCACGGCGGCGATGGGGCAGCTGTTCTACGACCGGAACCGTGCGGATGAACTGGCGGCTGATCATGGCGCCCGATCATGTGCGCCGTTCGGTGGTCGCGCATGAGGCCGCGCATCTGGTGCATTTCGATCACAGCCCGGCATTCCACGAATTGCTTGCACGTATTTACGATGGCGATCTGCCGGCTGCCAATCGCTGGCTGAAGGCGCATGGGCGCGGACTGTACACCCATTTCGGGTAACCGCGCGGTTTTGCGGAACCGGACCCCCCGCATATATGGAGGGTCTGGCGAAGCGCCGCGAAACGCCTTATCTTGCGCATCATGAGCCTGATCAGCAGATTGAACCCCAAAGAAGGGATCACCGATTTCTGGAGCGAGTTTACCCGCCCCAACCCCTATCGCTGGCCCATCCTGGCGGTGTCGATCGGCATCACGACCGGGCTGATGATCTGGATCACGCAGGACAATGTCGTCGGCGAACCGGTCCCCTACGAAGTGGAATACATCACGACCTTTCAGGAAGGGCGCAGCGAAGACGCGATCCTGGCCGAGAACGAGGCGAACCAGCGACGCAAGGACGAACTGGAACGCATTCTGGCCGCGCGCGAGGAACGCAAGAAGGAACTCTATCGCGCGCTGGGGCGCGCCGCCGGCATGGACGTGGACAAGATCGAACGCGAAGCGGCGCAGGATGCCGCCCGCGTGCAGGAAGAGGCCGCGCGCGAAAGGCGGGTGCTCAGCGAAGGCCGAGGGACTTCCGCTGCGCAATAGCGCGAATATGAAGGCCCTCCGCAATAGCGCGAATATAAAGGGCGAGGATGCACGCTGGCTGGTTGCTGCGGCGCATATCGCCATGCGCGGTCGCCCCGCCAGCGCGCCGAATCCTGCCGTCGGTGCGATCATCGTGAAGGATGGACGTGTCGTCGGGCGGGGTTGGACGCAGCCGGGAGGGCGACCCCATGCCGAGGCGATGGCGCTTCAAGCGGCGGGCGGGCGGGCAAAGGGCGCGGTTCTCTATACCACGCTGGAGCCCTGCGCCCACGCATCGCAGCGGGGGCCGACATGCAGCGCGCTGATCGGCGAAGCGGGCATCGCGCGTACCGTATACGCCATGATCGATCCCGATGCCCGAACGGCAGGCCAGGGCGCCGCCATGCTGCGGGATGCGGGCGTCGCCGTCGATCGGATCGCGGTCGCGAAATGCTCCGAAAGCCTGGCTGGATATTTGATGCAAAGGACGCGAGGCCGCCCGCATGTCACGTTGAAACTGGCCATGTCGCTCGACGGGTTCATCGCCCGCCCGGATGGGGAAAGCCAGTGGATCACGGGCAAGGCGGCCCGCGCGCATGTGCATTCCCGGCGGGCCATGGCGGACGCCATTCTGGTCGGCGGGGAGACCTGGCGACGGGATACCCCCCGGCTCGACGTGCGGCTGCCGGGGCTGGAGGATCGCAGCCCGCGCCGGACCGTTCTGACGCGCGGCGATGCTCCGCCGGGTACGACCGCCCTATCCTCGCCCGGCGGCATCGCCGCCTTGCACGATGTCCAGTATCTCTATGTCGAAGGGGGCGGGCGCACCGCCGCGTCCTTCCTGCGGGCCGATCTGGTCGACCGGATCGATCTCTATCGCGCGCCCATACTGATCGGACAGGGACGGTCCGCCACCGGCGATATCGGCCTTGAAACACTGGCCGACGCGCATGGGCGATGGCAAATGTCCGAACGGCGCGCGCTTGGCACCGACACATACGAAGCCTATGCCCGCATCCGCACGCAAACCCCCGCAGGAGCCTGAATGTTCACCGGTATCATCACCGCCATCGGCACGGTCGCGGACAGCACCGCTCATGTAACGCAGGACACTGGCGGCGCGAGAGACCGGCGCGTGCGCATCGCCTGCCCCTACGATCCCTCAAGCATCGCCATCGGTGCCTCCATCGCCTGTTCCGGCGCCTGCATGACGGTGGTCGACCGCGGCGGCGAAGCGGGCGATGCATGGTTCGCGGTGGATGTGTCGGGCGAAAGCGAGACCAAGACGGCGGCGGGCATGTGGGATACGGGCCGCCGCCTCAATCTGGAAACCGCGCTGAAGCTGGGCGACGAGTTGGGCGGACATATCGTCACCGGCCATGTCGATGGCATGGGCACGGTCGTCGGCGCGGACCCCACCGGCGGGTCGATCACCCTGACCATCCGCGCCGCCGCCGAACTCGCCCCCTTCATCGCGCCCAAGGGATCGATCACGCTCGACGGCGCATCGCTGACCGTCAACGAGGTGACCGACGACGATGATGGCACCTGCGTCTTCACACTGAACATCATTCCCCACACCGGCCAGGCGACCACGCTGGGCGCATTGGCGGCGGGGGACGCCGTCAATCTCGAGATCGACGTTTTGGCGCGTTATCTCAAACGGATGGAAGCCCTGCGCCGATAGCGGACAAGCGGACACGCGGACTTTTCGTTCGCTCACGGGATGAAGGAAATAGAAATGTCGTATTCGACTGCCATCCGCGCCGTCGCATTGGCGCTGCCATTGGCACTGGTGGTGACGGGCTGTTCGGATCGGGATGGGTCGGGCGCGCGATCGTCCACCGACCTGCAAGCCGACTCATCAGCGCGCGCGCCGACCGTAGCATCGGGCGATGCGCCGAACGATGCCACCCCCGGCCCGCTGCCGATAAGGACGGGGGTCTATACAGCCGGTGGGGATTGCGGTTCCATCGCGAATGCCGGCCTGCGGATCTATGATGGCACCGGCCTCAACGGTTCTGCGACGAAAAACTGCCGGACGTTGGTGACTGCTGGCAGC
>JBASAR010000248.1:0-9827 GCA_049650705.1 Pontixanthobacter sp. | reverse complement strand
CCCTCGGCATCGCCATCGTTGAGGTGCTTGTACAATTCGTAATGGCTTTGGATATGCGCGCCCAAATTCATTTGCATGAAGCTGGCGAGTTGCAGGAAGCCGGGATAGACCCGCCGCCCGGCCCCCTTATAGGCGAAGGGCACGGTCGCGATCACGGTTTCGCGGAACCAGGCGATCGGGCGGTCCATGGCAAGGTCGTTGACCGTGGTCGGGCTTTCGCGTGTGTCGATCGGGCCACCCATCATGGTCAGCGTCTTCGGCGTGGCGGGGTGGCTGTCGCGGTTCATGATCGCGGTCGCGGCGAAGGCAGGGACCGACGGCTGGCAGACCGCCATCATGTGGGCATCGGGGCCGATATGCTCCATGAACGCGACGAGATAGTCGATGTAATCGTCGAGATCGAACACTCCCTCCTCCACCGGCACCGTCTTCGCGTCGGCCCAGTCGGTGATATACACCTCGCAGCTGTCGATCATGCGTTCGACCGTGCCGCGAAGCAGGGTCGCGTAATGGCCGCTCATCGGGGCGACGATCAGTAGGCGCGGTGCGTCTTGAGGTAAGTCCGCGCGGCGGAAGCGTTTCAGATTGCCGAAGGGTTTGTGGAGCACGTCCGCTTCCACCACCGCATGGTCGGTGCCGTCGACGCAGACGCTTTCGATGCCGAATTCCGGTTTGCCATAGGGCGCGGCGGCGTGGGCGAACACTTCCAGCGCGGATGCGGCGGGAGCGAACGCACCCATGCTCAAATAATTGATCGGCAGTTTCGGGTTGGACAGCATCTCCGCCCCGATGGAAGCCCAGGCGCTGGCCCCGTTGAGCCAGGCGCGTTGCATTTCGTAAGCGTTGTACAGCATGTCTTCGTTCGTCTCCTGCGGCATAGAACCGCGTCATTGTGCGCTGCGTCATGACGATATCGTCATGCAATGGCAAATCCCGCGTGGATTTTGCCGTTCGCGCGCCCTATCTCCTCCACCATGGAAGGTCAGACAGTCGACACCGATCCCAAGCCCGCGAAAACGCTGGGGCCGCTGCGGATGATTTGGGTGGAAGCCGTCAAATACCCGTCCAAGGTGGCGTTCGCCTGGATCGCTCTGATGGTGACCGCGGCGGCGACTCTGGCGATTCCCGCCGGCTTCAAGATGGTGGTCGATAACGGCTTCGCCAGCGGCGGCAGCGTCGGCGAGATCGGCGAGCGGTTCCGGTATCTGCTGTTGATCGTCGTGGTGCTGGCGATCGGCACGGCATTCCGGTTCTATTACGTCAGCTGGCTGGGCGAACGCGTGGTCGCGGATATCCGTGCGAAAGTGCAGGACAATCTGCTGCGGCTCGCCCCCGGTTTTTACGAGGAGAACAGCCCCACCGAAATCGCCAGCCGGATGACGGCGGACACCACGCTCATTCAAACGGTCGTGGGTACCACCGTCTCTGTCGCCCTGCGCAATGTGCTGATGGCGGTGGGGGGCACGGCCTATCTGTTCTATCTATCGCCCGATCTCACCATGGGGCTGCTGGTCGCGATCCCGCTGGTGATGATCCCGATCATCCTGTTCAGCCGCCGTATCCGCCTAATATCCCGCTCCAGCCAGGATCGGGTTGCGGATATCGGGTCGATGGTGTCGGAAACGCTGGGCGCGATGCGGATCGTGCAGGCGTTCAATCAGGAAGGGCGGGAGAAACGCCGGTTCGGCGGCGCGGTGGAGGCGGCGTTCGACATCGCCCGGCGGCGCATCTGGCTGCGCGCGCTGCTGACGGCGATCATCATCGCGGTCATCTTCGGGTCGATCACGGTGGTCATGTGGCGCGGCGCGATCGGGGTGTCGCAAGGCACGATCAGCGGCGGCACCATCATCGCCTTCGTGCTGACCGGCGGGCTGGTCGCGGGCGCGTTCGGCGCGCTGACGGAGGTGTATGGCGAATTGCTGCGCGGGGCAGGCGCGGCCAGCCGTCTGAACGAACTTCTCTATGCGCAAACGACCATCGCGCCCCCCGCCCGGCCGCAGGCGCTGCCCATACCGCCGCGCGGGTCGCTGTCGTTCCGGGGCGTCACGTTCCATTATCCCACGCGGCCCGAAACCGCCGCGCTTACCGATTTCAGTCTGGAGATCGAACCGGGGGAAACGGTCGCCATCGTCGGCCCGTCCGGCGGAGGCAAGAGCACCGTCTTTCAACTGGCGGAGCGGTTCTACGATCCGCAGGCGGGCTCCATCCGCATCGACGGCGTCGATTTGACCAGCGCCGACCCCGCCGACCTTCGCCGCCGTATCGCGCTGGTGCCGCAGGACGGCGTTCTGTTCAGCGCCGATGCGCGCGACAATCTGCGCTACGGCAAATGGGACGCGGACGATGCGCAAATATGGGAGGCGGCACGGGCGGCCAATGCGGAAGGGTTTCTGCGCGACCTGCCCGATGGCCTCGATACGTTTCTGGGCGAAAGCGGGACGCGGCTGTCGGGCGGGCAGCAGCAGCGCATCGCCATTGCCCGCGCGCTTCTGCGCGATGCGCCGATCCTGTTGCTGGACGAGGCAACCAGCGCCCTGGACGCGCAGAGCGAGGCGGCGGTGCAGCAGGCGCTGGATGCGCTGATCGCGGACCGCACCACGCTGGTCATCGCGCACCGTCTGGCGACCGTGCGCGCCGCGGACCGGATCGTGGTGCTGGAGAATGGCCGCATCGTGGAACAGGGCAACCACCGCCAGCTGGTCGATGCGGGCGGGCTTTACAGCCGCCTTGCCGCCCTGCAATTCACCGCTGATAAAGCCGCATAAATATAAGCAAACGACTTAGCTTTCAGGAGAGTATTTTTGAAAAACCGCCATTATCCGACCATTGGTGCCAGCATCCTGGCGCTCGCATTCACCACCCCCGCCCTGGCCGACCATCATGCCAGCGATGGGGGCGATGCCGAAACGGTCGAGGCCGCGCCGGCCGCGATCCCGACCCCCACGATGAGCTTCGGCGAATGGGGCGTGGATGCCGATCTGCTGTCCGACGATATCGAACCGGGCGAGGATTTCTTCGCTTACGTCAATCAGGAATGGCTCGATGCGAACCCGTTGCCGGCCGAGTTCTCCCGTTTTGGCGCATTCAACCTGCTGCGCGAAAAATCGACCACCGATGTAAAAACGCTGGTCGATGAACTGGTCGCCGCCGACAGCCGCACGCCGGACGAACAGCGGATCGTCGATGCGTATAACGCGTATCTCGATACCGGCGCAATCGAAGCAGCCGGGCTGGCACCGGCGCAACCCTATCTCGATACGATCAACGCCGCGACGACGCTGGAAGGGCTGACGCAGCTGTGGAGCCGGCCGGGCTATTCCTCCCCGGTTGGCGGCTATGTCAGCGTCGACGCCAAGCAATCCGACCAATATGTCGCCTATCTCGGCATCAGCGGCCTGGGGCTGCCCGATCGCGATTACTACATGGACACCAGCGAGAAGGGCGCCGCCATACAGGCCGCCTATCGGGATTATCTGACGTTCCTGCTGGGCGAAGCGGGCTACCCCGACCCCGCGAACGCTGCCGCCGCGGTTTACGCGTTCGAGGAACGGCTGGCGCGCGACGTCATGTGGGACCGCGCCGTCAGCCGCAATCGCGATCTTACATATACCCCGTTCACGAAAGACGAACTGATCGCACTCGGCGATGGATTCCCGGTCGCCACCATGCTGGAGGAAACGGGGCTGGGCGTATCGCCGAAATTCGTGGTCAGCACTATCCCGCCATCCGACGAGCGCGCGGCGGAACTGGGTCTCGACGCCGAAACGATCGCCAAGATCGGCAGCGGCCTGCCCGGTATGTTCGCGGTGTTGCAGGATACCGACCTGCCTGTGTTGAAGGCGTGGACCACCAAGAGTTTCCTGTCGCGCCATGCCGATACGTTGCCGACCCGGTTCGACGCGGCGAATTTCGCGTTTTACGGTCAGACATTGCAGGGCACACAGGAACAGCGCGCCCGCTGGAAACGCGCGATCGGCGCGACCGAAGGGGCGTTGGGCGAACTGGTCGGACAGGCCTATGTCGATCGTTATTTTCCGCCGGAAAGCAAAGCGGCGATGGACGAACTTGTGGTGAACCTGCGCCTTGCGATGGCGCAAAGCATCGATGAACTCGACTGGATGGGCACGGCCACGAAGGAACAGGCACGGGCGAAGCTGAACACGTTCGATCCCAAGATCGGCTATCGCGACAATCTGGAAAGCTACGACGGGCTGGACATCTATGCCGGCGATCCCCTGCGCAACACAATCACGGCAGAGGCGTGGCAGCTTGCCGACAATATCGAAAAACTGGGCGGGCCGATAGATCGGACCGAATGGTTCATGCTGCCCCAGACCGTGAACGCCTATTACAATTCGACGAAGAACGAGATCGTGTTTCCCGCCGCGATCCTGCAACAGCCCTTCTTCGGCATATCGGCAGACCCCGCGGTCAATTACGGTGCGATCGGCGGGGTGATCGGGCATGAGATCGGCCACGGCTTCGACGATCAGGGTTCCAAATCCGATGCGCAGGGAAACTTACGCAACTGGTGGACCGATGCCGACCGTGCGGCCTTCGATGAACGCGGCAATGCTCTGGTCGAACAGTACAACGCGTTCTGCCCGCTGGATGATGGCGAAACCTGCGTGAACGGGCGGCTGACGCTGGGTGAGAACATCGGCGACCTGGGCGGATTGAGCCTCGCTTACCGCGCCTATAAGATCGCGACCGAGGGCAAGGACGTGCCCGTCATCGACGGCCTCACCGGCGATCAGCGGTTCTTCCTTGCATGGGCGCAGGTCTGGCGTTCGCAGCAGCGCGAAGATAACGCCCGCCAGCGTTTGCGGACCGACAGCCATTCGCCCGAGGAATACCGCGTCAACGGCGTTGTGCGCAACATGGATGCCTGGTATGACGCGTTCGACGTGGGCGCGGACGATCCCATGTATCTGCCGCCCGAACAGCGCGTGTCGATCTGGTAAAACCGGCGGCGTAACACTCGCCGATTGACTTGGCCCGCGCTTCCTATGAGAGGCGCGGGTTATGTCGTTTCTGCAAATGCTCATCATTGCGATCGTGCAGGGAATTACCGAGTTCCTGCCGATCAGCTCCTCCGGGCATCTTATATTGATCCCCGCCCTGACCGATTGGGAGGATCAGGGGCCGCTAATCGATGTGGCGGTGCATGTGGGATCGCTGCTCGCCATCATCGTTTATTTCGCCAAGGATGTCGGCGTGCTGGCGCGCGGCGGATTTGCCAGCATCGGCATCGGCGCTCAGCGGTCCGCTGCACCCGCCGAACGGCGCCTGTTCTGGTGGATCGCGCTGGGCACCGTGCCCGCCGTCGCCTTCGGTCTGGCGATCAAGCTTGGCGCATTCAACGCGATCGCACAGACCCTGTTCGGCATTACGGTGACCGACGACGATCTGATGGCATCCTTGCGGTTCACCGATCTTATCGCGGTCAATCTGATCGTCTATGGCATCCTCCTCGGCATTGCGGATTTCGTGGGGCGGGAGGTCAAGAGTTTCGAGGATATGAGCGCGCGCGACGGGTTGCTGGTCGGGCTTGCCCAGGCGCTGGCGATCATTCCAGGTACCAGCCGTTCGGGTGTCACCATGACCATGGCGCGGTTCCTAGGATACAAGCGGGTCGAGGCGGCGCGGTTCAGTTTCCTGCTGTCGATCCCCGCGGTGGCCGGGGCGGGCGTGCTGATCGTGCCGGAAATCGTAGAAGCCGGGCAGGCGCTGGCGCTGGATGCGCTCGTCACCGGCGCGCTTACATTCGCCGCCGCGTTCGGCACTATGGCGTTCCTGATGCGGTTTTTGAAGAAAGCATCGATGCTGATCTTCGTTCTCTACCGGGTGGCGTTGGGCATCGGACTTCTCGTCTTCTTTTAAGACGCTGCGTAAAATAATTAACATTTGTGAGGGAACCATTTTCAAACCTTCCCCGTTTCCAGTTCGAATGCAGTTTGGAAATCGAGTGCTATGGGTTTGTTGGTTCTATTGACGGTCGGGGGAGCTCTGGGATGGCTGCTGGCCGTCATCCTGACCGAAACCGATCTTGAAATGATCTATACCGATATCGCCGCCGGCGCGTTCGGCGCGGCGCTGGTCGGCTTGCTGGTCAGTTCCAGTCCGGCCATGGAATCGTTGCATCCTGCAACGTTGATGTTCGCGGTTCTGGGCGCGTTGGGCAAGATCGGGGTCGTCAACCTGATCCACAAGACGTTGATCCGACCCTGACCGTTTCCCCCTATACGGGTTTGGCCCCGCTGCCCCGACCGCCGCGCAACAGATATTCCTGCGTTCCGCGATGCACGACATTATCGACGTCGATAACGGCCGAATTGGCAAAGGTGAACGCCGGCGGGATATTGCGATAGAGGCGATCGAAGTCGCGTTCGACCGTCTGCCGGTATAAATCCTCGAAACTGTGTATGACGAAGTAGGTCGGCTGCAGATCGCTGATGACGTAATCTGTGCGCATCACGCGATCGACATTCAACATGATGCGATTGGGGCTTTGCGCCTCCACCGCGAACGCCGCTTCGGTCGGGCCGGACAAGATGCCTGCACCATAGGCGCGCACATCGTCGCCTTCCATCAGCAGTCCGAATTCCACCGTATACCAATATAGCGCGCCAAGCGCCTTCAACCGGTTGTATTTCATCGCCTTCCATCCGGCCCGGCCATATTCGGCCATATAATCGGCATAGGTCGGATCGGTCAGCATGGGGACATGGCCGAACACGTCATGGAACACGTCGGGTTCCTGAATATAGTCGAACGTCTCGCGCGTGCGGATGAAATTGCCGGCCGGAAAACGGCGATTGGCCAGATGCCAGAAGAACACGTGATCGGGGATCAACATCGGCACGGGCACGACGCTCCATCCCGTCAGTTTATCCAGTTCCTCGCTCAACCGCGTGAATTCCGGGACCCCGCCCTGCGCCAGATCGAGCTTGTCCAGACCGTCCATGAACGCGGTGGCCGCGCGGCCGGGCAATACGCCCATCTGCCGTTCGAACAGTTCATCCCAAATCGCATCGTCCGTGCTGTCGTATTGCGTCTGTTCGGGCTCCAGCCAATCCTCGCCCAGATGCTCCGGTCGCTTGAGCGGCGCGGTGAAAACATCCTTGGACATTTCGGGAAGGGTCGCGAAATCGTTTTGCGGTTGTTGTGCTGTTGCCATAGTTTCAATCGTAACGATTGCCGCACGCTTGGCAATATAGCGCGCAAACGGGGGAGAGACCTGGATGACGAAAAAACCGTATGAAAGACATTTGAAGCCGCTGCAGGCCGAACTGGTCGGCATGGCACGCTGGGCGCGGCATACCGGCGCGCGCATCTGCGTTCTGTTCGAAGGGCGCGACACGGCGGGGAAGGGCGGGGCGATCCGCGCGGTGGGCGAACGCCTCAATCCCCGACAATGCCGCACGGTGGCGCTTCCCAAACCGAGCGAGGTCGAGGCGACGCAATGGTATTTCCAGCGTTACGTCGCGCATCTTCCAGCGGCGGGGGAGATCGTGCTGTTCGATCGCAGCTGGTACAATCGCGCGGGCGTGGAACGGGTGATGGGTTTCGCGGACGAGAGCCAGGTCGCGCAGTTTCTGGAACAGACGCCGCGTTTCGAACGCATGTTGACGGATGATGGCATACTGTTGTTCAAATACTGGCTTACGACCGATCAAGCGCAGCAGGAAGCGCGGCTGCGCGAACGGTTGGACGATCCATTGAAACGCTGGAAGCTGTCGCCCGTCGATCTGGCCGCGCGCGATCTGTACGATGATTACACGCAGGCGCGCGAGGCGATGCTGGCCGCGACGCATAGCGACCATGCGCCATGGACACTGGTCGATTTCAACGATCAGAAACGCGGGCGGCTGACCCTGGTGCGCGATCTGCTGGGTCGGTTGCCGGACACGCATGTCGATCCCCCCGCATTGGCGTTCCCGCCATTGCGGCATGAGCCACGACGGGAACGCTATGGCACGTTGACGCCCATTGCCGGTTTCCCGATCTAGTTGAACGTCGCGTCGGCACGGAACGTCTGGCGGCCATCGTCGGTAAAGGCACCGAATTCCGTTGCACCGCCCACATCACGCGTCACCAGATGGAGGGGTTCATCCGCGATGGCGGGGCTCAAGGCGCGAAAGGCGAACGTGCGCAGGTCGCCATTACAGGGTGTCATCTGCATCGCCAGGCTGGCGATCAACGGCCCATGCACCACCAATCCGCGATACCGCTCCACATCGCGCGCATAGGGCGCATCGTAATGAATGCGGTGCGTGTTGAAGGTCAGCGCGGAATAGCGGAACAGCGACCGCGCGTCGGGGGTGACCGTACGATGCCGATCCCACGCGTCGCCGGCGAATGCGTCCGGCCCCGGCGCGGGGGGCTGCAACGGCGCATCGGCGGCTGCGGCATCGCGATAGACCAGCGTCTGGCGTTCGGTAATCGCGAGGGTTCCGTCGGCGGATGTCGCATGGTCGATCTCGACGAATGCCAGCGGACCGGTGTTGCCGGTCTTCTGCGTGATGGATGCGATGGTGCTGATACGTTCGACCGTCTGACCGATGGCGAGAGGGGCGTGAAAGACAATGGCGCTGGCCGCCCACATGCGGCGGGGCAGGGGAATGGGCGGCAGGAATCCGCCAGGGCCGTTATCGCGCAACGGATGACCATCGGCGCCGAGTTGCGCCGTTGGCGCATCGGGCGTGCAAAGGCAGAAATGTATGCCCGGTGGCATGATGCCGTTGGCAGGTTCGGGCAGATCGAACGTCGCCAGCCAGCGGGTTGCCAATGCCGGGTCGATCCGGTCGGTGCGCCGTTCCTGCCGCCCGATCCAATCCGAGCAATCGGTCATCAGCGCGCCCGTTCGAACAGCGCCGCGATGCCCTGACCGCCGCCGATGCACATGGTTTCGAGACCGAAGCGTGCATCGCGCCGCCGCATTTCATGCGCCATGTCGGCGAGAATCCGTCCCCCGGTCGCGCCGATCGGATGGCCGAGCGATATGCCCGAACCATTGACGTTCAGCATGTCCATCCGGCTGTCGTCTTCCGACCAGCCCCAGCCTTTCAACACTGCAAGAACCTGCGGCGCAAAGGCTTCGTTGAGTTCGACGAGGTCGATGTCGTCCCATCCCCTGCCGCAGCGTGCGAACAGGCGTTCGACCGCCGGAACCGGGCCGATCCCCATCCGCGCCGGGTCGCAGCCCGCCGCTGCCCAGCTGTCGAACCAAAGCATGGGTTCGAGGCCAAGTTCATCCAGCTTGTCCTCCGCCACCACCAGACAGGCGGCGGCTGCATCGTTCTGCTGGCTGGCATTGCCGGCGGTGACGACCGCGTTCGGGTTGGTTTTGCCTTCGATCGCGCGGAGGGCACCGAGGGTGTCCATGCTCGCATCGGCGCGGAAGCCCTCGTCGCGATCGAAAGTGACGGCCTCACCCTTTCGTTGCGGCACGTCGACGGCGACCAACTGCGCATCGAACTTGCCCGCGTCCCATGCGGCGGCGGCGTTTTGATGGCTGCGAAGTGCATAGGCATCGCTCGCCTCGCGACTGATGTCATAATCCGCCGCCAAGTTTTCCGCCGTTTCGATCATGCCGCTGATCACGCCGAAGCGATCGATCGGCTGGCTCATCAACCGTCCGCGCGTCAGCCGGTCATGCAGCGTCAGGTCGCCGAATTTCACGCCTGCGCGGATGTCAGTGGTATAATGTTCGACGTTGGACATGCTTTCTACGCCGCCCGCCACGACCATGTCGGCCGCGCCCGTTTGCACCATCATCGCCGCGTTGACGACCGCCTGCAGGCCGGAACCGCAGCGCCGATCCA
>JBASAR010000247.1:0-19005 GCA_049650705.1 Pontixanthobacter sp. | reverse complement strand
CCGAATGACAGCGCGTCGGACGATGTCGGCAAACATATGCCGGCCGCGATGGACCGGCCGTTCTTCTATGTCTCGTCCAGCCCGTGGAACCTCTATTCCTACCTCGTCGCCTATATGCGTTTGAAGGCCTTGCCACTGGGGCCCATCGCGTTGCGCGACTGGGGGCTCAACCGCGCCACGTTCGGCGGGGGCAGCCACGGGGCGCATAAACGGCGCGCGATCGACCGGATACTGAACACCTATCCGCATATGCGTTTCGCCCTGATCGGCGACGATACGCAGGGCGATCTCACCGCCTATGGCACAGTGGTGGAGGAATACGGGGCCCAGATCGCCGCGGTCTTCATCCGGTCGGCCGGGGAAGCTCTGTCGGCAGAAGAGGAGGCGGCCGTGCGGACGATCGAAGCGAGCGGGGTACCGTTATGGCGCGGCCCCGATTATGCGACCGGCGCGGCGTTCCTGGAACAGACCGGCCTTCTGGCCGATAGCGACGCAGCGCGGATCGTTCATACCAAGGATACGGCCGGTCGGGCACAGGGGGCATAGGCGGTGGCGGGAAGAACGATGAAACATATATCCTATGCGGTGGCGGGCACGGCACTGCTGGCGGGCGGCGGATGGCTAGCGTTGCAATACGCCCTCTATCGCAACGCACCCGCCGTGCTCGATACTATCGATCGGATAAGCGGCGGCGCACGCGGTGTGACTCTGGTGGAACAGGCGCAATTCGGTGGCGATTCCGCACAGAAGCTGCGTGTCTATCGGGCCGACAATGCCGACGGTCCGCAACCGGTGATCCTGTTCATTCACGGGGGCAGCTGGCGCAGCGGCGATCCCGACGATTATGGCTTCGTCGCCCGCGCATTGGCGCCGGAGGGATTCGTCGTCGTGCTGGCCGGTTATCGTCTGGGCGAAGGGGGCCAGTTCCCCGCCATGTTGCAGGATGCAGCCTCCGCCGCCGCGTGGACTGCGCAGAATATCTCGCAATTCGGCGGCGATTCCGAACGCATGTTCGTGGGCGGGCATTCGGCCGGCGCCTACAACGTCGCGATGATCGCGCTCGATCCGCAGTGGCTGCACGCGGCGGGGTCGCGGCCTGAAGCGATCGCCGGCGTCATCGGGCTGGCCGGGCCGTATGATTTCTACCCCTTCGATAGCGATTCGACCAAGGCGGCGTTCGGCGACGCGCCCGATCCGCGCGCGACACAGCCGGTGGAATTCGCAACTGCCGATGCGCCGCCCATGCTGCTGCTGACGGGGGAAGCGGACACGACCGTGAAACCGCGCAACACCCGCGCATTGGCCGCCAAGGTGGCAGAGGCCGGCGGCAGGGTCGATACCGAGATCTATTCCGGTCTGGACCATAGCGGCATCCTCACCGCGCTCGCCAGCCCATGGCGGCGGAATCGCACGGTGATCGACCGTATTATTGCGTTTGCTAAGAACCCGCCGCCATCTTCAGATGCGGTTCAGCCCCCGCCCCGCTAACCCATCGGACATATGCGCGCCGCCCATTCCTTCGTTACCCGCCTGTTTGCGATCCTGGCGCTGGTCGCCCTTTCCGCGCAACCGGTCGCAGCCCAATCGGTGCTGCGCGATGCGGAAACCGAGGCGTTGCTGCGCGACATGGCCGCCCCGCTGGTGGAGTCCGCCGGACTGGAACCGGGCAATGTCGATCTGGTGCTGATCAACGATCCCAGCATCAACGCTTTCGTCGCGGGCGGACAGGCGATCTACATCCATACCGGGCTGATCGATGCGGCCGATACTGCCGAAGAAGTGCAGGGGGTGATCGCGCACGAGCTGGGCCACATCACCGGCGGACACATCAATCGCTACAGCGAAGGGGTCAGCGCAGCGACCAATATTTCCATCCTGTCGATGCTGTTGGGCGCGGCGGCCGTGCTGGCGGGTGCGGGCGAAGCGGGTATGGGTATTCTCGCTGCCGGTCAGCAGGCGGCGCAGGGCAAGTTCCTTTCCTTCTCCCGCGTGCAGGAAGCATCCGCCGATGCGGCGGGTATGCAATATCTGTCCGACGCCGGCATTTCCGGGCGCGGATCGCTCGACTTTTTCAAGAAGCTGCAGAACCAGGAATTCCGCTACGCCGTCAGCCAGAGCGACGAGGCTGCCTTCAGCCGCACGCACCCGCTGTCGGGCGACCGGATCGCACGGTTGCGGGACAATTACGTGGTCGATCCGGCATGGGACAATCCCGCCGATCCGGTCATGCAAGGCCGCTTCGAACGGGTGAAGGCGAAACTGTCCGGCTATCAGTCGAAACCGGCGCAGACCCTGCTGGCCTTTCCCGAAACGCGGCAGGATATTCCCGCGCGCTATGCCCGCGCCTATGCCTACCACAAGAATGCCCTCATCGACGAGGCGCTGAAGGAAGCGGACGCCCTGATCGCAAGCGATGGCGACGATCCGTATTTCCTCGAATTGAAAGGCCAGGTGCTCCTCGAATCCGGCCGCCCCATCGATGCCATCGAGCCGTTGCGCCGGGCGACCGAACTCACGTTGAGCGAACCGTTGATCGCATCCATGTTCGGCCATGCGCTGATCGCGACGGAGGATCAGACCCATTACGCCGAAGCGGAACAGGTGTTGCGTGCCGCGGTGGCGCGGGACCGGTACAACCCGTTCGCCTGGTATCAGCTGGGCGTAGTCTATGCCGCGCGCGGGGATATGCCACGCGCGCGTCTCGCCAGTGCGGAACAGCAGGTGATGAGCCGGCAATACCCCCTCGCGATTCGCAACGCACAGATTGCGGAAGACGGCCTGCCCAAGGGTTCGCCCGACTGGATCCGTGCGCAGGATATCGGAATGCAGGCGCGCGCCGAACTTGAAGCCTTCAGGGAGCGGCGTTAGCGCACGCATTCCATGGGGCAGACTGTGCGACATTATCTTCTTACCGCGGTCATCGCGCTGATCGCCGGTTTCGGCGGCGCGGCACTATGGTCGGCCAGCGGGTTGGGGCATGACGGCACCCGCGCCTATCTGCTCGACAACCCGCAAATCCTGCCCGACATGGCCGCGAATTACGAAGCGGCACAGACGCGCGAACGTCTGGCGGAAGCGGGCGGCGACGTGGCGCAGCCTTTCCCCGGTGCCGTGCTGGGCAATCCCGAGGGCAGCGTGACGCTGGTCGAATTTACCGATTACGGTTGCGGTTTTTGCCGGATGAGCCGCGAACATGTCGACACGCTGATCGCCGCCAACCCCGATCTACGGGTCGTCATTCGCGAATGGCCGATTTTCGAAGGCAGCGATGCAGCCGCGCGCATGGCTCTGGCCGCGGCGCAGCAGGGCAAGTTCGGCGCATTTCACCGCGCGATGTTCGCACAGGGAAGCCCGAGCGAGGCGGGCATCGAAGCGGCGGCACGCATCGCGGGGATCGATATGGCGAAGGCGCAACCTATGCTGAATGCGCCCGCCGTAGAGGCGGAAATTGCGCGCAACGGCGATCTCGCCAGGCAATTGGGCTTTGGCGGAACGCCGAGCTGGATCGTCGGCGATCGCACGATCGAAGGGGCGGTTGGCGTCGAAGGGTTGCAGGAAGCGATCGACGCCGCCCGCGCATCGTAATGGCCGCTCGCGCATGGCAGTTCGGCTGCGCGGTAGCCGCCTTGATGTGTGGGATCGTGCCGGTGTCCGCCCATGCCGCAGAGATCGACGATTATCGTGCGTTGCGCACTCAGGACACCAGCCTGCAATCTGTCGGCTGGCGATTGCTGCGCGCCAACGCCCTGTTCTGCGACGCTGTGCGATACTCCATCGGCATCACTGTCGACGACGCGGCCGCGCATGCCGATCCAACCGCCATGCGCCGCGCCAGCGGGCTCACCGGCGACTTCATAGTGCAGACGGTTGCCGAGGGGAGCCCCGCCGCCCTTTCAGGTATTGTGCCGGGTATGGAAATACATTCCATCGGCGGCCTGCAACTGTCCGACATTGCGCCGGATCCCGACCGCCCATGGTGGCGCATGGTGGTCATCGCCGATCTTCTAGAACCTGCAACGCCGGATGGAATGGCGGTGACAGTCATGACGGAAGGACCCCGGCGACGGATCGCGCTGTCCCCCGTCCCGATTTGCGCAAGCCGGCTGGAACTGGGCGCGAATGTGCAGGATGCGGCTGCGGACGGTGCGCGCATCGTACTCGACCGCGATTTCATCGGCTTCACCTATCCCGAAGATCAATTCGCCGCGATATTGGCGCATGAACTGGCGCATAATGTCCTGCGCCATCGCGCCTTCCTCGATGCGAACGGCCGTAAACGGCGCGATGTACGAACAACGGAACGGGAGGCGGATCGCCTGATGCCATGGCTGCTCGCCAATGCGGGTTACGATCCGGCCGCCGCTTTGCGCTTCATGGCGCGATGGGGGCCGGAACATGCGCGCCGGTCGAACAGGGTACATGACCAGTGGCGCGATCGCTACGCCTTGATCGAGGATGAATTGCCGCAGGTCGCAGCATCTCTATCACGGCGCGGTAAGGCCGACTGGTCGCGGGATTTTCAACGGCAGTCGAACTGACGCGCCCTAATCCGCGTTCACATACACCGATTTCAGCGGTTTCGCCATCACGCGGCGCACCATCGGTTCGAAGAACTCCAACGATTCCGCCTCGTATTCCGGATCGAACGCAGCCTGATCGTATTTCTCGCAAAATTCCGCGCAGGCATCGAAATGCGGGTTGTCGCGATGTTCGTCGCGCATGTTCTGGTCGCTGCCGATGAAATGGAAGAAATAGTACCCCTGAAAAATGCCGTGATGCTGGCAAATCCAGTGTTCTTCCTCCGTCAGAAACGGTTTGAGGATCGCGGCGGCGACATCGGGATGGTTGTAGGTGCCCAGCGTGTCGCCGATGTCATGCAGCAGCGCCATCACGACGTAGCGGTCGCCTCGCCCGTCGCGATGCGCGCGCGTTGCCGTTTGCAGGGAATGGGTCATCCGGCACACCGGAAAACCGCCGAAATCTCCCTCCAGCAATTTCAGATGCTTGAGCACGCGGTCGGGCAGGTCGCCGGCAAATTCCATATATTGTTTGCTGATAAGCGACCAGTCTTCCTGCGTCCCTTCTTTCATTTCGCGAAACATCGCTCGTCCCTGCGCATGTTCCTGTGCGCCGTGGACGATTTCGTTTGCCATCTGTCCGGTCTTGATATCCATCGCGTCTCTTCCTCTCGCCACGAATGATACACCATCGGCAGCCATTCGCCAAAAGCATGTGACGCATATGCTGTATATTTGTTAGAGCCCCGCCATGGCCGTCCTGCCTTTCCAGCCCACGCCGTTCTTCGCGAACAAGAACCGGGCATTCTGGAACCTGCAATTCGCAGGCTGGGGCGGCGCATTGCTGCTGCGCGCGATGTCGGCGCTGGCGAACCGGGCGGATTTCGATTTCCTCGTCGTCATCATCATCGCCTCCGCCGTGGGCCTGTCGATCAGCCTGGTCCTGTCGGTCATCTATCGCCAGCTCATCAACCAGCGCCCGCTCATTACCTGGAGCATGACGACCATCGTGCTGGCGATCGCCGTCAGCCTTCATGCATTCATGGATGTCTGGGTGATCGAACTCTATTACCCCGATCGCGAAGGGGGTTTCGCGCAGAGGTTCCTGGGCAATTTCTATCTCGATCTGACGCTGCTGGGCGCATGGTCGGCGCTGTATTACGCGATCAATTTCTTCCTGCAGGTGGAGGAACAGGCGGATCGGCTGGAACGGCTGGAAGCGCAGGCGACCAGCGCGCAGCTCGCCATGCTGCGCTATCAGCTCAATCCCCATTTCCTGTTCAACACGCTCAATTCGATCAGCACGCTGGTCCTGCTGAAACAGACGCAGCCCGCCAACGCGATGCTGACCCGGCTGTCGTCGTTCCTGCGCCATACGCTGATGGTGGAGGCGAGCGGGCAGGTGACGCTGGCGCAGGAGATCGAGACGCTGAACCTGTATCTCGGCATCGAACGCATGCGGTTCGAAGAACGTCTGCGCACCGATTTCCGCATCGAACCCGCCGCGATGAAGGCGTGCCTTCCTTCCATGCTGCTCCAGCCGCTGGTCGAAAACGCGATCAAATATGCGGTATCCGCGCAGGAGGAAGGGGCCGAGATCGTTTTGGCTGCCGAGATTGTGGGCCAACGGTTGAGAGTGACGATTTCCGACACCGGGCCGGGAATGCCCGATGCTGCGAGCCAGGCAAAGGATACGACGCCCCGCCTGCTATACGCCATGCCAGGCAGCGTTTCGGGGCATCGGCAGACCGTGTCGACCGGCGTGGGCCTTGTCAATATTCGCGACCGGTTGAACCAGGCCTATGGCAGCGATCACGCATTTGAGATTCGCAACCCGCCGACCGGCGGGTTCACCGTGATCATCGAACTTCCCTATGAACAGGCGACGAACGAACAGGACGCGGATGGTCGGGTGGCGGATGGCGGATTTCAGGAACCCTTCAGCAAACCCGCCATAGAGCGCGTCACGGGGGCCACACCCCCGCGAACCGAGAAAACGACCACAGATACCTTGCCCGAACGGCAGATCGGAAACCGGACATGACCATGCGAGCCATCATCGTCGACGATGAAAAACTGGCCATCCAGGGCCTTCAACTGCGACTGGAACCGTTCGAGGATGTCGAGGTGATCGACACGTGCGCGAACGGGCGCGAAGCGATCCGCAAGATCAAGACGCAGAAACCCGACGTGGTATTTCTCGATATCCAGATGCCTGGCTTCGACGGATTCAGCGTGGTCAAGGGCGTGATGGGGATCGAGCCGCCGCTGATCGTGTTCGTCACCGCATTTCAGGAACATGCGATCCGCGCCTTCGAGGCCAATGCGGTCAATTACCTCATGAAACCGGTGGACCCCGACCGCCTGGCCGATACGATCGAGCGACTTCGCATCCGTATGGCGGAGAAGAAATCGACCGAAGAGGCCGAAAAACTGATGCATGTGCTGGCCGAAGTCGCCCCCGATGCGGCGGAGGAATATACCGACGATCAGGCCGATGGCGCGCAGGAGAGCGCCGACCGGTTCGAAAAACTGATCAATGTTAAGGATCGCGGGCAAATATTCCGGGTCGAGGTCGGCTCCATCGAATATGTGGAGGCGGCCGGCGATTACATGTGCATTTATACCGGCGACAATTCGCTGATCCTGCGTGAAACGATGAAGGATCTGGAACGGCGGCTGGATCCGCGCAAATTCCAGCGCGTGCATCGCAGTGCGATCGTCAATCTCGATCAGGTCCGCGAGGTGAAACCGCACACCAATGGCGAATGCTTTTTGGTGTTGAGTTCCGGCGCGGAGGTGAAAGTATCGCGCAGCTACCGCGACGTCGTGGCGCGGTTCGTGCATTGATGGCGCCTCGGTTCGATTTGCCCGGGTTCGATCTGGATGCCTTTGTGCGCAGCACATTGGCCGAAGATCTGGGCGAAGGAATGCCGGGCGGCGGGCGCGATGTGACCAGCGAAAGCGTGATCCCCGCCGACGCGCGTTTTTCGGGCATCATGGACAGCCGCGATCCGATCACAGTGGCGGGATTGCCGGTCGCGGTGGCATTCTTCCGCGCGCTCGATCCCGATGTGGATGTGTCGGTGTTGATCGAAGATGGTGCCGTGGTGCCAGCCGGCAGCGATTTGATGCGCCTGACCGGCAATGCCCGCGCCATGCTGACGGCGGAACGCAGCGCGCTGAACATCGTGCAACATCTGTCGGGCATCGCGACCATGGTGCGCGAATATGTAACCCGGATGGACAATCCCGCCTGCATCCTGCTCGATACCCGCAAGACCATTCCCGGCCTTCGTCATCTCGAAAAATACGCAGTGCGGATGGGCGGCGGGGCGAACCATCGTATGGGATTATGGGATGCGGCCATGATCAAGGACAATCATGTGTCGGTCGCCGGCAATGTCGGCGAGGCGGTGCGCAGGGCGAAGACGGCGGGTATCGGCACGATCATCTGCGAGGTCGATCGGCTGGACCAGATCGAACCGGCTCTGGCGGCGGGTGCGACACGCCTGCTGCTCGACAATATGGAACCGGCGATGCTGCGCGAGGCGGTGGACATGGTCGCGGGCCGCGTCCCGACGGAAGCGTCGGGCGGCATCGATCTCGATACCATCGCAGCAAAAGCGGACACCGGGGTCGATTACGTATCCGTGGGTCGACTTACCCAATCCGCCCCCGCCGCCGATATCGGGCTGGATTTCACGCCCCTGTGAGGACGTTGGCCCTTTGAAGACGTTGACGCTGTGAGCCCGTCGATGAGAACGCTTGCGAGATTGGTCGGTCTGCTCGGGCCGTTATTCGTGCTTCTCGCATTGCCCGCACCTGCGATCGCGCAGGCCTATCAATGCCGGATGCCGAAAACCGTCACCGTACCCAAAGTCATGCCCCGGGCAAGGCCACGCCGCCTGCCGGTCACGGGTTACACTCTGGCCGCGAGCTGGTCGCCGGAGTTCTGCAAGGGGCGCGGACGGGATGGCCGCCATGCGACCCAATGTTCCGGGCGCAACGGTCGGTTCGCCTTCATCGCCCATGGGTTGTGGCCCGAAAGCCGGGGCAGCTGGCCGCAATATTGCGCGACCCGGCGCGCGGTGACACCAGCAGTAGCGCGGCCGAATATGTGCATGATGCCCTCTGCCCGCCTGCTCGCCACGCAATGGGTCAAACATGGCAGCTGCATGACCCGCCTTCCGCGCACCTATTTTCGCATCACGCGCATCCTGTGGAACTCGATCACCTTTCCCGATGCCGACTATCTTTCGCGGGACGAGGCTCTGACGGCGGGCATGCTGCGCGATGCTTTCGTGGAACGCAATCCGGCGTGGCCGCGGCAGGCGGTGGGGCTGGACATCAACCGGCGTGGCTGGCTGCGCGAAATGCGGCTGTGTTATGGTCGCGATTTTCTGCCGAAACCATGCGATGCGCGCCGCTTCGGACCAAAGGACAACCAGCGCATCGAAATCTGGCGCGGCCTTTAACGGCGTTCCGCAAAGAACGCCCGCAGCAGAGCGCCGGATTCATCCGCGCGCATTCCGGAATAGACGTCGGGCCGGTGCAGACAGCCATCGCGCGTAAACAGGCGCGGGCCGTGATCGACCGCGCCGCCTTTCGGATCGGCGGCGGCATAGTACAGGGCGGCCACCCGCGCATGGATGATCGCGCCCGCACACATGGCACAAGGCTCCAACGTGACCCATAGGCTGCAATCGGTGAGCCGTTCGCGCCCCAGTCGCCCCGCCGCGTTGCGGATCGCCACGATCTCCGCATGCGCCGATGGATCGGGGCGCGCGCCGGATGGAACGCCGCAGGTCGCGTTGCGCCCCTCCCCCACAATCGCCCCGTCGCATACGATGACGGCGCCGACGGGAACTTCCCCGTACGACGCCGCCTCACGCGCCAATTCGAAGGCGCGGTCCATATATTGCGGCGGGAACAGCGGACGCATGGATTACGCCCGCCCCGCCAAACTCGAATTATTCCGAAGGATCGGTAACCGGCTCACCCTCGGCATCGTCGGGTCCGTCCACATCGACATCCAGCGTCGGCACTTCGACAGTGGTGGTGCCGGTGTCGACATCGACATCGGGGCCTTCGACGTCGTATTCCGGCAGATTGCCGCCCTCCACATCGACTTCGGGCATATCGCCTTCTTCGGTCTGGTCGACATCGCACGCGGCGAGCGACAGGGCGAAGCCGGTGACGGCGAACAGGGATACGAATTTTTTCATGGCATTCATCCTTTTAAGCTTGGTCGCAGAATAGGTCAGCGCGCGATACGTTGCAATGGCCGTTCTGGTGCCGGGCCTCCCGGATGCGCGACCCAGCCCCACCGACAATCGGTTGACGTGGTTCTCGGCAAAAGCTACGCGCCCTTCTTTCACAGGTTTCGGGGATCGATCGCCGGAACGCTGATTCCCACCGTGAATATAGAGAGATCAACATGTCGCGCATTTGCGAACTGACCGGCAAGGGCCGCCTGACCGGACATAATGTCAGCCATGCCAACAACCGCACGAAGCGGGTGTTCCTGCCCAATCTTCAGCACGTCACGCTGCTGAGTGAAAAGCTGGATCGCGGGTTCAAGTTCCGCGTGTCGACCCATGGGTTGCGATCGGTCGAACATAATGGCGGCCTCGACAATTGGCTGTTGAAGACCAAGGACGAAAAACTGTCCAAGGGCGCGCGCAAGGTGAAGCGCGAACTGAAGAAGATGACGAAAGCGCCGGCACAGTCCGCGTCGCCGACGGCGACCCAGGCGGAACCCGCCGCAGCCTGAATCCTCGATATCGCTCCGGCGATACGTTCAACGCATTAAAGGGCGCGCGGATGGGTTCTGCGCGCCCTTTTGCGTGTCGGTTCTCAAGTCTTTTCGGTCCGGCGGTGGCCATAGCAGTTTCAGCAAGAGGGTGCGCTGATAGATCGAATCGTTGTCGTCGGAAATCAGCCAGATCGCGATGGTTCCGTCCGCATTGCACGTGGTTGCCAGCCCTTCGTAATTATCGGCTATTACGGGATCGTCGATCGCCGCGATGGTCCTTCCACGCCATGGGCGTGCCGGGTCCAGTTCCGCCGGATCGAGCAGGACGATCTTCACCGCAAAACGTGGCGGGAGCGCGATCGTGAACGTGCGCACCAATGCCAAAATGCGTCCGTCGGGCAATTGCGTCGCATCGACCGGGCGGTAACCGCGCGGCGGCTGGAAAAAATAGCGACGCGCAGTGCCCCCTTCCATCGGATCGCGATCGAACAGCAAAGTGGGAAAGGTGCCTGCCTCTTCCAGCGCAGTCCCTTCGGATATGACGAGGAACCGACCATTCGCCAATCGCACCAGGCTTTCCGCACCGGAATTGCTGGCCCAGTCCGCCATCGCGTTCGGGAACACACTTTTGCGATTCGTATAGTCCCCCGCGATACGCTGAATGGTGTTGCGGCCTTCGAACCCCGCCCAAATCGTCCCGGTGGCGGGAGCGCGGGTCAGCGATTCCAGATCGACCGCCGATTTATCGCGATTGCCGCTGCCGGGAAACATTCGCAGGACGGGATCGCGGGGCGGAGCGCCCATGTCGGGGCGATCGAATTCCAGCAACCGCCCGCGATCGCTGCCGGCCAGAAACCGTTTGGAACCTATGGACACCAATGCCGAATAACTGCCGAAACCGCTGTTGGCGCTGGTCAGATGCCATCCGCCGACCAGCGTCGTTTCGCCCAAACGCCGCGGCGCGATGTCGAGCGATGTCAGCGTCAGGGTATGGCTGTCGTTCGGTACCGGCGCAGGGGTTCGTATCCAAGAGCCGGGCGCTAGCGATATGGCCACCAGCGCGAGAATAGTCAGCCGTCGGATCACGAGCCGTGCCCTCCTTCAGGGCATCGGACCGGTAAACAGCAGCGGGTCGAGCCGGGCGTCGCGCCATTTCAGGCTCCAATGCAGATGCGGGCCCGTGGCGCGACCGGATGAACCGATATTGGCGACATATTGCCCTTTGCGTACCCGGTCGCCTTCCTTCACCGCGATCTTCGACAGATGCAGGAATGCCGAATTGAGGCCCTGCCCATGGTCGATGAACAACAGATACCCTTCGAGCGAGAACGGTCTGTCCGTCGCCAGGGTAATCACCCCATCGGCGGGCGCGACCACCGGGGCACCGCTGCCGCCCGGTGCGATATCGATGCCGGAATGATAGCTGCCCGGTTCGCCGCGATAGATGCGCTGCGATCCGAAGCGGCCGGATATGCGGCCCGTGACCGGCCAGATGAAGTCTTGCGACCAGCCGTCGGACATGGAGCCTGCCGTACGTGCAGCATGTATCTGGGCCAATTCCGGCCGCCGCCGGGCCATGAAGGACGCGCTGGCCCCGCCCCCGCGGCGGGCAACATTCACGCGTTCGATATTCCAGTCGCGAGGAGATATGGCGAAGGTGCTTTCGACGGTGCGTCCATCGGCCATCGTCGCGCGCAATGTCGCTTCGGGCCCGGCATCGCGATCGAATGCCGCGAAGAACGCGCCGGTTTCGTCCAGCACCAAGGCCTGATCCCCCAATTTGGCGGACACGGTACCACCCGGCGCCTGCCCACGTATCCAGCCGCCTTGCGTCAATTCGCCTGCGAACAGAAAATCGGGTGCATCGCGCATCGGTTCGGGCGGAAGTGGTGGGGGGACGGGGGCTGACACGGGCGAAGCGGGCACCGTGCTCGTCACCAACCCGGTATTCGCGCCGCCGCGTTCCACCGAACTATCCGCGCATCCGCCCGTTATCAGCGCCGCAATCAGCGCACCGCCCGCCATACAACGTCGTATCACGACGCGTCCAGAAAACGCCGGGTTGCGATTTCGGCGCTGGCGTAGGATTCCTGGCGATCGACGTTCCAGTACCGCAATTCCTCGAGCGGGATTTCCGCCGCCGTAACCGCGCACAGAACATGATCGCCGGATTTCACGACCCGGAAACCGTTGGGACCAAAGGCAAGCGTCGCCGTCTTGTTGCTGGATGACATGAGCATGGTTCGCGCTGTAGCAATGGATGTCTAGCCGAACAAATCATCTTGTCGGGAAGGCGCGCTGGCCGGTTGCGATTTCTTCGGTTTGCGAAGGGGTCCGGCGCCAACCTTAAGCGTCCCATCGGCAAATTCGATGGCGAGGCGGTCGTGCCCCGCCGCCTCTTCCTTGCGCCTTAACAGCGTGCCGTCCGCATCCCGCACCAAGGCATATCCCCGTTGGAGAGGCGCGCGGGGATCCAGCGATTGGTGCAGCCGCTCCAGCGCCGCGAACCGTTGTCGCACGCGTTCGAAACGGGTTTCGAGCAATTCGGGTGTCAATCGGCTTTTCGCCAACTTCAAGCCCGCTTCGCGCAGAGGGCGTTCGAGCATGACGTGATTCAGGCGAAGGGCGGACAGGCGTTCGCGCCCCTGTGCGGTTCGATCACGGAGGCAGCGCCGCAACCGTTCGGCCGCCTCGTCGAGCCGCTGGGCCGGTTGTTGCAACAGCGTATCGGGCCGGGGCAGGCGGCCGATCCGCGCGTCCAGTCGTTCCCGCCCCAGCGATACCGGGCGCACGATCGCACGCCGCGCGCGGAACGCCAGATCGTCCACCGTCGCGACCAGTTCGGCGCGCACCGGCACCGCCATTTCCGCCGCAGCAGTCGGGGTCGGCGCGCGGCGATCGGCGGCATGATCGGCCAGTGTCGTATCGGTTTCATGGCCCACGGCGGAAATCACCGGAATCGGCGAATCCGCAATGGCGCGGACGACCGCCTCCTCGTTGAAGCCCCACAGATCTTCCACCGACCCGCCGCCCCGCGCCACGATCAGCAGATCGGGCCGCGGAATATCCGCGGGCAGATCGCCGAAACCGCGGATGGCGGCGGCCACCTGATCCGCACTGCCCCGCCCCTGCACCAGCACGGGCCACACAATCACATGCACGGGAAAGCGATCGCGCAGCCGGTGCAAGATGTCGCGAATGACCGCGCCTGTCGGCGATGTGACCACCCCGATTATGCGCGGCAGGAAGGGAAGCGGTTGTTTGCGCGCCTCGTCGAACAGCCCCTCCGCCGCCAACCGTGCGCGGGTCTTTTCCAGCAGCGCCAGCAGTGCGCCCTCGCCTGCGATCTCCATCTGCTCGATGACGATCTGGTATTTCGAACGCCCGGCATAGGTGGTGAGTTTGCCGGTCGCGATCACTTCCAGCCCGTCTTCCGCCGCGAAGCCCAGTCGCGCTGCGCCTCCACGCCACATGACCCCGTCGATCACCGCCTTGTCGTCCTTCAGCGCGCAATAGAGATGCCCCGACGCCGCGCGTTTGACGCCCGACAGTTCCCCACGAATGCGGACATGGCCGAAGCGGTCCTCCACCAGGCGTTTCAGCTGCCCCGAAATCTCGGTTATGGTGAAGGGCGCGGCATTGTCGCCATCGCGGGCGCGCGCTACCAATCCGGTGGTTGTTTCGGGTTCGGAAGAGGGGTTGGCCATGAATATCCTGTTGCTGGGGTCCGGCGCGCGCGAACATGCGCTGGCATGGAAGCTGGGGCAATCACGATTGTTACAGACAAACGACGGCCGGTTCTACGCCGCGCCGGGCAATCCAGGGATCGCCGACCATGCGCAATGCGTGTCCCTGGATAGCGCTGACCATGATGCGGTTCTCGACTTCTGCCGCGACCGCGACATCGGGATGGTGGTTGTGGGTCCGGAAGCCCCGCTGGTGGACGGATTGGCCGACAGTTTGCGCGCCGCCGATGTGCCGGTATTCGGTCCCTCCAAAGCTGCCGCGCAATTGGAAGGCAGCAAGGGCTTCACCAAAGATTTGTGCGCACGTGCCGATATTCCCACCGCCCGATATATCCGCACGGCCTCCCTCGGCGATGCGGTGCATGCGCTGGACGCGTTCACCGCGCCCTATGTGTTGAAGGCGGACGGACTGGCAGCAGGCAAGGGCGTGGTCATCGCGCAAACCCGGGCCGAAGCGGCGGAGGCACTGACCGCGATGTTTGCCGGCGCGCATGGCGATAGTGGCACCGAAGTCGTGATCGAGGAATTCCTGGAAGGGGAGGAGGTCAGCCTGTTCGCCCTCACCGACGGGACGACCATCGTACCCTTCGGCAATGCGCAAGATCACAAGCGGGTGGGCGAAGGCGATACCGGCCCCAATACCGGCGGCATGGGCGCCTATAGCCCCGCCGCAATATTCACCCCTGCGCTGGAGCGGCTGGCGATGGAGCGCATCGTCGCCCCCACCGTGACCGCCATGCGCGAGGCGGGTATGCCCTATTCCGGCGTCCTGTTCGCGGGCCTGATGCTGACGGCGGACGGGCCCAAACTGATCGAATATAATTGCCGCTTCGGCGATCCCGAATGCCAGGTGCTGATGATGCGGATGAAAAGCGATCTGGGCGACATCATGCTGGCCTGCGCACGCGGCGAACTGGCCGACGCTTCGCCTCCGGTGTTCGCGTCCGATACCGCGCTGACCGTGGTGATGGCGGCGAACGGATATCCCGATGCGCCGCAGAAAGGCGGCACGATCACGATGAAGGATACACACGTTCGCGGCGCCACCATCTTCCATGCCGGCACCCGCCTCGACAGCCAAGGTACATTGACCGCGCAGGGTGGCCGCGTCCTGTCGGTCACCGGCGCCGGCGTCACGGTCGCACAGGCGAGAACCGCTGCTTACGAAGCGGTCGCCGACATCGATTTCATCGGTGGATTCTATCGGTCCGACATCGGCTGGCGGGAAATGGCGCGTATCGGGACGCCGACATGAAGGCCCATTTGGACAGGGGCGCGATCCCCGATGGACCGCACCACGGGGCATATGACGCGTAAAACAATCGCCCGCATCGCACCGATCGACATGGTGCGCGGCTTCGCGATTCTGTTCGCACTCATGTCGCACGCGCTAGCCCAGTTCGCCGCACAGAGCATCGTTCTGGCCGACGCGAAGATCTGGATCAAGCTGCTGACGCGTTCGGCCACGCCGATGTTCTTCATCGTATTCGGTGCGATGCTGCATCTCGTCTACCTGCGGAAGGCGAAAAGCGAATTCGACGAAACGAGGGAGAAACTCATCGCGCGTGGCCTGCTATGCTACGTTTTATTTTTGGGCATCACGTTCGCGGCATTCGTTTCGGGGAAGCACGATGCGCTGTTCATGGCGAAATCCATCGTCCTGCTCGAAGCGGATCGGTTCGGGACCATTCTGGCGATCTATGCGGTGCTGTTCGGGATCGTCGCCGTCACGCTGCGCCTGGCATTGCGTTTCGGGGTTTGGTTTTTCGCCGGCATCGCCACCGCGGCATGGGCGGCGAATGCGGCGTTGCGCATGGCGTCCGTACCGCCTGTGCCGGGCATTCAACAGTTGATCGGCCATGGCGAGGGATTGGGGCCGGCGATCCTGCTGACATTCACCTTCGTGACCTTCGGCGTGGCCATCGGGGAGGCGTGGGACAGGACACGATCATGGGCCTTGCCGGTCTCCATAACCATCGCGGCACTATCGGCCCTGATCGTTGCAGCGATCCCGGACCCCGATATGACGTTCTTACGAAGTCTCGTCTACGAATTCCGATGGCAGAACCACTATGCCTATTATGGCTATGGCATCGCGATGACGGCAGTTTTTCTGGTGATCGGCGTTCTAACCGATCGACGAGAGCCTTCAATTCGCCCTGAACGCGGCTGGCTGTCCCGTTTCGGGCGCGAAACCCTGTTCGCTTTTGCGGCGGGCAATATCGTTTTGAACCTGCTGCCGGAGTACCGGGGCGTCGGCTGGGAAGGCTATTCGCTGGCTGTCGTTTTCGTGCTCGGCATGTGGTTCGTCACGCTGCACAAAGCATCGTTCACCGGTTTCGCCAACCGAATAAGCTTCGGCGGGGTATCCGGGATTGCATCCGGCTACCGAGGCCTCAGCGCGATGGTAGGCAAATTGGTTCTGCACTTCATTCGATAGGAGAGTCGCGACGATCGGCAATTCCTGCTTCTACAAATGCATGAACGGGAATATTATCGGTCGTGGATTATCCCCGACCTTGTGGAGGAATGATGATGCAGAACCGGTTCGGTATCGCAGGTAAGACTTTGGGCGTGGTCGCATTGTGCACGATGGCCATCGGATGCGCGGCCGGGGTCAAGGGCACGCCCGGCATGAAACTCTATTCGGGAGGCGACTACCAGCAGGCGGTCCCGCTTTTGTTGCAGGAAGTCGAGGCGGGCGAGGTGTCCGCGCGCTATCCGCTGGGCCTGGCCTATCGCGATGGCCGGGTCGTGGAAGCCGATCCGCCCAAGGCCGAAATCTTGCTGACCGGTGCGGCGATCGGCGGCGATCCCCGCGTGGTCGAGGAATTGCGCGTTATGTTGCGCGAGGATGAGCGATGTCCGAAGGATAAACGCCTGCACGATATGTGGGGCTCGCTGGCCATGCAACGCAACCTGATCACCGGCGTTTACGAATTGAACAATGCACCGCGCGGCACGTTGCGATCGATGGCCGAAATCTATGCCGACCCGTGTGACGGACGCCCGGTTCAGGCGGAGGCGGCCACCAGTCTGAATGCGCTTTCCATGGGTCAGCGCAGCATGTGGATCTACGTGCCCCGATAGCCTGCCGGAATGGGTGTTTTCATCGGCCCAGCCTGTCGTGCACCAACTTCGCCAAATCCGCTTCCGAACGTGGGCCGTAATGGCCGATGATTTCCGCTGCACACACGGCACCGCGGGTGAGACAGGCTTCGAGGTCCTGATCCTTCACGTAACCGGACAGGAAACCGGCGGCGAACAGGTCGCCAGCGCCGGTGGTGTCTACAACCTTGTCGACCGGCTCGGCGGCGACTTCCGCGCGTTCCCCGCCCGCGATCGCGACGGCGCCGTCGGCGGAACGGGTTACGACCAATGTCGGCACCTTGTCCTTCAGCGCGGCGATGCCGTCCTCGATATCCTCCCGGCCGGTCAGCGTGGCGAGTTCGTGATGATTGACGAACAGGATGTCGATCAACCCTTCGTCGATCAGCGCGCGGAAATCGTCGCCATGGCGTTCGATCACGAAGCTTTCCGATGCGGTGAAGGCGACTTCGCGCCCCGCCTCTCGCGCCACCGCGATGGCCCGGCGCATGGCATTGCGCGGTTCTTCGGGATCCCACAGATAGCCTTCGAGATACAGCACGGCGGCATCCGCGATCATGCTTTCATCCAGCGCCTTGGCAGGCAGGAACTGGCTGGCCCCCAGGAACGTGTTCATCGTGCGCTCCCCATCGGGGGTTACGAATATCAGGCAGCGGGCGGTCGGCGCATCGTCGTTGCCACCCGTCAGGGCGGGCGTGTCGAACTGAATGCCCGCCGCGCGAATGTCATGGGTGAAAACATCGCCCAGCTGGTCGGACGCGACCTGCCCGATGAAGGCGCATGTGGCGCCCAGATTGGCGAGACCGGCCAGCGTGTTCGCCGCCGACCCGCCCGAAATTTCCCTCGCCGGGCCCATCGCCGCATACAGATCGCGCGCCCCGTCCGCGTCGATCAGTGCCATGCCGCCTTTCGCCATATCCAGTCTGGTTATCAGCGCATCGTCGCATGGGGCGATCACGTCGACGATGGCGTTGCCGATGGCGATCACATCGAATTTGGGGGGCGATTGGGGCATGAATATCCTCGAATATGGTACGGTCGGTCGTCTGGCCCGCGCGCCTAACCCCTCGCGCGCGCCAAGTCCAAATCTATCGACCCGATTTCGTGCCTGCGACGGATGGTGCCGGCTTTGCGTCCGCGATGCCTTCCCCGGATCGCCCGCGCCTCCTATTGGACGGTCGCACCGCATGATAGATTGACGAGGTTCGACACGATGAAAAGATGGGGCCCCCTGATCTTGCTGGCGGTACCGGCGTTGAGCGGCTGTGTTGCCGGATCAGGCGGCGGGGCCAACCCCAATGCCGGACGCCCGGTCGCCGATCTGCCCGCACGCCCAACCACGCCGCCGCCCACGCAGCCAACGCCGATGCGCGACGGATTCATCACGCCGCGAATCATGAACCTGCCGGGTCTGGAAGGGGTGATCGGGGAAAGCATTTCAGGCGTGCAGCGGCAATTCGGTGAACCCGCCCTCGACGTGTTCGAAGGGGATGTGCGCAAACTGCAATATCGCAGTGCGTCCTGCGTCCTCGATATCTATTTCTATCCCCTGCGCCCCGGTGCACAGCCCGGCGCCACCCATGTCGAGGCCCGCCGGTCGAGCGACGCGCTCGACGTCGACCGCGCCGCCTGCGTTGCCGCCTCGCGGCGATAGTGGCAGGAAACTGCGACAGGTTGGAGCGAAAATTGAGTTCGGCGAGAACCGGCGCGCAGCGGACATCCAGTCCGAGAGCACCGGAAGCGCAGACAGGCGCGATTTGCAGCCCGTCCGGGCGCAGTTCAGACCATGAAGCTTTCACCGCATCCGCATGCGCCTTTGGCATTGGGATTTTCGAAGGTGAACCCGGCGGTGAAATCGTCCTCTACCCAGTCCATC
>JBASAR010000246.1:0-10293 GCA_049650705.1 Pontixanthobacter sp. | reverse complement strand
TGGTGCGCGCGGCGGACGGCTCCAAGATGTCGAAATCGAAAGGCAATGTCGTCGATCCGCTTGGCCTCATCGAGCGATACGGTGCGGACGCGCTGCGGTTCTTCATGGCGTCGATGGAAAGCCAGGGCCGCGACATCAAGATGGATGACAGCCGGGTCGAGGGGTACCGCAATTTCGCGACCAAACTGTGGAACGCGACCCGCTTCTGCCAGACCAACGGCATCGGCGCATCGACCACGATGGAGCCGCCCGAGGCGGTCGGCGCGGTCAACCGCTGGATCGTGGGCGAGGTGGCCGACACCGTATCCCGGCTGGACACGGCGATGGCCGATCTGCGGTTCGATGCGGCGGCAGGCATCATATACCACTTCGCATGGGACACGTTCTGCGATTGGTATATCGAGCTTATCAAAGGAAATTTCGACGACGAAACGCGCGCCGTGGCCGGGTGGGTGCTCGATCAGATCCTGGTCATGCTGCACCCGTTCATGCCCTTCGTGACCGAAGAATTATGGGCGGCGCAGGGCGATCGCCCGGAGTACCCGCTTATCACCGCGCAATGGCCCGATTTTTCGGTCGAGCAAGACGCGGATGCCAAGGCCGAAGTCGAATGGTTGATCGCGCTTGCAGGTGCCGTTCGGGCGGCAAAGAACGAACTTGGCATTCCGCCGGGCCAGAAGCTGGACGCCTATTGCGAAGCGCCCGGCCCAATTGCGAAAGATGCCATCGCTCGCAACCCAGCCGCGATCGAACGCATCGCACGGATCGCCGCCATCCATCAGCGCGCTGCACCCGATGGGGCCGCAATACAAATTGCCGCCGGGTCCGACCGGATCGTCATACCACTGGAAGGGCTGATCGACGTCGACACTGAAAAGGCGCGTCTGTCGAAGGCGCTGGAGGCGTCGTCCAAGGAAGCGAAATCGCTGGAAGGACGGCTGGGCAATGCGAACTTCGTCGAGCGTGCCAAGCCCGAGGCGGTCGAGAAAGCGCGTGCCGACCATGCCGATCATACGGCCGAAGTCGATCGGCTGACGGCGGCTCTCGCCCGCCTCGGCTGAACGCGATGGCCTTGGTTCTCGCCACGACCACGCCGGGGGAACCGGAAATCTTCGCCTCCGTCCAGGGCGAGGGGCCGAGTACGGGCGCGCCCTGCACTTTCATTCGCCTGTCGCGCTGCAATCTGGCGTGCCAGTGGTGCGACACGGCATACACCTGGCATTTCGATGGCGATGAACGGCTGCATCGCAACGAGACGACTTATGCGCGGCGGCCCAATCAAATCACGCTGGACGAGGCGGATGTTGCCGCGCGCATCGCCGCGCTGGGCCAGAACCGCCTGATCGTCACCGGTGGGGAGCCATTGTTGCAAGGCACGGCGCTCGGCAATCTGCTGGAGCGGCTGCCCGACATAGTCGTGGAAGTGGAAACCAATGGCACCACCAAAGCGCCGTCGCGGGTCGATATTCGCGTGGACCAGTATAATGTCAGCCCGAAACTGGCGCATAGCGGAAATCCGGCGGAGCTGGCGTTGATCCCCGAAAGACTGCGAAGCTACGCCGCCGATCCGCGCGCTTTCTTCAAATTCGTGGTCGCCACGCCCGCCGATGTGGCGGAGGTTGCCGCGCTGGTCCGCGCCCATGCCATCCCCCGGTCGCGCGTGTTCCTGATGGCCGAGGGCACCGACAGCGGCACCTTACGCGCGCGGCAGGAATGGATGGTGCAAGCCTGTCTCGATCACGGTTTCCGCATGACCGACCGGCTGCACATCCACCTGTTCGGCGACACACGGGGGACGTGATGTTTTTCAAGGCCCTGCGGGCGCGTTGCATCCGCATCGCTTGCTGCCTCGCATAAGCTCGGGCGGCCGGTCGGCCTTGCGGACCCTCGCGGGTCCGGGGGGTGCCTAAGCACGCGATCCGCCTTATAGGCGGCCGGTTTCGTCAGGTCGGAGCGAGAATGGTGGGGTGCGAGAACCGGCGCGCAGCGGACATTCGGTCCGTGAGCACCGGAAGCGCAGCACGCCGCCTTTCGCAGCCCGTCCTGGCGAAAGCTACACCCCCTGGCTGCGCCAGCGTTGGACGGTGCGGTAGACCGCCTCTTCCTCGCCGCCGGGTTTGTTCCACAGTTCGACGAAACTGGGATCTTCGGATGCGGGACGTTTGATCTCTTCCAGATTGTCGAAGCTCACCCGGATCGGGATCGCCACACCCTCCCCGCAGATAATGCATTCGCGATTGCGCAGGGCCGGGATGCTATCGAGGAAGCCGCGCGCACCCTCCGGCATGGCCGCCTTCACGAACGCCTGATCGCGATCGTTGTTGAGGCGCATCGAGATGATGGTGCCGCACTGCGACAGCACGCCTTCCGCGAGGTCCGACGGGCGCTGCGTGATAAGGCCCAGCGAAATGCCGTATTTGCGCCCCTCCTTCGCGATCCGGCCAAGTATGTTTCCGACCGACGAACCATCCGCGTTCTTCTCGTTCGGAACGTATCGGTGCGCCTCTTCGCATACCAGCAGGATCGGGCGCGTCTGTTCGTCGCGGCCCCAGATCGCGAAATCGAACACCATCCGACTGAGCACCGCCACGACGGTCGCGGTAATGTCGGACGGGACGCCGGATACGTCGATGATCGAAATGGGTTTGCCGTCGCCCGGCATCCGAAACACCTTGGACAGAAATTCGGCCATCGTATCGCCAACGAGCATGCCCGAAAACATGAATTGATATCGCGGATCGGCCTTCAGTTCGTCCAGTTTCGTCTTGAGGCGCATGAACGGCGCGGTGTTGGTCGCCTTGTCCAGCTTGCCCATTTCATCCTGAATCGCAGCGCTCAAATCGGACAGGAGATAGGGGATCGGCGAATCCACCGTGATCTTCCCCATCGTCTCGGCCAGCCGGTTCTTATAACGCGCCTTCAGCAGGCATTTGGACAGAATGTCGGCATCCATCTGCCGATCGTTGCCGGTGCTGGTCAGCAGCACCTCGCAATGCTCCTCGAAATTCAGCAGCCAGTACGGCATCTGCAGGTTCGACACGTCCAGGATCTGCCCGTTCGTCTTGAACGCGGCGCTGTATTCGCCGTGCGGATCGATCATCACGATGTGCCCGTCGGGCGCGGCCTCGCAGATGCGGTGCAGGATCAGTGCGGCGCTGGTCGATTTGCCGGTGCCGGTGGAACCGAGCAGGGCGAAATGCTTGCCCAGCATCGCATCGATATACACGCCGGCGCGAATATCCTTGGTCGGATAGACGGTGCCGATCTGGATGTTGGATCGCCCGTCGCTGGCGTAGATCTGTTTGAGGTCGGCGGTGGTCGCGGGATAGATGAGCGATCCGGGCACCGGATAACGCGTCACGCCGCGCCGGAACCCGTGGATCTTGCCGGTCAGCTTTTCTTCCTTGCCCTCCCCCAGGAAATCGATGTTGGCGATGATCGAACCGTTGGCGCGGCGATCCTGCCGCTGGTTGCGGACGTTTGCGAGCAGCCAGCTTTGTCCGACACGGATCTTGATCTGGCTGCCGACCTGTCCCGCCAATGCGATGGACGGATCGTCGTCTTCCATACATTCGTTGATGCGTTGCAGATCGAGCGCGATCTGCGACCCCGATCCTGCGATTTCCAGCACCACGCCGATCGGCTGGCGGGCATTGTCCACCTGTTCGACCGGATCGCCATCCACGGCTGGCTTTTCGAAATCGTGGCTGCTCAGATCGTTCATGGCGTTTGCACTCGGCCTACATGAAGGGGGGTAAGAACCCGTAGGCTATGGGCGGCAATGGTTAAGATCGTGTTGCGCGCCCGGTCTTGAGGGCCCGTCAGATAAGCGCGAACAACCGCCCCGCGACCCAGCCCATGGTGACCGACAGCAAGACCGCGAACAGGCCGTAAAGCAGCGAGCGTTCCTGCGAATATGTCTCCACCCCTTTTTCGAAACCGACCTTCTTCACCTCCACCTCCGCGACGGCGGATGCGATGACGCGCCCGCGTGCGATGGCGAATGTCTCGGCAGTGTAGACCCCGGTTTCCACGTTGGAGGGCAAGGCGATGCGCGCCTGATACAGCACGTCTTCGCTGATCGCGACGCCGTCCATCTCTTCCTTGAACAATCCCTGCCGCCGTTTCAGATCGACCAGCCCGTCGGTAAATCGCGCCTGTTCCTCGGGATCGATGATTCCGCTGGGCGACCACTGGATGAAATCGAGCCCCAATTCGTAAATCGCCGCCGTGCGTTCGTCGACGATATCCGCGATCGGGGCGGAGGACACGACGGCGAAGAAGGACGGCGCGGACCGGAAATCGGTACTCGCGGCGTTCATCCAGATCGGGCCGAAGCGGTCCTTTTCGCGCAGGCGGATGGCTTGCGTGGGACCCTTCAGCACCACCACGATGTCGTATTCCCGCCCCGCCCGCGCGCCGCTGGGGTCGAGGATCGCACCGAACAGCAGCAATTCGGTGCCGGTGAAGCCCTGCCGGACTTGCACCTCGTCCTGCGATACTTCCGGTACCAGAATGGGATCGCGCTGCGCCGTGGCAGGTACCGCGAGCGCCAGCAGCAGAAGGGGTAGCCACCACCGCGTCACAGCGGCATGACCGTGTAAATCTCATCCGGCTGCACCCCCAGCCCGAACAGCATCCGCGCCGCCACCAGCAGCACCGTGGCCGCCAGCGCCAGCCGCAGCCATTCGGGCTTCACCTTCTGCGCCAGCTGCGTGCCGATCTGCGCACCGGTGACCGATCCGATCAACAGGAACGCGGCCAGCACGATATCGACCGCCTGCGTCGTCAACGCATGCATCATGGTCGTTGCCATCGTCACGAACAATATGTTGAACAGCGACGTGCCGACCACCACGCTGGCGCTCATGCCGAGAATATACAGCATGGCGGGCACCATGATGAAGCCGCCGCCCACGCCCATCAGCATGGTCAGAATGCCCACGAACACGCCGAGAAACAACGGGGCCAGCGGCGAAATATACAGGCCCGAACGGTAGAACCGCCAACGCATCGGCAGCGCGGTGACGAGCGGGTGATGCCGGCGTTTGGGCGCGGACTTCACCGTGGCGGACTCGCCATCTTTCACCCTGGGCGAAATCGCTTCCCACGCCTCGCGCGCCATCAGCGTCCCGATGGTGCCCAGCATGACCACGTAAAGGACGTTGATGACGACATCGATCTGGCCGATATTCTGCAGCCATCTGAACAGGATCGCGCCGATCCCCGCGCCGACCAACCCCCCTGCGACCGTCACACCGCCTAGCTTGTAATCCACCCCCTTGCGCTTGGAATGCGCGAACACGCCGGACACGCTGGCGCCGGTCACCTGGGTGCTGGCGGAAGCGGCGGCCACGGTCGGCGGCACGCCGTAGAAAATGAGCAGCGGCGTCGTTAGAAACCCCCCGCCCACGCCGAACAGGCCCGACAATATACCCGTGAGCGCCCCCAGCATCACGATGACCAGCCCATTGACGGACAGGTTGGCGATGGGGAGGTAGAGGTCCATCGCCAACCCTTACGCCCGCGTCACCGGCTGTTAAAGAGGCGGCGGCCTAGAAACCGGCGGACACGGTCAATGCCAACCCGGACTCCGGCGTTGCCTGCCCCGCCACCCGATGCCGGTAATCGATCGATATGCGCATCTGCGTGTCGGCGACCGTAAGATCGGTACGGACCGTCGGCCCCATATCGAGCCGGGTGGCTCCTTTCTGCGCCCCGCCCCATACGCCGCCGCCAACGGCAAACCTGCTATTGCCGATGCGGGCGACCGGGCGATCCACACGCGCCTGCCCATCGAGAAAACCCGTCGCGAAGTCCCCGCCGACATAGCCCGCCTGACCATAGGCTTCGCCCCGCAATCCTAAGGGCAGATCGATGGGAGGAAACTCGGTCACGGCAAGGGCGGCCGGGCGCAATTCGGTGCGTCCTTCGGCCCGGCTCGCGCGGGCTTCCACCAAGACGGACAGCGGCACTTTCGGCACAGGTCGCGCGGACAGGCCGACGGCCAGATCGGCTTGCGATTGCCCGGCCAACGCGGCGGTCGCGCGAAGATAGGCGGCCGGACGATGCGTATTGCCCGGATCGAGCCGATACCGCAGCACCGCCCCCGCCTGGCTCGCCCCGTAATTGGCAGGCGCCGGCCCGGTGACCGCTGCAACGCCGCGACCCTGGCGCAGGAACACCCAGCTATCGAGCGACCATCGGTCTGTCCTCGCGACCGGCTTGACGATTATCGGCGAGGGATCGGTCAAGAACGACCGGGTTCTGGGCTTTGCCGAAGGCCGATCACCGGTTGTCTGGCTTTCCTTCAATGTTACCGGTGTTTGTATTACAGGGGGCGTGCCGACCATGCCAAAAATCGACATAGGCGCGCCAAGCCGATGGGCGACGCCCGACCCCGACAATGCCATGGTATCGAGATCGAGAACCGGCACGCTATCGTCCTGGACCCTGTGCTGCCGAAAGACCGTACCCTCGATTCCCTCGAACGATTTGGCAATCGCATCGCCGCCCGTCGCGAAGGCTTCGCGTTCGAGAATATGGCCGAACGGCGCTTCCCACAGCATGCTGCGTATCGCCACCCAGACGATCAAGACGAACGCCAAGGCGATCAATGGCTGCCCCGCCCGCCTGGTTACGCCACCTTCCACCATCACCCAGCGCTTGGCGTAACAATACGGCGATCCGCAAGCCCTTAATTTCATAGCGATAAATATCGCCTAAATATGCGATGTGCATCGATCCGGGCATCACCGAAGCCGAATATCGTCGATCTCCATCGCAAATGCGCCCGGTTCAAAGGCACCGATCAGCAGCATGGTCGTGCCCGCCGCGTCGAAACGCGGCAGGTCGGCGAAGGGCACATAGACCTCGCGCCATTCCGGGCCGATTTTTATTTGCACCAAGGCCGGTTCGCGGCCGCCTTTTTCAGAGAAACCCATGACGCCGGGGCCGTTGGCGGTACCGCGGATGCGAAAGGCGATGCCGCGCGCCTCGCGCAGGTCGACCGGGGCTGTCATGCGTTCGCCTGGCGTCCATGCGATGCCCGCCCATTGCACGAAGCCACCCTGAGCGACAGTGCCCGTCAGACCAAGCGCGCCGTCCTGCGTCACCGCGATCCGTGCCGTCGATGTGCCGCCCATTATCGCGTCGGTCGAGACGTTCCAGCTGCCGAAAGGCGCATCGATCGCAGCCGCGCCGTCCGCCGACGTGAAACGTGCGATCACACCATCATCCGGCAGCGGCCGACCGGTCGTGGAGCGCGCGTCGGATGCGGCTATGGCGTCGCGGCGCGCATCTCGCACAACGGTGGTGGAGCGACCGTCCTTCCACACTTCCACGATGTTGCGCGTGGCGGTTATGTCGCGGGTCGGATCGCCCCGAACCAACAGCAGATCGGCGAACGCCCCATCCGCGATGCGCCCGTGATCGGCGATATCGAACGCTTCCGCCGGAGCCGACGTCGCGGCCACCAGCGCCTGCTTCGGGCTCAGCCCCGATTGCACGAGCAGCTCCAGTTCCCGGTGCAGCGACACGCCGAACCAGGTGCCGGGATTGGGCGCATCGCTGCCCGCGAGAACCGGAATACCGGCAGCGTTCAACGCCGAGATATTGGCCTGCATCGCGGCTGCGAAAGCGTCGATGCCGTCGCCTTCCACTAGTGAGGCAAGGTTCGCCCGAGCTTCCGTGCCCAGCAGCTTCGCGAACCCCGCCTGTTCGGCCAGATCGGCGCTGCCCGCGCGACCGGCGAAACTTTCGAATACGGCGAATGTCGGGCTTACGAACATGCCCCCCGCCCGCATCAACGCCAGCATCGCATCGTCGACCGGGGCGTCGGCGAAGAAATGGACGAGGCCATCGGCCCCCGCCGAAATTGCAATCATCGCCGCTTGTTTGGTCGATGCGTGGACGACCGCCAGCTTGCCACGCTTTTGCGTCGCCTCGACCAGCGCCGTAACGATCGACGGATCCAGGGTCGGCAGCGTGCGCCCCAAGGCTTCGCCGCCCGTCTCGATCACGATCTTGATGTAATCGGACCCTTCCGCCAGCCGCGCCGCGACCCAGTCATCCGCCTCCTGCGGCGTGGTGATCGTCGGCACCGCGATGCCGAATTGCGTACCGTGGCCGCCGGGCGCGGTCGCGAGATAGCCCGCGCTGTACAGATCCGCCTCCCCCGGATTGTCATGGGCCGACGTGCGCCCGCGGGATGCTGCCGTGATCGCGGGCAATGCGAACATGTCGAACACGCTGGTCACCCCGAACATCAGCGCATCGTCCAGCCCGGTATAGGCATGGACATGCGCATCGATCAAACCGGGCAGCAGTGTGCAGTCCGCGCACATTACGACGCGCGCATCCGCCGGCGCTTCTCCGGTGAAATCGTCGGCCACGATGCGGTTGCCATCGATCAGGACGGACCGGCTTTCATGCACCGCCTCGCCGTCGAACACGCGCACGTCGCGAATGAGCGTGGGCTGCGCATTGGCGGCGATCGGGCCTGCGAAAGCCGCGCCGGCGAGCAAAGCGAATATTGCGGTTTTCATGGATGGATTGGCGTGGGTCATCATAATATCGGTCCCTGTTCGCGCGCGGTTCGTGCCGCATGCGTTCGATGCAGCGGGGATACCGCCGTTTCCGTGCTTCGCGGCAGTGACATCTGTCACATTAGCCGCGTGTCATGTGTCACTTCATGACTCAGTGCATCAGGTGCAGAACCTGTCATGTCGAACAGGAGAGAATGCCATGCCATCGCACGATACCGCCATTGCCCGCCTCACCGATGTGACCAAACGATTGGGCAAGGTGCAGGCGCTTGCCGGTTTGCAGCTGGATATCCGACCTGGCGAGGTGACCGCCTTGCTGGGGCCGAACGGCGCGGGCAAGACGACGGCGGTCGGCGTGCTGACCGGGCGGTTGGTCGCGGACGAAGGCACCGCGCATCTGTTCGGCCGCGAACCGCGCGACATGGCCGCCCGTGCGCGCCTGGGCATTATGCTCCAATCCGCGGGTCTGCCCGACGTGCTGACGGTGCGCGAAACCGTAACCCTGCACAGCGGCTATTATCCGGCACCCCGGGCGGTCGACGAAACCCTGCAGCTGGCCGGTCTTGTCGATCTGGCCGACCGCCGCGCGGGAGCGTTGTCCGGCGGGCAATCGCGCCGGCTGCAATTCGCGATCGCGATATGCGGCAGGCCGGACCTCCTCGTGCTGGACGAGCCGACCACCGGCCTCGATGCAGAAGCGCGACGCGGATTGTGGTCGATCGTGCGCGACACCGCCGACGCCGGCGCAGCCGTGCTGTTGACGACGCATTATCTCGAAGAGGCGGAGGCGCTGGCCGATCGTATCGTCATCATCGATGCCGGACGGATCGTCGCCGATGGATCGACGCAGGAGATTCGCGGCAACACGGCGGGATCGACCATCCGCTGCCACTCCCGCCTTGCCCAGACGCAGCTGGCGGCCATGCCGGGCGTGGCGCGCGTCACACGGTCGGGGCGCGAGGTGCGGGTGCTGACGGCGGATGCGGTCGCAACGATGCGCGCGCTTCTGGCAGCAACCGACGACTGCACGCATCTGCGGGTGGAAACCGCCAGTCTCGAAGATGCGCTGTCCAATCTTACCCAACCCGTGCTGCAGGAGGCTGCGTAATGGCCACCGCAACCCACACCGCCCTCGTGCCCTCCCACCGCCTTTACGCGATCGAGTGCATGGCGGAAATTCGCAAAAGCTGGCGGATGCCGCAGTTCATTCTGCCCACGATCCTGATGCCGGTCGCGTTTTACGGGCTGTTCGCGATCGCCATGAGCGATGGCGGGGCGGAGACGGCATCCTATGCCCTCGCGACCTTCGGCGTATTCGCCGCCATCGGGCCGTCCTTGTTCGGGTTCGGCGTGGGAGTCGCGGATGAACGCGCCGCCAACCTCATCGAACTCAAACGCCTCTCGCCGCTGCCGGACGGGGCGTATGTCGTGGCCAAGGTGACCGCCGCCATGCTGTTCACGGGAATGGCGGTGGCGGCGATCTACAGCTTGGGCATTGTCGCGGGCGGGGTCTCGCTGCCGATCGAACGCTGGACGATGTTGCTCGTCATCCATCTGCTTTCGGTGATCCCGTTCGCCCTGATTGGGCTGGGCATCGGCATGCGGCTGGATGCGAAAGCTGCCATCGCGGCGGCGAATTTCCTGTTCCTGGGTTTCGCGGTATTGGGTGGGCTGTGGTTCCCGATCGACGGTCTGCCCGAATGGCTGCGCATTTTCGCATGGGCCACACCGTCGTGGCATTTGAGCG
>JBASAR010000245.1:0-3200 GCA_049650705.1 Pontixanthobacter sp. | reverse complement strand
GTCCAGCACCGCACCCGCTTCGCCTTCGCCCTCGATCGCTTCGGCTTCCAGAACCTTTACCCGATCGCCGTTCAATTCGAACCATGCACCGGGGTAGGGCGCCAGTCCCTGAACCTTGCGCGCGACGACCGTCGCATCTTCGCTCCAGTCGATCCTGGCCTCCGCCTTATCGATCTTGGGCGCGTGCGTAGCCTCCGCGTCGTCCTGCGCAAGCGGGCGATGGTTCTTCAACTCGCGCAGAGTGCCGACCATCAACTGCGCGCCCAGATCGGCTAGCACGTTGGTCATTTCGCCGGTCGTGCGCCCATCGATCGGCGCGCGGACGGTCGCCAGCATCGGCCCGGTGTCCAGCCCCGCCTCCATCTGCATGATGGTCACGCCCGTCACCGGGTCGCCGGCCATGATCGCGCGATGCACCGGTGCCGCCCCCCGCCAGCGCGGCAGGATGGAGGCATGGATGTTGAGGCAACCATGTATCGGCATGTCGAGCACGGCTTGCGGCAGAATCAGGCCATAAGCGGCGACGACTGCGACATCGGCCTTCAACGCGGCAAACTCCGCGCGTGCATCTTCGCCTTTGAACGAGGTGACGCAACGCACCGGGATACCCAGGATCTCCGCTTCTTTCTGCACGGGGGAGGGTTGCACTCTCTTGCCCCGCCCCGCCGCGCGCGGCGGCTGAGTATAGGCGGCCAGCATCGTATGCCCCGCCTTATGCAAGGCACGCAAAGCCGGGACCGCAAAATCGGGCGTGCCCATGAAAATGATCCGCATAGCGCTTCGCGTCCGCCCTTCTCTTTATTCCGCCCGACCCCTATCTTTCGCCACATGGCTTCGCAAGAGATCGAGACGTTGAGTGCCGCGCTGGCCCGCCTGCCGGGACTGGGGCCACGATCCGCCCGCCGCGCGGTGTTGTGGCTGGTGAAAAGGCGGGCATCCGCGCTTGGACCGGTGATCGATGCGTTGATGGCAGTGCGCGACACGCTGGTCGAATGCGAAATCTGCGGCAATGTCGACACGCAGGCTCCGTGCGGCATTTGCGCCGATCCGCGCCGCGATGCCGCCTCCATCTGCGTGGTGGAGGATGTGTCCGACCTATGGGCGCTGGACCGGGCGAAACTGTTCACCGGCACCTATCACGTGCTGGGGGGCCGGCTCTCCGCGATGGACGGTGTGCGGCCCGAAGACCTCAATATCGGCAGCCTGCTCGACCGGGTGGCGGCGGGCGGCACGAACGAAGTGGTGCTGGCGATGAATGCCACGCTGGAAGGGCAAACCACCGCGCATTACATCGCGCAGCGGTTGGAGGATTATCCCGTGCGCATCACGCAGCTGGCCCATGGCCTGCCGGTGGGCGGGGAGCTCGATTATCTCGACGAAGGCACGCTGGCGCAGGCATTACGGGCGCGGCGTCCGGTGGACTGATAGCTTGCGATGGGCGGAATTCACCCTTAAATATACCGGCATGGCCATACGCGAAATTCTGGAAGTGCCGGACCCCCGGCTGAAAACGATCTCGATTCCCGTCACCGAGTTCGACGCCGAGCTGAAAACGCTCGTCGGTGACATGTTCGAAACCATGTATGATGCTCCCGGTATCGGTCTGGCAGCGATACAGGTCGGCGTGCCCAAGCGGGTGCTGGTGATCGATCTTCAGGAACCTGACGAGGATGCGGAGCCGGTGGAATGCACCGCCCATGGCGGCGAGGCGCATACCCATCAGCCGGTGAAAAACGATCCGCGGGTGTTCGTGAACCCCGAGATTCTACACCCGGCGGATAAGCTGGTGACTTATCAGGAAGGATGCCTGTCGGTCCCTGAAATCTATGCCGAGGTCGACCGCCCCGGTACCTGCCGCGTGCGGTATCAGGATGTGAACGGCGCCACACATGAAGAGGCGCTGGACGGGATGATGGCGACCTGCATCCAGCACGAGATGGACCATCTGGAGGGTATTTTATTCATCGACCATCTCAGCCGGCTGAAGAAGCAGATGGCGCTTAAAAAGCTGAATAAGCTGCGCAAAGCCGCCTGAACGAAAAAACCCGCCGGTTTGAAACGGCGGGCTTTTCATTTGTATCAGTGTCCGTCGGGTCCATCGCGGCCCATGCCGTGGACCGCCTTCGTCACATCGTCGATCACTTCGCGGCACATGCGCGCGCAGCGGGTGCAGTGGGGGTCGTCATGCTTTTTGCAATGTTCCAAGCATTGTTCGCACGCGATAATCACCGCCGCGCCGATCGCTTTGATGGCTGGAATATTGCCGCCCGTGCGTCGGCTGGCCATGCGGTAAAAAGCGGTGCACGCATCGCTGGCGTCCAAACAGCGGCGGATGCATTCGGCGCGTTCCTGGGCATCATCCTCCGCCAGACAGGCGTCGGCGCAACTGTTCATGATCGCCGCGCCGTACATCGCATGCTTCACTGCTTCGCCCAGTTGCTCGTTGTAGTCGTCCCCGACGGCGGGGTGGTCCTGTATCATTTCCTTGATCGACATGATGTTCACTCCTTTTCTTAGTTTAAAGCGTAAGGCAGGGGGTAAGTTCCGCTGAGATAATTGACGGTCGCTCGTATTCGCCTCAAGATACCGAAATGAATCATTAGGAGGAGTTTAAGATGGACCCATGACCCGGGCTTACTGCGTAAATTCGCGGCTGAAGTTGGTCAAACCGCTTTGGATAATTCGATTGGGTAACGCGTTGATAACAGAACAATAGACAGCGAAAAACGGAACCAACGACCCCAGACGACTCCCAACTAAGCCATTCTATAAACGTAGCTCAGAGGAGTTCGGTATGATTGACCGACCTTACCTGCTGCGTTGGATCAACGGCAAGTACCACTGGGTTGTTCTATCAAAGAACGGCCTTTCTTGTGCAGATCAATCAGTTGAGGGTTTCCTTACTGCTACTGCAGCACTTGCTGATTTACTGAAACGTTTTCAGTAAACTAGATTTCGACGAGTGACGGCGGGGAACAAGCCCCGCCGTCCAGCTCGGAAGGATAATGTTTTGAATAATATCGTATTTGTCATCGTCACCGGCGTTCTGCTTCTCGGTCTCGCTGTCGGCTGGTTTTTCGGATCGCGGCCGGTTGCGGATTGGAAGGCACGCCATGCCGAACGCGACGGGGAAGCCCGCGATCTCGACGCGAAATATCTCCGCGCATTTGCCGATCTGGAAGCGGCGCGGGAGAAGGCGG
>JBASAR010000244.1:0-8518 GCA_049650705.1 Pontixanthobacter sp. | reverse complement strand
CGTTCGAGGATGGCGCGCGCCTGCGGATGGACGATGACGTCGACATTCAGCGCCGCTGCAATGGCATCGACGGTGATATCGTCATGCGTCGGCCCGATGCCGCCGGTCGTGAAGAGATAGTCGTTGCGCGCGCGTAACGCGTTCACGGCTTCGACGATGCGGTCCTGCACATCGGCGACCACGCGCACTTCGTCGAGCCTGATGCCTTGCACCTGCAACCAGCTGGCGACCTGTGCGATGTTCTTGTCGTGCGTGCGGCCGGACAGGATTTCATCGCCGATCACGATGAGGGCGGCGGTGTAGATTTTATCGGTCATCGTCGCGCGTTACATTCCAACCGGCATGAATTGAAGTCCGCGTGCCCCTATTGCGCCATTTCATGGCGAGAGATCGCGGACGCCCCGGCGTCGGCCCGCTTCAGGGTCAGAATGCCGTCTTCCAACGGATCCTTGCGCATGATCTTGCGGTCGGACACGTACTCCTGATTAAGACGCCATGGATAGCTGACCGCGCTTTTGGGCATGATGTCGAGCGCGCGCTTGATGTAACCGGACGAGAAATCGAAGATGTCGTCTTCTTCCAGATCGTGATCGTCGGCCAGCACCGGCACCGCGATATCCGCATCCGCCGCCCGCATGCGGTTGAGCACGCGGCAGATGTAATCGGAATTGACGTCCGCCCGAAGGGTCCAGCTAGCATTGAGATAGCCGAACACCACCGCCAGATTGGGCACGTTCGAAAACATGCATCCCTTGTAATAGAACCGCTCCGCGAAATCGATCTTCTCGCCATCCAGCCGGACATCGATCTTGCCGCACACGGCGAGATTGAGGCCGGTCGCGGTTACGATGATATCGGCATCCAACACGGTGTCGTCGTCGAGTTCGATGCCGCCTTTCACGAAACGCTTGATCTTGCCCGTGACCACATCCGCCTTGCCCGCCTTCATCGCGGCGAACAGGTCGTCGTCCGGCACCAGGCACAATCGCTGGTCCCACGGGTCGTAGGGCGGCGTGAAATCGGTGAGGTCGTAATCGGTGCCCATCGATTTGGTAATCCGCTTGTGCAGATCGTCCTTCACCTTTTGCGGCTTGTTGCGCGCCAGTTTGAACGCGAAATCCTGCATCCAGATGTTCTTCTTGCGCGTGATCTTATAGGCTGTTTTTTCGGGCAGGAATTTGCGCAGGGTGTTGGCAAACATGTCCTTCGCCGGGCGGGAGAACATCCAGGTCGGCGTACGTTGCAGCATGGTGATGTGCCCCGCCTTTTCCGCCATCGACGGCACGATCGTGACCGCCGTGGCGCCCGATCCGATGACGACGATGTTCTTGCCTTCGTAATCGAGATCGTCGGGCCAGAATTGCGGGTGCAGAACCTGCCCGTCGAAATCGCCATATTCGAAACCGGGATCGTAAGGTTGATCGTAATCGTAATAGCCCGAACCCAGATACAGGAAATTCGCGGTCATGATGGTCTGCGAACCGTCGCCGCGTTCCAGTGTCACATGCCAGCGCGCTTCGTCGCCATGCCAATCGGCGGTCACGACGCGGTGCTGGAACCGGATGTGTTTGCGAATGTCGCGTTCATCCACGATCTGATGAAGATAGTCGAGGATCGCGGGGGCATCCGCAATGCTCTTTTCATGTTTCCAAGGTTCGAAGACAAAGCCCAGCGTGTGCATGTCGCTGTCAGACCGCACGCCGGGATACCGGAACAGGTCCCAGGTGCCGCCCAGGTTCTCGCGCATTTCGACCAAGGCATAGGAATGCGTTGGATTGTGCATTTCCATATGCGCGGCCATGCCGATGCCGGAAATGCCCGCGCCCACGATCAGAACGTCGAAATCGGGTGCGGTGGCCAGCATTGGTGCGTCTCCTTGATGGGCAAGCCGTAGTGTAAGCACAGCTTCGCTGCCATGGCGAGTCCGGTATCGCGATTAAATGCTGGCACTGCGGTGTGGGAACGGTAGAGCGCCGGCCATGCGAAATCACACGATCCTGCGCTTCGGCGTGCTGCCCATCGCCGCCATTCTGATGCCGACCGCTCTAATGTCGACCGCCGGTTTGGCCCAGAATGCGCAGGACACGCAGGACGAGGACAGTCCGCGCCGGATCATCGTGGTGACCGGTCAAGGCCTTCCCGATACCCCCGCAACGCCCGCCTATTCCTCCGTCACGATCGATCGCGACCTCATCGACGTCGCACCGTCCGGACGGTTGGAGGACGTATTGTCCAACGTCGCGGGCTTCCAGCAATTCCGCCGGTCCGACAGCCGCAGCGCCAATCCCAGCGCGCAGGGGATCACGTTGCGCGCGCTCGGCGGCAATGCGACCAGCCGCGCGCTGGTCCTGCTCGACGGCGTGCCGATCGCCGACCCGTTCTTCGGATACATCCCCTTCACCGCCATCGCGCCCGAACGGTTGGACAGCATACGCGTGACGCGGGGCGGGGGCGCAGGACCGTTCGGTGCGGGGGCGCTGGCGGGAACGATCGAACTGCGCAGTGCGAGGCTGGACGATTCCGCTCCGGTCGCGGCATCGGTGCTGGTCAACAATCGCGGCGAAACCGAAGCCAGCGGCGCCATCGCGCGGCCGCTGGGCGCAGGCTTCGCGGTCGTAAGCGGACGCTGGGATCGCGGGCAGGGTTTCTTCACCACGCCGCAGGAAGACCGTGTTCCCGCCACCGCGCGCGCGGCGTTCGACAGTTGGAACGTGGGGCTACGCGGCGTCGCTCCCATGGGTGCCAATGTCGAAATGCAGGCGACGGGCCGCATATTCGACGATCGGCGAACCTTGCGTTTCGATGGTGCCGACAGTTCGAGCGAGGGGGCCGATGCAAGCCTGCGCGCGATCGGTCGGGGGGACTGGCAGTTCGATGCCGTCGCCTATCTGCAGACGCGCAATTTCTCCAACATCGTCATCAGCTCGACGCGGTTCGTAAAGGTGCTCGATCAGCGCGATACCCCGTCGACCGGATTGGGGGGCAAGCTGGAACTGCGCCCGCCCGTGGGCGATGCCCATGTGCTGCGTTTGGGGGTGGATTACCGCCGTGCATCGGGTGAATTGCAGGAGGATGCCTTTAGCGCATTCACCGGCGCGCTGCGCGAAACCCGCCGCGCGGGCGGCCGCACCAGCGATATCGGCCTGTTCATAGAAGATGACTGGACGATCGGCGACATCGTGCTGACCGGTGGGCTGCGCGGCGACCGCACGGTGATAGAGAACGGGTTTTTCCGCGCCCGCGAACCCGATGGAAGCCTGGTCGATGAAACCATCGCGCCCGACCGTGCGGATTGGTCGCTATCCTATCGCGCCGGGGCGGTATGGCAGGCGAACGATAAGCTGCGTCTGCGCGCCGCCGCGTATCGCGGGCTTCGGCTGTCCACGTTGAACGAGCTCTATCGCCCCTTCGTCGTATTTCCGGTCGTCACGGAAGCGAACGCCGCGTTGGAGAACGAAACGCTTGAGGGGTACGAGGCGGGCATCGATCTGATGCCGTCGCGGAATGTCCAACTGTCCGTGACCGCGTTCGACAACCGCGTGGAAAACGCTATCGCGAACGTCACACTGACTCCGACATTGCGGCAGCGGCAGAACCTGCCGGCGATCGACGCGCAGGGGGTCGAAGCCAATCTGACGGCGCGGCGTGGGGCGTTCAACCTGATTGCCAGCGCGGCCTATACCGATGCGACGATCGATGGCTCGGGGTCTTCTTCGGCGTTGGATGGCAACCGACCGCCCCAGACCCCCGAATGGGCGGCATCGGGCACGGTTAGCTGGCGTCCTGCGGAGGACACCGTCCTTTCGGCGACCGTCCGGCATGTAGGCGACCAGTTCGAAAGCGATGTCGAGGACGGGTTGCTGCCCGCGGTGACGACAATCGGGCTTTACGGCGAAGTCGGCATAGCCAACGGCGTCTCGCTGATCGTACGCGGCGAAAACCTGACGGACGAACGTGTGGTTACGCGCAATTCCGAAGGGGCGATCGATCTCGGCACGCCCCGGACCGTATGGGGCGGGGTACGGATCGGGTTCTAAGCGACCTGTCCGCGCTGTTCGTCCATTCCCATCGACACGAGGAATGGGCCGGCGTCCTGCCGCGCCTTGAATGCAGCCTTGTTGTCCATTTCGTGCCAATCGGCCAAGATCAGCGACTGCGCCACGGCCCCGCCAAGCGTGGTTCCGGGCCCGGTCACGATGAACAGGTCCGGCGCGAATTCCCGCGCGGCAACCGCGATCGCGCGCGTAAAATCGTAGGTTTCGACGATCTGATGGCCAAGCGTGTAATCGCGCAGCGCATCGATCTCGCAGGCATGCGGCCACCAAGTCGCGCCACGTCCGTCGACCAGGGGCACCGTCGGTTGGCGGAACAGTTCGCGTGGCAGACGATCGCGTCCACGCTGCGCCACCGGTTCCTGAAGGTATGTGTGAAAGGCGGCATGGTTGCCCAGCCGCATGGGAAAGCGTGCATCGACCGGATCGACCTCCCGTTCGAACGCGGCCAATCCTGCCTCGTTTCCGGCCAGAACCAACATGCCACCCAGATGGATCGACGGGCGAAGGATGCAATCGTCGTCCGCATCGATCTTGGCGGCGGTCGCCAACAACGCATCCCGGCGTTTGGTATCCGATGTCCAATCATCGTCCATGAACGGATGGACCAGCTGCCCGCCGATAAGCGCGTCCTGCATTAGCGTGCCCATGGTGTTCGCGATGGCGAACCCGTCCTGCGCCGTTGTCGCCTCGGCGCAGGCCAGGGCGGAATACCAGCCCATCGAATTGCCGGTGACCGCAACCACTTCGATCCGGTCGCGATCGATCGCCAGAAAATCGCCCATCGTCGCCGCGTAGATGAGGGCCGAGGCATTGTCGCCGCGCGGATGTTTGGCGAGGCTGAATCGGTCGGCGGTATCGAGCTGCGATAGGGTTTCCTGACCCAGCGCATGGCGCTGTGCATCGAAACCTTTGCGCATTTCAGTATCGCTGCAATGACGCGCGAGATAGCCGAGTTCGCTCTTGTTATAAGTGCCACGACCCGGGCAGATCACCACCGCCGTCCGCCGTGCCTGCGTCACGCCGCGTCATCCATCAGTGCGCCCGCCGCAGCTACGATGCCGTCCTTCGAAGGCATGGTCGCAGCGTAGGCCGGGCCAGTGGGAATGAAGCTGTCATACGCGCACAGCCGTGCATGCGGCAGATCGGTTTTCTCGGTCAGCAACGTCATCAGCCCTTCCGCCAATCCGCCGGTCGCGCGCGTTTCGTCGACGATCAGAACGCGTCCGCACCCCTTTATCGCATCGAGCAGCGATGCTTCGGGCAAGGGAGACAACCAGTTCAGATCGACGACGCGCGCGGCTATTCCCCGCTGCTTCAGCGTCGCTTGCGCCTGCATGGATAGATAGGTTCCATTCCCGAAGGTCACGATAGCGAGATCGGTCCCGTCCCCATGCCGCGTGACCTGCCCGAACCCGATCCGTTCGTGTGGGACGGGGTAGTGTCGCAGCCATGCCCCATCGCCCGCTTCGTGCAGATCGCGCATGGGATAAAGCGCGATCGGTTCCAGAAAGATGACCAATCGCTGCTCGTCACGCGCCAGCCGCACGCATTCGCGTAGCAACCGCACCGCATCCGCCCCGTTGGATGGACAGGCCAGGATGACGCCGGGCACATCGCGTATGGCGGCGAAGCTGTTGTCGTTATGGAAATGCCCGCCGAACCCCTTTTGGTATCCCAGGCCGGCAATGCGCACGACCATCGGATTGGTGAATTGGCCTTCGGAGAAGAACGGCAGGGTCGCGCCTTCGCCCCTGATCTGGTCCTGCGCATTGTGGTAATAGGCCAAAAACTGAATTTCCGGTATCGGCAAAAACCCGTTTTGCGCCATGCCGAGTGCGAGGCCCAGTATCGCCTGCTCATCGAGCAGAGTGTCGATCACGCGGGACCGGCCGAAACGCTTTTCCAGCTTCTGCGTAACCCCGTACACGCCGCCCTTTCGCCCGATATCCTCCCCCATCATCGCGATTTCCCGGTGGTCGAGCATGAGGTCCGTCAGCGCCCAGTTGATCAGGCGCGACATGATCTGCGGCTGCTCCATCTGGCGCAGGTCGCCTCCGAACGTCGCTTCGCGTAATTCGAGCGATACGGGCGCGGCAGGGCGGTTCGCGCGTTTGGGCGGCACGATGCTGGTCATTACATCCAAGGCATCCGTCAAATGTTTCCCCGAGGATAGCTGCGCCGCGATACGTTCGGTGCGTTCGATACATTCGCGATAGATCGCCAGGGCATGTTCCGGTTCGAGCGCGCCGGACTGCTCCAGCAGCCGGACCGAATGCAGCAGCGGATCGCCCGCCTCCTCCGCCTCCACTTCGGCGCGGGAGAGATAGGTCGTCGCCACATCGGCCCCCGCATGGCCGTAAAGCCTGATGGTGCGGATATGCAGAACCGCCGGTTTGCGCCGGGTACGCACATATTCGGCGGCCTGTTCCGCGATCCGGAATGTTTCGTACATATCGGTTCCGTCGCAGGCGAAATACCGGATGCCGGGCCGCTGCTGCAGATTGGCGGCGATCCACCCCGGCGGGCTTTTGGTGGAAATTCCGATCCCGTTATCTTCGCACACCCATAGGAGCGGCATCGGGATCGACTGCCATGCCGTCCAGCCCGAACTGTTGATAGCCCCCTGCGCGGTCGAATGGTTGAGCGATGCGTCCCCGAAACTGCAGACAACGATCCCGTCCGGCGGGATCGCAGCGTGTTCGGGACGGTGGCGGCGCGCGGCTCCGATCGAGTAGGCGGCACCGACCGCCTTGGGCAGATGGCTGGCGATGGTGGAGGTCTGGGGCGGAATATTGAGCGCCTTCGATCCCAGCACCTTGTGCCGTCCGCCCGATATGGGGTCGTCCGTAAGGCAGGCGAAACTCGCGAGCATGTCCCATGCGATGGTCTGGCCGATCACCTGTTCCGCGCGCTGGATCTGAAACGCCGCATCGCGATAATGCAGGAACGCCATGTCGGTCGGGCGAAGCGCAGCGGCGACCGCCGCCATGCCTTCGTGGCCTGACGATCCGATGGTGTAGAAGCCCCGGCCCGCCGCCTGCATGGCGCGCGCCGTACGGTCCAGCGCCCGAGTCAGACAGCCCGATCGGTAGATCGACACGGCGAGGGTATGGGGCAGCGTGTTGGACTGCGGCACGCCCGGCGCGTTACCTATCGGCAGATCGCCGGTTTCGACCCGCCGACTGAAATTTTCATGTACGATTTGCGCGCGGTCCATAAGAAGACGCTTTAACGGTCAGTCAAATGAATTCCAATGGCACGCCCGATGCGTATCAGACTGAGGTTTGCCAAAGCGAATTTCGCCGCTACGTGCATGTCGGTATGATCGGGACAGTATGATCGGGCCCGTATGATTGGGCGAGCAAGACGAATGAACGGGCCAGACGGTTTTCTGCCCATAATGGGGTGGCACACAGCCACAATCGCTATGGATGGGTGCGGCTGAACGTTATGCTGTATTTGGGTGTCTTCACAATATCGGCGGCAATTCGCGGTGTAATCGCCTCGCGCCAGGTTTGGGTCAGCGCCTATTGGGCCCTGCTGGTATTTCTGTTCCTCTTCGTGGCGTTCCGCTTCGACGTCGGCTGCGACTGGGGGTCATATGTCGGCATTTTCTACGCTGAGCAGAGCAGCACCGTGGCCGATGCATTCGAGACACGGCAACCGTTCTACGTAATCAGTCTTCTGGCATTGGGCGATCTCGGGTTTAGTTATCTTTCGTTCAACGTACTCGGCGCGGTCCTCTTTTTTGCCGGCATCGCGGTTATGGCGCGGCGGCAGGTCGATCCGCTCGCATTTCTCATCCTGTGCTTTCCGGTTCTCATCATCAATATGCCGATGTCCGGTGTGCGGCAGGGGATCGCGATAGGCCTCATGTGTGTGGCTTATATGGAATTCGCGCGCGAGCGCACGGTGCCGTACGTCATCTGGGTCGCTTTGGCAGCGGCGTTCCATTCCAGCGCGATGGTTTTTCTCGCCCTGACCCCGCTCATCCCGCAGATGAGCATCCATAAGCGAATCGGATATATTCTGGTCCTGCTGGTCCCGGGCGTACTCGCCCTGCTTGGTACCGAAACGTTCGAAGTCGCCAATAGCCGTTACCTGGAAAGCGATCTGGAATCGGGCGGGGCACTGTTCCGTATCCTACCCTTGACCATCTGCGGGTTGTTATGGGGCTTGGTTCTTCGCCGGGAATGGCTGCAAAGATTTCCCAAGGACGCAAAACTGGCGATGGTCGGTGTGTTGATGATGGTAGGTGTCATCGCACTGATGCCGTTATCATCGGTCATCGCGGATCGGATCGCCTATTATCTGATGCCCTTGCAGGCGATGATTTTCGCACGGATTCCCTTCCTGGACATTTCGCTGCGGCGGATATGGTCGATTGCCCCCTACGCCATGCTGCTGGTTCTGTTCATCGCCTGGTCGCAGCTCTCGTCACACTTCGATACGTGTTACCTGCC
>JBASAR010000243.1:0-8741 GCA_049650705.1 Pontixanthobacter sp. | reverse complement strand
AAATCGTCGGTAACGCGTAGCCTAGGCTTCGCCCTTGCCGCTGCCCACCCCCTTAATTACACGTCGGCGCATGATGAAATGCGTTTTGTTCGTCCTGCTGGCCGCGATGCTGACGATGGTGCCGGGGGCCGTAAGCGCGCGCGACAGTTTGGGTATTTATGGGTCGTGGGGGGCCTTCCGCGACCCCGCCGTGCCGCGCTGCTATGCCGTCGCCAAGGCGCGTCCTTCCACGCTGCAGCGCAGCAATGTGCCCTATGTCAGCATCGGGACCTGGCCCCGGCGCGGGGTGCGCGGGCAGGTCCATTTTCGCCTGTCGCGGAACATTCGCAAGGGCAGCGATCTGCGTTTGACGATCGGGGGCCGGCGGTTCGCGATGGTCGGTGCGGAGGGCAATGGCTGGGCCGCGAACCGTACGATGGACGCCGCGATCGTTGCCGCCATGCGGTCCGCCGAACGGATGACGGTGCGGGGGCGCGACAATCAGGGGCGGCCATTCAGCGATCGGTACGAACTGGATGGTGCGGCCACCGCCATGGATGCGGCGACGGTCGGCTGCGCGCGCCGGCGGTAGTCGCCGCGAACCGCAATCCACCCGAACCCGCAATCTGCCCAAACCAAGCCGCGCTGGTCAAACCACCCGCGCCCCCCTATATCCGGCACTCCCATGGCCGACACCGCACTCATGCCCATTCCCGGACAGGTCGATCCGGTCCCCGTTGCGCGCGATATAACGCCGCGCGAAGACGGCCGCGTCGATCTCATCGGCTTGCCCAAGGCGCGCATCGCGCAGCTGTTTGCCGAAGCCGGGCTGGACGCGAAACAGGCGCGGCTGCGCTCCAAGCAGGTCTATCACTGGCTCTACCATCGCGGCGCGACCGATTTCGACGCGATGACCGATATCGCCAAGACCATGCGCCCCTGGCTGAAGGAGCGCTTCGTCGTCGGGCGTCCGGTGGTGATCGAGGCCCAGCATTCCAGCGACGGCACGCGCAAATGGCTGCTGCAAACCGATGATGGCCACGATTACGAAATGGTTTTCATTCCCGACGCGGCGCGCGGCACGTTGTGCGTGTCGAGCCAGGTCGGCTGTACGCTCAACTGCACCTTCTGCCACACGGGCACGATGCGGCTGGTCCGCAATCTGACCCCCGGCGAGATCGTGGGGCAGGTCATGCTGGCCCGCGATGCGCTGGGCGAATGGCCCAGGGGTCGCATGGACGTCTCCCCTGCCGACAAAGAAGACGACAATGAAGACGACGAGGATGAGAGCGAGTATCGCGCCGATGGCCGCCTCCTCACCAACATCGTGATGATGGGCATGGGCGAACCGCTGTATAATTTCGACCATGTCCGCGATGCGCTGCGCCTCGTCATGGATGGCGAGGGTCTGGCCCTGTCGAAACGTCGCATCACCTTGAGCACGAGCGGAGTGGTGCCGGCAATGTATCGCTGCGGGGAGGAGATCGGCGTCAATCTGGCCGTATCGCTCCATGCCGTGACGAAGGAGGTGCGCGACGAAATCGTACCGATCAACCGCAAATACGGCATCGACGAGCTGCTGAAAGCCTGCGCAGATTACCCCGGCGCGTCGAACGCCCGGCGCATCACTTTCGAATATGTCATGCTGAAGGACAAGAACGACAGCGACGCCGATGCGCGCGAACTGGTGCGTCTGCTGAAGCAGTACGATCTGCCGGCCAAGGTCAATCTTATTCCGTTCAACCCGTGGCCCGGCGCGCCCTATGAATGCAGCACGCCCGACCGCATTCGCGCTTTCAGCAACATTGTGTTTGGCGCGGGCATCAGCGCGCCCGTTCGCACGCCCAGGGGCCGCGACATCGATGCCGCCTGCGGTCAACTGCGCACCGCGGCGGAAAAGAAGAGCCGCGCCGAAAGGGACCGGGAACGTGCGGCCGGGCCCGCCGCCACGTCTTCCACCGAACCTGAAATGGCTGCAAACTGAATCCGCGTACAATGGGCAAAGGCATCACATTGTGGCGGTATCGCAGGCGGTTCGCCGTCGATACGGCATCCGGCATTGTCACCATCCGTTCGCGCAGCGACGGGTTGTATTCCGATCTTGCCCTGAACGGCGACATCGTCGCGCATGACCGGACCCCGGCTTTCGGACCCGAGAGCGTGCGCAATCATCGGCTCGACGCGCAGTTACCCGATGGAACGCCGCTTTCGGTCGAAGCCGGCTACATCAGCATCTACAATGTCGCGATCGCCGTAAGCCGGGACGCGCGACTGATCCATGAAAGTCACCCCGGCCGCCCGATCGCCTACCCCGAAAAATACCGCGCCGCTGCCGCGTCCATGCCCGCGGGATCGTTTGCACAAACGATGAAACAGGGTTTCACGGACGGGACGGCATCGAATGCAGGGCTCGATTTCGGAAAGCTGAAACGCAACCGCATCCCGCTGATCGTGGATATCCTGCTGGGCCTTGTATTCTTCGTCGTCGCCAAACTGACCGATCTGACGACGGCGGCGCTGGTCGGTGCGGCGCTGGGTGTCGCGTTGCTGATCGCACAGAAGGTGACCAGGGTGGACCTGCTCGGCGGGTTGGCCATGTTCGCCATCGTCATGCTGCTGCTATCTGCCGGTCTGGCACTGTATTTCCAAACGGACGAAGCGGTGAAATATCGCAGTACCGTGATCGGTTCGATCAGCGCGGTTCTGTTCTTCGCCGACGGGGTGTTGGGCGGCAAGCGGCTGGCCAGCCGATTGGCGGTGTATCTGCCCTATAGCGATATCGACCCCGCCCGGCTGGGGATTGGCATGGGTCTGCTGGGCATGGTGCTGGCCGGCGCCAATCAGGCGGTGGCGATGTGGACATCGACCGACGTTTGGCTGTTCTATTCCACCTTCGTGGACTTCATATTGTCGATGGCGCTGATCATGCTGGTGTTCCGCTATGCGCGGGGGCAAATGCTGCGCGAGACGGCACCCCGGTACAAGACAGAGAAAGCCGTGTGATCGACGCGCGGACACTGGCGTTCTACGAAGCCCATGCGCCCACCTACACGGTCAGTGGCGCCCGGGGCCCGAGCCGCGATCTCGATGCGTTCCTCGATCGGCTGCATCCGCGCGCGTACATTCTCGAACTGGGCTGCGGCGGCGGACGCGATGCGCAGCATGTAATCGCACGCGGCTTTATGCTGGATGCCACCGACGGTTCGGCCGCCATGGCGAAGCGCGCGAGGCAACGCACGGGACATGCCGTGCGCGTCATGGCGTTCGATGCGTTGGAAGCGGCGGCACATTACGATGCCGTGTGGGCGCATGCGGCCTTGCTCCATGTCGCCCGGCCCGATCTGTCGCCGATCCTTCACCGGATCGCGCGTGCCCTGCGACCAGGCGGGCTGTTCTATGCCAATTACAAACTTGGCCATGGGGAGGCACGCGATACGTTCGGCCGTTTGTATAATTTCTACGATGCGGACGCACTGATCGCGCTGTATGACAGTGTACCGGACCTGCATGTCGAAACCGCAAGCGCATATGCTAGCGGCGGCTTCGATGGGGTGGATCGGCAATGGCTCGCCATCACGGCACGAGCGGGAGACAGCGTTTGATCAGGGGCGACCCGATCCTCCTAAAGGCATTATGCGTCGGCCGGGCGCAGCCGTTTCGGGGCGGGGAATTGAGCGCCTTCGTCAAGATGCCCGTCGATGGTCCGGTGGCGATCACCCGACTTGGTCTGGCGGGGGACGAACAGGTGGAAACGGCGCATGGCGGACCCGACATGGCCGTGCACTGCTACCCGCAGGATCATGTCGCGTTCTGGCGCGAACGGATCGGTGATCATCCTCTTCTACATGATGCGGGGGCGTTCGGAACCAATCTCGCTCTCGAAGGACTCCATGAAACCGTCCTGCACATCGGCGACCGGTTCCGCCTCGGCACCGCGCTTCTGCAAATTTCCCAACCGCGCAAACCCTGCTGGAAAATCGAACATCGCTTCGGGCACAAGGGCATGGTTGCCGCCATCCTCGAAAGCAGCCGCAGCGGCTGGTATTTTCGCGTTATTGAACAGGGCGTCGCGCAAGCTGGTGATGCGCTGACTTTGTTGCAGCGAGGGTCGGCGGAATGGAAGGTTGAACGGGTGTTCGATGTTCTATGGGGCACCGGCGCGTCGACGGGCAGGAAGGATGCCGGGGCGTTGTCCGATCTCGCCGGGGTATCCACGCTATCCACGGAACTACGCGAAATCGCAAGATCGCGCGCGGGTGGGTGAAGCTGGCGAAAAACGGATCGATCGCTTCGGGGGTTTCGCGAGCATTCAACCCGTTTTTCCTTTCCTATTAAAGCGCGGTCTGCTTTCCTTGACCGCATGGTCGCAACCTGCCCCCGCCCTGTCCATATCGCGACCCTGATGGGTGTGAAACGGAGCCGATATTCCGTTCCAGGACTGTGTAACAAGCGGTCCATGTCTTTGCCGGGACGACAGATATGAACCGTCCGGCCGTTTGCATAACCGGCGCTGCGAAGCGCATCGGCGCGGTCGCGGCGCGGGCTTTCGCCGCTGCCGGTTGGCATGTCGTCATCCATTATGGCAGTTCGGCTCACGCGGCTGAAACGCTCGCGCAGGAACTGCCATCCGCACAAACCGTCCATTGCGACCTTGCCGACACCGACGCCGCAGCGGCGATGATCGGGCGACTGGCGGATCAGCTCGACGATTGGCGGTGTCTGGTGAATTGCGCGGCGATCTTTCGCGACGACAGCGTTACCGCCCTCGACCGGACCGTGTTCGACCGATCGATGGCGATCAATGCGCGCACCCCTGCACGCATGGCGCAAGCCTTCCTCATGCAGGCGCGCACTGCGTCGGGCCGCCGGGTCATTCAGGTGACGGACCAGAAGATCGCCAATCCCAATCCTGATTTCTTCAGCTACACGATGAGCAAACATGCGCTCGCCGCGACCGTCCCCATGCTGGCCGCCGCCGCGTCGGACGCCGCCGATCGCGTATACGGCCTGGCCCCCGGCGCCATCCTGGCAAGCCACGATCAGGACGTCGCCGAAACCGAAACGTCGCATGTCATGAACCTGTTGCAACGCAAGACCGGGGCGGACGAGATCGCCGATGCGATGCTGTTCCTGTCCGCGGGGCATCTGGCGACCGGGCAAACGATGTATGTCGATAGTGGACAGCATCTGCTCGACCAACCGCGCGATGTGATCTTCCTGGCCCGCGAACAGATGGCGGACGGGCACGCGTCATGATCGCCGACGATCCAACCGCGAAGCCCGCCAAACGGCATGGCCTGATCACGCGCCTTTGGCATTGGATCAATGTAGTTGCGGTCGTCATCCTGTTCATGTCCGGCCTCAATATCTCCAATGCCCATCGGTACCTCTATTGGGGCGATGCGGGGTTCGATCCGGCGGATGCCTGGTTCTCGGTCATTCGATTCCCAGGATGGTCGACGATCCCCGGCTACTATTCTCTGGCTGCGGCTCGCGACTGGCATATCCTCTTCGCTTGGGTCTTCGCCGTCGGGCTGCTGGTAATGTGGATCGCGATGGTCGCGAGCGGCCATTGTTGGCGTGACCTCAAAACCCGGGCACGCGAATGGCGCCCCGCCGCGATCCGTCATGATATCGCCGAGCATCTGAAGCTCAATTTCGATCATGCCGAGGGCAAATACAACTTCCTTCAGCGTGTGGCGTACGGTCTGGTATTGGGCATCGTGTTGCCCGGTATGGTGTTGACCGGCATGGCGATCAGCCCGGGCGTCGAAGGCTTCGCCCCGTGGCTTGTGGACCTGTTCGGCGGTCGGCAAAGCGCGCGATCCATCCATTTCATCCTGACGTGGGGATTGGCCGCTTTCTTCGTCGTTCACGTCCTGCTGATGCTGGTGTCCGGTCCCATTCGCCAGATGCGCGACATGATAACCGGGGGACGCGCGACATGAGCATTCCTCTCGCCCGGCGCGGCGTGATCGCCGGTATCGGCACGCTGTTCCTTGGCGCATGTTCCAAGATGGCGGAGACGAAGATCGGCGGCAGTTTGCTCGATTCCGCCAGCAGCTGGCATCACAAGGTCCATGCCACTCTGGCCGCGCGCATGGCACTGGCGAAGGAATACAGCAAAGCCGACATTTCTCCCGTCTTTCGTGGCAACGGATCGCTGACCGTCGACACGGATGCTTATCGCGAAGCACTTGCGGCGGGCTTTCCCGATTGGCGGCTGGAGGTGCGCGGCATGGTCGACACGCCGATGTCGCTGTCGCTCGACAATATCCGCCGCCTGCCCCAGCGCACGCAGATCACCCGCCATGACTGCGTCGAGGGATGGAGCGCCATCGGCCAGTGGACCGGGCCGCAACTGTCGTTGCTGCTCGATGCCGCTGGAATTCAGGAGGGCGCCCAATTCGTCGTCTTCCGCTGCGCCGACACGCTGAACGGCGCGCCCTACTACGAAAGCGTCGATATGGTGGACGCCTATCACCCGCAGACCATAGTCGCCCATATGCTGAACGGCGAACCCGTGCCGGAGAAGAACGGCGCGCCCCTTCGCGTGCGGATCGAACGCCAGCTCGGCTACAAACATGCCAAATACCTGACCGCGATCGAAGTGGTCGACAGCCTGGAACGATATGGCGAAGGCAAAGGCGGCTATTGGGAAGATCGCGGCTATCAATGGTATGCCGGCATCTAACGATAGCCCGTACCTATGAAGGTATCACGGTCGAACTGACCGATGGGACATTCAAAACGTCACGTTCGCGATCGGTCACGATAGTGCGATCGAACGGTTCGGCCCGCCCCGTTTCGGTGCCGGGGTCCTTTCGCGTTCCATCGATCTGCGCGCGCCCGACATCCTGCTAAAACCGATCGAGCGTAGCTGCCGCAATCCATGAAGCCTCCGAACATCCACTCTTCATTGCAAGCATCGCCATATGATGCGCCTACAGATAGCTGTCGGCAGACCCGCCATGTGGATAGAGAAACGCTGCACGATAGAAATCACCCCCCGTGTTTAGCGCACCGTCTCGACGCAGTTCGATCAACTGGGCCATCCTTCGCGCATCACCTTCTACCATCTCGAACGCAACGTCCTGCGGCGTTTGCGAAGGGTTCGCGCGAAGTCGCGCCATGAACCGCTGCCGAACTTCCTGATCCGCGTCGAACATTGCCGTGAGTTCGGCATTGTCAGCGGCGCTTGGTGTACCGACACCGGGGCCGCAGACATCCGGTACGGTTCGAACATCGTTCGCCTGTGCCGAAGCGCCCAGTAAAACCGCTGCGATTACACCGGCAACGCTCGCGCCCTGTACCTATGCCATACCTCTTCCCTTTTCGTGCTGGCGCACCGTGTCTTGCTGCCTGCAACCTGCCCTGTTAACCGCCCGACGCCAACAGAGGATGCACGCTCATGTCACAAACCACTCCCGCCCCGATTAAGAAAGTCGTCCTCGCTTATTCCGGCGGGCTGGATACCAGCGTGATCGCCAAATGGCTGAGCGTCGAACGGGGGCTGGAGGTGGTCACCTTCACCGCTGATCTCGGCCAGGGGGAGGAGATCGAACCCGCGCGCGCCAAGGCACAGGCGATGGGCATACCGGACGCCAACATCTTCATAGAGGACCTGCGCGAGGAATTCGTGCGCGATTATATCTTCCCCATGATGCGCGCGAACGCCCGGTACGAAGGCGACTATCTGATGGGCACCTCCATCGCCCGTCCGCTCATCTCGAAACGGCTTATTGAAATCGCAGCCGAAACCGGCGCCGACGCGATCGCCCATGGCGCGACCGGCAAGGGCAACGATCAGGTCCGCTTCGAACTCAGCGCCTATGCCCTCAACCCCGACATCAAGGTCATCGCCCCGTGGCGCGAATGGGATCTGACCAGCCGCACCGCCCTCATCGCCTGGGCGGAGAAGCACGATATTGCCGTGCCCAAAGACAAACGCGGGGAAGCACCGTTCTCCACCGATGCCAATCTTCTCCATACCTCGTCCGAAGGGCTGGTATTGGAAGACCCATGGGAGGAGACGCCTGATTACGTTTACTCCCGCACCGCGAACCCCGAAGATGCGCCCGACACGCCCGAATACATCACACTGACATTCGAAACCGGCGACGGTACCGCGCTGAACGGCGAGGCGATGAGTCCGGCGACCCTGTTCGAAGCCCTCAACGAGTTGGGGCGCAAACATGGCATCGGCCGGCTCGATCTGGTCGAGAACCGCTTCGTCGGCATGAAGTCGCGCGGCATGTACGAAACCCCCGGCGGTGAGATTTACGCCCGTGCCCATCGCGGGATCGAACAGCTCACCCTGGATCGCGGTGCGGCGCATCTCAAAGACGCGCTCATGCCCCGCTATGCCGAAGCGATCTATAATGGCTTCTGGTTCTCGCCCGAACGCGACATGCTTCAGGCGGCCATCGACCAAAGCCAGGAACGGGTGAGCGGCGATGTCAGACTGAAACTGTACAAGGGCAGCGTATCGGTCGTAGGCCGCCGTGCGGATGTCAGCTTCAACCTGTATTCGCAGGATGTCGTCACATTCGAAGACGACGCGGGCAACTACAATCAGCGCGATGCAGAGGGGTTCATCAAATTGAATGCCCTGCGCCTGCGTTTGCTGGCCCAACGCGACCGATAACGGACCCGACAGATTCGGGCCGAAATGTGGCGATTCGCTCTTTCAGCCCAAACCGGTTTCATCGGAAACTATGCAGCCCATCGCATTTCCGCCGCATTTTCACGACCAGTAGAGT
>JBASAR010000242.1:0-5707 GCA_049650705.1 Pontixanthobacter sp. | reverse complement strand
CAGGCTGCCGCCTTTATCGACCGATGCGGCAAATTGCGGTTCTGGGATCGCATGGCGGTCAAACGGGCGTAATAGGATGCTGGGCATCATGTCTTGCGTCCGGTCGGATCGGGCCGTGGCGGCGGCGCTGACATCGATCACTGCACGGGCGCCCTTCTTTGGGGGCGTCCGGGTCGATGCGCTGGGGTCGCAACTGCCGGCTCGGGTCGGGCAATGCGTATGCATACCGGCCCGAAACGAAGCGGAAGAATTGCCGCGCACTTTGGCGGCGATGCGAATTGCCGTCGAACGTCATGCCGATAGTACAGCTTTGGTTGTCGTACTGAACGATACGACCGACCGATCGGGCGATATCCTGCGCGTCTGGCTTGCGTGCACCGGCTTTCATCATGTCCTCGTCCAGGTGTCGTTCGACCCGATCATGGCTGATGCCCCCCATTGTCGGCGGCTTGCCATGGATATCGGCGACGCGGTGGCGCCGTCGGGTATGCTCCTCACAACCGATGCCGACACCTGTGTGACGCAGGATTGGATTACGCAGAATATTCGCCAGCTTCGCGAAGCACCGGCATTGGTATGCGGCACCGTGGACATCCAGCCCGACGCGCTGGCGGGTCTGGCGCCGTCGGTCATCGCATGCGGCGACGTGGAGGCATCTTATCGCGCCGCCACCGAACGGCTGTGGCAGCTTTGGGCACACGCCCCCGCACCCCGGTTGCATGTAAATGCCATGGGAGCGAGTTTGGCGATCCGCGCCGAAGATTACCGGGCGGTCGGTCGATTGCCGGTTCCTCCGGTTGCAGAAGACAAGGCGCTGGCGGCGGCCTGTCTTCGCAATGGTGTTCGTGTGATCGAAGCCGACACGGTGCGGGCGGTCACGTCCGGACGGATCGACGCGCGCGCCGCCGGGGGGATGGGCGACGCGCTGCGCGACCGGGCGATTTCGCCGGACCCCTTGTGCGACGAAGCGCTGGTGCCCGTAGGGATATTGCAGGCGCGTGCAGCCGCATGGAACGGGTTGCGCGATATCCATCCCATTGCAACGGCCCGGCGTGAGTATTTCGCTGCCCTCGACACCGCGCCCGAATTGCAAACCCCGCGGATGCGATTGAGCGACGTGAAACGGGAACTGGCGAAGGCCAAAGCGCCGGCTGCGCAAATCGATGCACCCGCCGAAGCTGCCATGGCCGACTTGTCATGACGCCCCTTGTTCAAACGGCATTCGCCCGCCGGCATATGAAAATGGTCGAGGCGATCGGAGCCAACGCCGCTTCGCAGGATCACGATGACGGCAATCTCCATGCCGATATCGTGATGCTTCATGCAGCCGGGTGGCTAAGCGCCTGTCTACCCACTGCACTGGGTGGGAAGGGATGGGGATGCGAATGGACGGGCTTGCCCGACGCGATCGCTGCCCTGCGCCTGATGGGTTATGCCAATCTCGCCACGGCCCGATTGTTCGAAGGGCATATGAATGCGGTGAAGCTGATTGCCCTCCATGCCCCGTCGGCCACGGCGGAGCGGATCGCGCGGGAGGTTGCCGGGGGCGCACTGCTCGGCGTGTGGGGTGCCGATCGTCCAGATCATCGGGTGGTCGTTGAACCGGCGGGGGACAGTTTCGTATTGCAGGGGCACAAGCAATTCGCATCGGGATTGGGCGTGGTGTCGCACGCGGTTATCACGGCGGCAACGCCTGGCGAGGCGGGTGCAACGCAGCTCATCCTCGCTCCCGTCGGCGATCCGGCGGCATCCGATCCGACACCCTGGCGTATGGCTGGTATGCAGGCCACGCGATCGGGCCATTACCGCTTCGATGGGTTGCGCGTCACCAGAGACGACTTTCTCGGCGCCCCCGATGTCTATTTTCGCGAACCATTTTTCGAAGGCGGCATTTGGCGATATTGCGCCGCGCATGCCGGCGGGGCGGAGGCGCTGTACGATGCATGGCAGCACCATCTGGTCGAACGCAACCGGATCAACGATCCCATACAGCGATCGCGGCTGATCGACGCGATGAAGGCCATCGGTACGGCCAATCTGTGGGTCGATCATGCGGCCCGATCCGTCGAGCACCCCGATGCCTTAGACGCGGATAATGCTGCGAACGGCGTGGCGACTGCGCTGATCGCGCGCGAGATGACCGAAGTTGGCTGTCTTGCAGTAATTGCCCTTGCAGAAAAAGCATTGGGGATGGCGGCCCACATGCACGGTTCGCCGATCGAACGCATCCGCCGCGATTTGCGACTGTACTTATGTCAGGCCGCACCGGATGCCAAACACCACCGCATCGGCGATACGCTGCTCGACAATGGAGGATCGTCGGCGGACGAGTCGGACGATGCCTGATCGCATATGCCTGGCCGAACGGGCGGCGACATTTCCCATCGCGACGATCGATGCGCTGGTCGGAGCGGGTCGGCTGGTGGTGGTGATGGCGCATCCCGACGACGAAACCCTCGGTTGTGCAATGGCTCTGTCCGAAGCGGCGCGGGCGGGCCATCCGATAGAACTGGTGCTGGCGACAGATGGCGAAGGGTCGCACCCCGGTTCCGCGCAGTATCCCCGCGAACGTCTGGTCGAACTTCGTGCGCAGGAACTTGCCACGGCTCTGCGGGAGCTGACCGGCATGGACACGACGCCGATCACACGGCTGCACCTGCCGGATGGCCGGAGCCGCCGCGCCGATCTGTCGCCGACCGCGTTCGAGCGTTTGCGTGTCTATTTCGCCGCGCGCGGCGTCACGGCGATCTGGAGCAATTGGACGGGCGATCCCCATTGCGACCATATCACCGCCGCGTCCATCGCGGCCGATCTGGCACAGGCGCTCGATGTGCCGCGCTGGAGCTGTCCGATATGGGGTCGGTTCGAAATGGCGCCCGACGATACGATGGATGGCCGAACCTTTTACAGTGAACGGGCCAATCCGTCGAAACGCCGTGCCATCGCCGCCCATCTTTCGCAGATGACCACGTTGATCGACGATGACCCCCATGGTTTCGTGATGACCGCCGCTATGCAGGACCATTTCGCCGATAGCGCGGAGATCTTCCTGCCATGAGCGATTTGGGCAATGATCGCGCGCAAGTTTTCGACGCGCTCTACACCCGCGATAGCGATCCATGGAACGTGACGACAAGCGATTACGAACGGAACAAATACACGGCCACGCTGGCCGCGTTGCCCCCCGATCGCCGCTTCCAGAATGCGTTGGATATTGGATGCTCTTTCGGCACCCTGACCCGGCTGATTGCGCGACGATGCGCATCCATCACCGGGGTGGACGTATCGAAGGTCGCTATCGAAAAAGCACGAGAAGAATGCGCGCCATCGATACGCTTCATTCGCGGGGAAATGCCCGCAATCTGGCCGCAAGCCCGCTATGATCTCATCCTACTGTCGGAAATACTGTATTTCCTAAACGCCGGCGAAATCGCACGAATGGCGGATCTGGTGAAGCGCGATCTGATGGCAGATGGAATTTGCCTGCTGGTCAACTGGACCGGCCCAAACGATCTCCCCCTTTCTGGCGATCAGGCGGCCGACCTGTTTATCCGGTCTCTCGGCAGAAAATCGGTATCGCCGGCCGCGACAGCCCGCCATGAAAACTTCCGCATCGACACGATCCGTAGCGATTACGATAATCGGCAGTCCTAACGGGCGCCGCGTCGATCATCGCCATCCGCGAACCTTGGGTGCTACGCCAGTGCCCTCTATCCATCGACACACTGCCCGATCCTATATTCATATCGCACGACCTGACCGTGCCGTGGTTCTCGACGCACGCATCCCATCAACCGCTCGGTAGCAGCGCGCGTGCCACAGACGCGCGGGCTTGCAATCGCAGGAACAGCGGTCGATATTCCAGCTGGCTGGGCGAAGTATATAATGGCATCCGCAAGGGCCCAATTCGCGCCTCTTCAGAACCGGCGATCGAACACGGTCGCGGCAGCGTTTAAACGATACAGCGCGGACGGCCGGTTGGCACCCGACGCGCGGCGGGAATGTCCCGTGGGCGAGAGGAAGGCGCGCGCCACCGCCTTGCGCCGGAAAGCGTCGACGTTGACCGCTTCGCCCACCGTGATTTCGTAAACGCGATGGAGTTCCGCCAGTGTAAATTCGGGCGGCAGGAAACGCGCGGGCAAATGGAACAGGCGCCCTTGCCGCGCAGGCGATCGGTGGCAGCGGCCAGAATAACGTCTTGGTCGAACGGCATCCCGCCCGCCATGCTCGCCAGTTTTATCGAGAATAGCCGCAATCGCGTATTCGAAGCATCCACCCGGTCGCTGCGTGGGCGCATCACGACCCATGCGTTCCTCTTCCGCCTGCCCGAACGGCGCAAGCTGTTCATGGTGAAGGGCGGGGACGATGCGGCCACAGCGCGCTGATACCCCACCACCGTCGCCACTTTGAGTCGCGAATGCGCGCGAGGCATCAATGCCGGGCTGGAACGAAGCGCCGACGATCCTGCGGGGCAATTGCGGTTCAAACTGCCCGATTTCGGCGCGCGCGGCATATCGAGCGGGGAGAGTACGGGATTGGATGCGATGGCGCATCTCGTCAGCTTTGCCGGCACCGATACGCTGGACGGCATCATGGCCGCGCGGCGGTATTACGATGCGGACATGCCCGGTTTCTCCATCCCGGCGGCCGGACACAGCACCATGACCAGCTGTGGGCGGGACCGTGAAGAAGCCGCCTACGACAACATGCTCGACGCGTTCGAAGGCGAGGGCAATCTGGTCGCGGTGGTATCGGACAGCTACGATCTGGACGCGACCGTGGTCGACATCTGGGGCGGCAGTCCGAGGGCCTCGGCGCTGTCGCGCCAGGGCACGCTGGTGGTGCGACCCGACAGCGGCGATCCCATTGAAACGCCGCTGCGCACAGTCAGGGCGACGGCATGAATGTGAACAGTATCGGTAGATCGACAGATGCATGATCGAAGAAAGCTTCGCGATCGACAACATCGCCTTCGGCATGGGCGGCGGACTGCTGCAGACACTCGACCGCGACACGTTGCGCTACGCGATGAAGGCCAATGCCATGAAGGACGCGGACGGGATATGGCACGATATATCGAAGACCCCGGCGACAGATCCCGCCAAAGGCAGCAAGGCCGGCGGGTAGGCGGTCGTGCGCAAGGGCGGCAAGCTCACGGCCATGCGCCACGACGCCATCGGAACAGCGAACGATCTGCTCGAACCGGTGTGGCGCAATGGCGAGTTGCTGTTACGTTCGTCATTCGACGATGTGCGCGAACGGGCGGCATGCTGATGCGACAATTCGTGCGACCCCGATGCTGAAGTCGAAGCCGGGACATATGATGAATGGAGACCTGCCATGATGATCAAGCCTTTTCCGTGTATCCTGGCAGCAGCGCTTGGCGCCGCCCCGGCGATCGCACAGAGCGAAATGGCGAGCCGTGGCGAAGTCCTGCTCCGGACTATCGACGCGAACAGTGCGCAAACCAGTCTGGCCATATCGCAAAGTAAAGCGACGTTGGGCCGGATCGGTGCATCGCTGATTGCGCTGGAACGGTCGGTTCCATCGGTCGATGACGGGGAAACGGTCGTCGATCTGGCAGTCATGTCGCAGGAAGAACGTGCCCCGTTCGGCCTGACGGACAAACCGGGATGCGGTTACCTCGACAATCTACCGCAGGAAGCCCGGACGGGTCTGCTTCGATCGTTCGACCCCTATGATCTCT
>JBASAR010000241.1:0-2596 GCA_049650705.1 Pontixanthobacter sp. | reverse complement strand
GTTCACAAGGGGAAAACGCGAGTCACAAAAACTTAAGCATATTAAAACAACCGGTTTTAAGTGTCGTGACTGATCATTTGATAACTTACCCTACGCCGTCAAATTTAAACTATTTTTGGGGCTTTGGAAGTTTGGCAGGTTTAAGCTTAGTGATTCAAATAGCAACCGGTATTTTTTTGGCTTGCCACTATACGCCGGATGTAAATTTAGCCTTTAGCAGTGTTGAACACATTATGCGTGACGTTCAAGGTGGTTACTTGCTGCGTTATGTTCACGCCAATGGAGCAAGTATGTTTTTCTTGGTGGTGTTTATTCACATGCTACGTAGTCTTTATTATGGTTCTTACCAAGCGCCCCGTGAAGCGGTTTGGTGTTTGGGCGTGATCATTTTGTTTTTAATGATTGCCACGGCTTTTATGGGCTATAGTTTGCCATTTGGTCAACAAAGCTTTTGGGCGGTTAGCGTAATTACAAGCTTATTTAGCGTGGTACCTTTTGTAGGCACTGAACTGGTGCAATGGCTTTGGGGCGGTTTTAGTGTAAACAATGCAACGCTAAACCGTTTTTTCAGTTTACATTATTTATTGCCATTTTTAATCTCGGCTGCCAGCATAGTACACATTGCGGCGTTGCATCAAAAAGGAAGCAACAATCCTTTAGGTATTAATGGCAATGCGGACAAAATCAATTTTTTCCCGTATTTGGTGGCTAAAGATCGTGTGGGTTTAATCCTTTACGCTTTGCTTTTCAGTGCTTTGGTATGGTTTGCTCCAAACTTTCTGGCGCACCCGGATAACTACATACCCGCCAACAGCTTAGTAACACCATTGAGCATAGTTCCTGAGTGGTATTTTTTGATAGTTTACTGCATTCTACGTAGCATACCAAACAAAACCGGTGGTGTCATAGCCATTGCTTTGGTGTTCATAGCTTTGTTAGCATTGCCGTTTATTGCAACCAGTCCAATACGATCAAGCAATTTCCGACCTTATCACCGAAAAGCATTTTATGTTTTTGTATGTGCGTGTTTTGTTTTGTCTTGGGCTGGCTCAAAACCTGTTGAACAACCTTATATTTTTATAGGTCAAACAGCTACGGTAGTTTTCTTTTTGTATTTCTTTTTATGTGTACCCGCCCTGGGTCGTTTAGAATACAATTTGCTAACGCGAAAAAATTAACGTTTTAAGCCGTTCTGTGCCAAAGCCAAAAGCGTGTTTTAAGAGCTAACTGTCAGACTTTAAGAATTTTTCAACTTAGGTTTGAATTTTAAAATTCAACCAAAAACCAAAAACGGAATTGACGTCAAATTGGTTTGGCACCAGATTGTAAATCTGGCGACGTAAGTCAGTGTAGGTTCGACTCCTTCCAATTTCAAACGGTTTTTTAACGCGCGTCCTTGAGCAGAATTGGTATTATAGCGGACTTTTAATCCGTGGCCAAAAATTGGCATTGTAGGTTCAAGTCCTACAGGGCGTAAACAAATCCGTTTCAAAACAGCGGTGGTTGCTCCAGCTACTAAAAACCAAGGGGCTGTAGTTTAATGGTAGAACGTTTGCTTTGCAAGCAAGCCGTAGCAGTTCGATTCTGCTCAGCTCCAAAAAGGCCAAATGTGGCTGATTGAACGCAAAAAGAGGTGGTTAAAAACAAGACGCGCCTTCCAGAAACATAAACGCGTTTTTAACCACCCTTAGACCTGCAGTTAAGCTGCAAAAAAAACCACTTTGCAAAAACATGCTTTTCATTTAGTTGACCCTAGCCCGTGGCCAATTTTTGCCAGTTTAGGCTTGTGGGGCTTTACCATGGGATTGGTTGCTTGGTTTCAAGGCGTTGCTTACGGGTCGAGCTTGGCAACGCTAAGCTTTTTAAGTTTGGTTTACGTGGCTTACGTTTGGTGGCGTGACGTAATTCGAGAAAGTGTTTATCAAGGACACCATACGAAAAGCGTGCAAAAAGGCCTTATGATGGGCATGGTGCTTTTCATAGTCAGCGAGGTTATGCTGTTTTTCGGATTTTTTTGGGCTTTTGGCCACAGTAGTTTAGCGCCCACGGTTGATAGTGCGGGCGTTTGGCCACCACGTGGTATTGAAATACTGGATCCTTTTGGCATACCGTTTTTAAACACACTTATACTGCTTACCAGCGGAGCGAGCGTAACTTGGGCTCATTATGCATTATTACTTGGTCAAAAAAAGCAAACAGAATTTGCGTTAATCATTACCATTGTTTTGGCGGGTATATTTACAGGCTTCCAAGCTTATGAATATGCCAGCGCCGGGTTTACTATTAGCGACAGTATTTACGGATGCTGCTTTTATATGTTAACCGGTTTACACGGGGCTCACGTGATCGTAGGTACGCTATTTTTAGGCGTTTGCTGCATTCGAAGTCAAGGTAATCAGTTGCGCCCCGACCATCATTTGGGATTTGAAATGGCCGCTCTATATTGGCACTTTGTAGACGTCATCTGGTTGTTGCTATTCATAGTGGTTTACTACTGGGGAACTTAAAAAAAATAAATTCAAAACCAAGTTTTGCTACTAGTTGTAAAATTAGTTGCAATTTTTTTTATCCCTTTTTGCCCGGTTTGGTTGGTTAC
>JBASAR010000240.1:0-10241 GCA_049650705.1 Pontixanthobacter sp. | reverse complement strand
TCGGCAATCGCCGAAGCGGCATTGGGAGACGCGTACGGCGCGGGCACGCGCACCACGGCGGTCTTGATCCAGCATGATGCACGCCCGATTGCCCAAGCCTATGCCCCCGGTTTCGATGGCGATTTGCCGCAACGCACCTGGTCCGTTGCCAAAAGCATCGCCGCAACGCTGGTCGGCGCGGCGCAGTTAGAAGGGGCGGCAAACGTTACGCAATCCGCGGGGCTGGGCATCGACGAAATCGACCCCCGCGGCGCGATCACGATCGACCATCTGCTGCGCATGGCGTCGGGACGAACCAGCGATACGGCGGGCAATCGCACCGATCCGATCTATTGGGGTGGGGCCGCCATATCCGAACGCGCCGCCGACTGGCCGCTGATCCATGCGCCCGGCAGCACCTATCGCTATGCCAATAACGACACGCTGATGGCGGTGCGTGCCATCGCGCCTCATCTGGCGACCGTCTCGCCCGCCGACTTTTTCGCGAAGGTCGGCATGAATGCCACGGTCGCGGAAACGGACTGGCGCGGCGATTACGTCCTGTCGAGCCAGGTTTGGTCCACCGCCCGCGATCTCGCGCGGTTGGGACAACTCTATCTCGACAACGGTACCACACGCGATGGCGTGCGCGTGTTTGCCGACGATTGGCGGGCCTACGTTGCGAGCCCTGCCGGTCCGCAACCCGATGGCCCATTCGGCTATGGGGCGGGGTTCTGGCTGATGAACGACAGCGAGGGGGTGCCGCCCGACAGCTTTGCCGGTTTCGGCAATCGCGGCCAATACCTGGTAATCGTGCCATCGCGCGATCTCGTGATCGTCCGGCGTGGTGAAGATCCCGTCGGCAACCGGTTCGACATCGCCGCATTCACCCGCGACATCATCGCCGCGCTTCAGCCGTGAGACAGGCGGTGCCTGCCAATGGTGCGAACAGATCGACAACCCCCCGGAGTACGACCCCATGACCATGCATCTCGCCCGCCTCGCCGCCTCGGCCGCGATACTTGCCCTGTCGGTCCCGCTCGCCGCGCATGACGCGCCCGCATATCCCGAAACGCGCGCGGGCGATGTGGTTACGCAAGCGTTCGGCCAGAGCGTCGCCGATCCGTATCGCTGGCTGGAGGCCGATGTCCGTACCGATCGCGAAGTCGCCGCGTGGGTCGAGGAACAGAGCGAATTTACCGCCGACTATTTGGCGCAGCTGCCGGGGCGGGACACCTATGCCGCTCGCATACGGCAATTATACGATTACGAACGCTTCGGTCTGCCGGTGGAAAAGAACGGGCGTTATTTCTACACCCGCAACGATGGGCTGCAGAACCAGTCGATCCTGTATGTCCGCGACGGGGTGGATGGCGAAGGGCGCGTGCTCATCGATCCGAACGCCTGGGCCGCCGATGGCGCGACCGCCCTGGCCGATTGGGTACCGAGCAAGGATGGCACCAAGCTGCTCTACGGCATTCAGGACGGCGGCAGCGATTGGCGCACGGTAAAGATCCTGGATGTGGCGAGCGGTGAAACGCTGGAAGATACGGTTGAATGGGTGAAGTTTTCCGCGCTCGAATGGGATGCCGCCGGGACCGGATTTTTCTACAGCCGCTTCCCCGTCACTGGAGACGGCGAGACGTTTCAGGCGCTGAACACCGATCAAACCATCTATTATCACGCGCTGGGAACCCCGCAGAGCGCGGATAAGGCGCTGTATGCGACGCCCGACAGGCCCGAATTGAACCACACGGCCGTGGTCAGTGATGACGGTCGCTATCTAATCGTGTCGTCATCGAGCGGAACCGATGACCGATATCAGGTGTCGCTGATCGATCTCACCACGGACAACACGCCTATCAACGTGGTCGTGCCGGGTTTCGAGAATAATTTTACCTATATTGGCAATGACCGCACGCAGTTCTATTTCCTGACCAATAAGGACGCTCCGATGCAGAAGGTCGTGGGGATCGATATCTCCGACCCGGCCAATTCGCGCGGCACGATCATCGCCGAAAGCGATCGCAAGCTTGAAAGCGTGTCGATGGTCGGCGGCAAATTGATCGCCGAGTATCTAGCGGACGCGAAGAGCGAAATTGCCGTCCACGCTCTCGATGGAACGCCCATACGGACCGTCGATCTGCCGGGCATCGGCAGTGCGGGCGGCTTCGATGGCGATGCCGACGACACGCGGGTATTCTACGCGTTTTCCAGCTTCAACCGGCCATCCACCATCTACAGTTATGATCTGGAAAGCGGCGATAGCCGCGTTTGGGCGGAGCCGGAGGTGGCATTCGATCCCGAGGACTATGTGGTGGAACAGCGGTTCTATACATCGAAGGACGGAGCGCGCGTGCCGATGTTCATCGTCCGGCGGGCCGACATCGCCGCCTCCGGTGCAGCCGTGCCGACGCTACTCTACGGATATGGCGGGTTCAACATCTCGGTTACGCCCGGCTTCAGCCCTTCGCGGATCGCATGGATGGATGCGGGCGGCGCCTATGTCGTTGCCAATATTCGCGGCGGTGGTGAGTATGGGAAGGCATGGCACGATGGCGGGCGGCGCGCGAACAAGCAAAACGTGTTCGACGATTTCGCCGCCGCCGGTGAATATCTAAAAGCAAACGGGATCACCACGGCCAATGGCCTGGCAATCGAGGGGCGGTCCAACGGCGGGTTGCTGGTCGGTGCCCTGGTCAACCAGCGGCCCGACCTCATCGATGCAGCCCACGGCGCGGTCGGGGTGATGGATATGCTGCGTTTCGACCAGTTCACCGCTGGCCGCTATTGGGTGGACGATTACGGCTATCCCGACCGGGCGGAGGATTTCGCCATACTGCGCGCCTATTCACCCTATCATAACATCGCCGATGGAACCGATTATCCGGCCGTGCTGGTGACCACCGCGGATACGGACGACCGGGTGGTGCCGGGACACAGCTTCAAATATGCGGCGGCGTTGCAGGCGGCGGATATCGGCGACAAACCGGATATGATCCGGATCGAAACGCGTGCCGGACACGGATCGGGCAAGCCGACCGACAAGGCGATCGAGGAGGCTGCCGATATCGGGGCGTTTCTGGCACATTGGACCGGGCTCGATCTGGACGCTGCTTCGAAATGACCGATTTCGAATTGAATGGTGTTCACATAAGATGCGCAAATCCTGAACGAATGCTGCCCGCGAAGTTCAGGACCGGCTCAAACCGGCGGGGATAGACCCTGTGAAGTAGACCGCGCAGAACCGTTGCGGTCCTTTAGAAGGAACACCGCCATGACCACCATTTCCGGAGCACTTGCCACCGTAGCCGCAGGCGCGCTGGCGATGACGGCAGCCGCTCCTGCCTCCGCGCGCGACCGCGACGGGATCGATGCGGGCGAGATTATCGCAGGTGCCGTGATCTTGGGTGGATTGGCCGCGATCCTGGGCAACGGTTCCGACCGCGATGATCGCCGCCGCTATCGCCAACGCCGCGGCAACGGGCAGCGTGCGATCGAACAATGTATCCGCGCCGTCGAACGCGACGCGCGCCGGGCCGGCTATCGCTATGCCGATGTGACCCAGATCAACGATGTCGACCAGGAACGGCGGGGCTGGGAGATCGAAGGGCGTCTGGTGGTCGACGGAACGCGCGGCTATCGCAACAATCGCCGCGGCAACCGGTATGATAGTCGATACGACAACCGGCGTTACGACGATCGTGGTTATGCACGCAACGGCGATCGCGGACGTTTCAGCTGCGATGTGCGACGCGGTCGTATCGTCGATATCGATTATAGCGGCATTCGCGGACTGTAATCGGGCACGTGTCGAACTGACGGCAATGGGCGGTTCAGGCTTATGCAAGCCCGGGCCGCCTAATTGTGTATGACGTATTCGAAGAGGAAGCGTTATGCCCGTCATCCGCCAAACGATCGTCATCGCCGCTGTTGCCGCCGCGACTGCAATATCCGCATCACCGGCCACGGCTGCCGATTACGCGCTGTCGCCAATGCCGACGATCGATCGGACGGTTCCTGGCGTCGATCTGTGGGATGCGGACGCGGTCCATGTGGAACGCAATCGCCGCTATCGGGGGCGCGAGTATCGGGGGCGGGGCTACCGCCAAGGTCATCACCGCCGCTATCGCGACCGGGGTATCGATGCGGGGGACGTTTTGACAGGCGTGCTTATTCTGGGAGGCATTGCGGCGGTCATCGATGCTGTGACCGATGACGATCGCGACGATCGCGACGATCGCTATCGCACACCTCCCCGTGATGGGCGTTATGATCGCGGCGATATCGGCGGCGATCGAACCGGCGGCCTGGAACGGGCGGCGAGCATTTGCCGCGGCGCGATCGAGCGCGGTGCGCGAGTGTCTGAGGTCGATGACGTGCGCCGAACAGGTGTCGGCTGGACGGTCACGGGCACCATGTTCGACGGGCAGGGGTTCGTATGCCGGATCGACAATAACGGCGACGTGCAGGATATTGCCTATGGCGGCGAATTCGCGGTCGGCGAAGACCGCCAATACGATGAAGCGACCTATCGTGCCGCCCGACTGGAAATCGAACAGGGCCGTGCGGTGGCACCGGGCCCCTCAGACAGCGATCTGCCCGCCTATCCGGGCGGACCGGTGAACGGCGAAGTTGTCTACGCGGACGAGGATTACGACGATGGTAATGACGCCCGAGCCATCGACGCCGAAGATATCTACGGGGGCTAGCTTTCGTCGATCTGCATCCCGCGCCGCCCCTCGCGATAAGAGGGCAGCGACAGATTGAACCGGATCGCGGCGCTTCGCAGGGACAATCCGGCGATCGTCGCCACGGGCCAGACGATATAGTCGGGCATGTCGAGGGACATGCCGATCACGCACAGGGCCGCCGATAGCGACGCCGCAGTGACATAGAGTTCGGGCCGCATGATGATCGACGGGCGGCCTGCCACGACATCGCGTATGATACCGCCGACGCAGCCGGTGATGATACCCATCAGGATCGACGGCACGGGCGGAATGCCATAGGATATTGCCTTCGCCGACCCGAGCACGGCATAGGCCGTCAAACCCAGACCATCGGCATAATCGAGCAATTTGCCTTCCCACCACCGTGTCGGCGTCAGCCATGCGATCAGCGCGGTCGCCATGCAAATCGCGGCCACCCACGCGTCCTTCACCCAGAACACCGGCGAATCGATCAACAGGTCGCGGATGGTGCCTCCGCCGACCCCCGTGACCAACGCGAAGAAGGCCATGGTGACGAATGTCTGCCGCTCCTTCGCCGCCAGCAGCGCGCCGGACAGGGCAAAGATCGCCACGCCCAACAGATCGAGGACGTTGATGACCGGTGTCAGGATCAGAGCGTCAACCGGCATCGGCGCGCCCCGGTTTCGGCTTGCGGCGGCGGAACAGCAACACGCAGCCGAACAGCGATCCTATCGCGGCGAGGGCGGCGAAGGCGATCAGGACGGGGTGCGACGTATCCTCGCGCGTTTGCAGATCCATGATGTGGAGCCCCCACATCACGTCGAACACGCGCCAGAACCGCGTACGCACTGCGGCGATTTCTCCGGTCTGACGGTGGACATAGATGCGCGCGCCATCCTGCAGCGTAAGCCGCCATGTCGGTATGGGACGTCTTAGGTCGATCGGCGCATCCGCGGCCGAGAAGCTTTCGATCTTTCGCACCCGGTCGCCGCCCACGATCCGCTCGGCCACCATGGCGCGGGCGAAGGTTTCATCGATGTCGGGTAGGGGATCGCCCACACTATCGGCGCGGTAGCGTTCGATCTCCCCGTCGGTGGTTGTCAGAAGCCACACCGCGCGATCGCCCTGGCGGATAACGCGCATCTCCGAATAGCGGGTCGAACTGCCAGGCTGGAAATCGATCGGCACGGGGTTGCCGGGCAAAAGGGCGGACTGCGGCAGATCGCGGCGCAAATGGTCTCCGCGCACTTCGTCGATCGGCCGCGATACCATCACCAGTCCGGTCACGGTCCACATGACCAGCGGAACGCCGATCAGCCAACCGAGCCAGATGTGCCATCGGGCAAGATTACGCCACCAAGCCGTGCGCGCCATGTCGCGAACTCCTCGTCGCTGCGGTCCGTCAGGCGTGGATCGGCTTGCCCTGAACCGCCATCGCTGCTTCCTTCAGCGCCTCGGCATGGGTGGGATGCGCGTGGCATGTGTAGGCGATGTCTTCGGATGTGGCGCCGAACTCCATAGCCTGCGCCGCCTGTGCGATCATCGTGCCGGCCAGACTGGAAACGATATGCACACCCAACACCCGATCGGTCTCCGCGTCGGCGACGATCTTGACGAAGCCATCGGTTTCGCGGTTCGCCTTCGACCGGCTGTTCGCGGCCATCGGGAACTTGCCGATCTTGACGCTGTGCCCCTTCTTCTTCGCTTCTTCTTCGGTCAGGCCGACGTCGGCGAATTCCGGCATGGTGTAGACCACGCCGGGAATGATCGCGTGGTTGACGATGCCGGTCTGGCCGGCGATGTTTTCCGCGCAGGCGATGCCTTCGTCCTCCGCCTTGTGGGCGAGCATAGGGCCGGGCACGACATCGCCGATCGCCCAGACGCTGTTGACCTTGGTGCGGAAATCGTGATCGACCTCGATCTGGTCGCGCTTGTTCAGTTCGATCCCGATCGCGTCGAGGCCCAGACTGTCGGTGTTGGGCCGGCGGCCGATGGATACCAGGACATGGCTGGCTTCCAATGTTTCCGCCTCGCCTCCATCCGCGGGTTCGAGCGTCAGTTCGACGTTCGTGTCGCCCGCCTTCGCGCCGGTGACTTTCGTCTTCAGTTTAAGGTTCATACCCTGCTTTTTGAAGATTTTGCCCGCTTCCTTGCGCACATCCTTGTCGTAACCGGGCAGCAGCATGTCGAGATATTCGATCACGGTGACTTTCGCGCCCAAGCGCCGCCAGACGGAACCTAGCTCCATGCCGATCACACCGCCGCCGATGACGACCAGATGTTCGGGCACTTCGTCCAGCTTCAACGCGCCGCTGGAATCGACGATTCGGCTGTCGTCCACCTCGACGCCGGACAACGATGTCGCGTTGCTGCCGGTGGCGATGATGATGTCTTTCGCGGTTACATCCTTATCGCCGACCGTGACGGTGTGCCCGTCCTTGAAGGTGGCATGGCCCTTCACCCAGGTGACCTTGTTTTTCTTGAATAGGAATTCGATGCCCCCCGTCAGTTCGCCGACCGCCTTCGTTTTCTCGGCCATCATGGCGTCCAGATCGAGCGTGGCTTCCGTTTTGATACCCCACAGGGCCATGTGGCCGTTCTTCGCCTCGTCGAACAATTCGGAGCCGTGCAGCAACGCCTTGGATGGAATGCAACCGACATTGAGACAGGTGCCACCCAGCGCGTCGCGGCTTTCCACGCAGGCGGTTTTCAGGCCCAGCTGCGCGGCGCGGATGGCCGCGACATAACCACCGGGGCCGGCGCCGATTACCAGAACGTCGTAGTCGTAACTCTGATCAGCCATATTTCTTCCCGTTCACCCTGAGCCTGTCGAAGGGTTGCACTTTACTTGGGGTCCGCTGCTTGAAAAGAAAGAGCACGTCTTCGACAAGTTCAAACCGAGCGGATATTGGATTGTCATTACAGATCGATCAGCATCCGCGTCGGATCTTCGATCGCTTCCTTGATGATCTTCAACGCCGTCACCGCCTCGCGCCCGTCGATAAGGCGGTGGTCGTAGGACAGCGCGATATACATCATCGGCCGCACGACCACTTCGCCGTCGATCACGACCGCACGGTCTTCGATCCTGTGGAGGCCCAGAACCGCGCTTTGCGGGGGATTGATGATCGGGGTGGACAACAGGCTACCGAACACGCCACCGTTGGAAATGGTAAAGGTGCCGCCGGACATGTCGTCCATCGTTAGCGTGCCGTCTTTCGCGCGAGCGCCGAAATCGGCGATGTCTTTCTCGATCTGCGCGAAGCCCTTCTTGTCGACATCGCGTACGACCGGCACGACCAGACCGTTTGGCGCACTGACCGCGACGGAGATATCGACATAGTCGTGATAGACGATCTCATCGCCTTCGATCTGGGCGTTGACGCTGGGGACGTCTTTCAATGCCAGATGCGCGGCTTTCGCGAAGAACCCCATGAAACCCAGTTTTATGTCGTGCTTTTTCGCGAACAGTTCTTTGTATTTCTCACGCGCTTCCATGACGGCCGTCATGTCGACATCGTTGAACGTCGTCAGCAGGGCGGCGTTATCCTGCGCGGATTTCAGGCGTTTTGCGATGGTCTGACGCAGGCGGGTCATTTTGACCCGTTCCGTGTTTCGCGCTGCTTTGTTTACGGTTTGCGGCGCGTCGGATGTGTCCGCTTTCGCCGGCTCGCTCGCTTTGGTCGGCGCATCGCTTTTCGCTTTGGCGGCGGCGACGACATCTTCCTTCGTCAATCGGCCATCGCGACCGGTGCCCTTCACGCTGGACGGGTCGATCCCGTGTTCCAGCACCGCGCGCCGTACGGCGGGGGACAGGGTGGCGTTGGCATCGGAGGCGGCGGGATCCTGTCGGACCTCGTCCTCACCCTTTTTATAACTGTGCTTATCGCCCTGCGCATCGCCGGAAGCCCGCTCCGCCTTACCTTCTTCGGCATCTTCGGCGGCCCGTCCGGCATTTTCGCCTTTGGCGGCAGGCGTTCCGCCCGCTTCGACGGTGGCGATAACCGAACCGACTTCGACCGTGTCGCCAACATCCGCCTTCAATTCTTGGATGACGCCCGCAATGGGGGAGGGCACTTCGACCGCGACCTTGTCCGTTTCCAGGCTTACGATGGGTTCATCCACCGCAACCGCATCGCCCGGCTGTTTCAGCCATTCGCCGATGGTGCCTTCGGTAACAGATTCGCCAAGGGCGGGGACTTCGATTTCAGTGGCCATGATGACTGTTCCTCAACCCTCTTTTTCGGGGGGACGTTGAATGGTGACTTTGGCGGTCTTGCCGCTGTTCGAAAGGTCGAGCGCCAGGCTGACCAGCGCTTCCTGCTGTGCCTTGTGCCGTTTGGCGAGGCCGGTGGCGGGCGATGCCGCATCCTCGCGCCCGGCATAGATCGGGCGTAGGGACTTGCCCGCTGCCAGTGCCGATTTCTCGATCAGGCGATCGACGAAGGTCCAGGCGCCGTTGTTCTTCGGCTCCTCCTGACACCAGACGATTTCTTCAAGATTGCCCATGCGCTCGATGCGCTTCGCCAGCGGCTCGCCGGGGAAGGGATAGAGCTGTTCGAGCCGCACAATCGACACGTCGCCAATATCGTGTTCGTCGCGCTTTTCGATGAGGTCGTAGGCGACTTTGCCCGAACATAGCACCAGGCGTCGCACATCCGCGTCGGCGATGTCCTTCGTGTCGGATTTGATCCGCATGAAATGCCGGTCGCCCATGAAATCGTCCGCGTCGCTGCGCGCCATCGGGTGACGGAGCAACGATTTGGGCGTCATGATGACCAGCGGTTTGCGGAACGGACGCAGCATCTGCCGGCGCAACACGTGGAAGTAGTTCGCCGGCGTGGTGATGTTGCACACCTGGATATTGTCGTTCGCACATAGTTGCAGGAACCGTTCCAGACGCGCGCTGGAATGTTCCGGCCCTTGCCCCTCATACCCGTGGGGGAGCAGCAGGACGAGGCCATTGGCGCGCAGCCACTTGACCTCTCCGCTGGCGATGAACTGGTCGATCATGATCTGCGCGCCATTGGCGAAATCGCCGAATTGCGCTTCCCACAGAACCAGCGTTTTCGGGTCGGCCATGGCGAAGCCGTATTCGAAACCCAGCACGCCATATTCGGACAGCGGGCTGTCATACACTTCGAATTTGCCATGCGGCAGATCGCACAGCGGGATGTATTTTTCTTCCGTATTCTGATCGATCCAGACCGCGTGCCGCTGGCTGAACGTGCCGCGCCCGCTATCCTGCCCGGACAGGCGCACGCCATATCCTTCGGTGACGAGACTGCCGAACGCCAGCGCCTCGCCGGTGGCCCAATCGAAGCCGGTGCCGGTTTCGAACATCTCCGCCTTCGCCTTCAGTACGCGGGCGAGCGTCTTGTGAATGTCGTGTGTTTCCCGCACGGTGGTCAGTGTCCGACCGAGGCTGTCGAACAGTTTCTTGTCGATCGCGGTGTCGACATTGCGGCGCGCGTTTTCGGCATCGACCGGGCGGCTGAGACCAGACCAGCGGCCGCCGAACCAGTCGGCTTCCTTGGGTTCGTAATCCTTCGCCGCGTCGAATTCGCC
>JBASAR010000239.1:0-1840 GCA_049650705.1 Pontixanthobacter sp. | reverse complement strand
GCCACGCCGAGCGCGAGGAGCCAGCCCAGCCGGTGCGTCTCGCGGTGGAGCCCGGACTCGGCCCCCGTCACCGCTACCCAGCCCGTCGTCCGCCCGCCCGTACCCCGCACCTCCGCGTAGCGGGTCCGAACGGGCTCGTCGTCCCCGTGCGTGTGGTACGCCGCGCCGTCGCCCACCCCGGGCGCGTGCGGCGTGGTTTCTGGGAGCCGACCGTTTGAGAAGAGCGCCGCGCCGTCCGGTCCGATCAGGTGGACAGCGTAGGGTGAGGCTTCCGCGGCCTGGACGAACCCGGGCGCCGAGGCCCCTGGCGGAGACCCACCCGCGAGCGCTCCGCCTGGCAGGATCGCCGCGACCCGCTCGGCCTCGGCAGCGAGCGCCGCGTCGAAGTCGCGGTGCAGTGACACGTGGAACCCGACGTACAGGAACGCTACGAACAGCCCGAGCAGCAGCGTCACGCTCAGCCCGTACCACAGCGCGAGCCGCGTCGAGATCGAGAGCCGCGAGGCCGACGTGGGTACGGCCGACATCTAGGTGGCCACCAGCCGGTAGCCGACGCCGCGCACCGTCTCCAGCACCACGCCCGTCCCGTGCGGGACGGAGGCGCCCGCATCGGACAGCTTGAGGCGGAGGCCCGACGCCGTCTGGTCGATCGCGTTGTCGGTCACCTCGAACGCCGAGCCCCACACGCGCTCGGCCAGCCGCGTCCGCGAGACGGCCTCGCCCGCATGGCGCATCAGGAGCTCCAGCAGCCGGAGCTCCTTGTCGCGGAGCCCCAAGTCCACCGGCTCGCCCTCACCCTCGACGACGGCCCGGCGCCACGAGGCGTCGAACCGAACGCGCCCCACCCGGAGCTCGCCAGTCTGGAGCCCAGCCGCCCCGTCGCCGCCCGGCGTCTCGGCGGCTCGCCGGAGCAGTGCCCGCAGCCGGGCCAGCAGTTCCTCGAAGGCGAACGGCTTCGGGAGGTAATCGTCGGCTCCGGCGTCCAGCCCGGCCACGCGGTGCTCGACGCCCGAGAGCGCCGTCAGCATCAGCACCGGGGCCGTCCGGCCCGCTCCGCGAAACTGTTCCACCAACGTCCGCCCGTCGATGTGCGGGAGCCGCCAGTCGACGATGAGCGCGTCGTGGTCACCCGAGAGCGCCTCGGCCAGCCCACGCGCGCCGTCGGGCTCGACCGAGACCGCGTAGCCCTCCTCTTCGAGCCCCCGACGGACGGGACCGGAGATGGACTCCTCATCCTCGACGAGGAGCAGGCGGACGGCCGATGGAGGGACAGAATCGAGCGGCACGGGGACGGTCTCAGGCGAACCTGTCGGATCGGACAGGAAGACGACAGGGCCACCACAGCGGCCCCTGGCGAAGATACGGGCCGACCCTCCTGCGCCCGATGATCGCCTCCGTCCTCGTCCTCCTCGGAGGGTGGTGGGCCGTGGGTCGTGGGCTCAGCGGTGTTTCTCCGTCTATCGGCCGAACGGCCCTGCCCACCTCGGACGAGCCCACCGGATGACCCGACCTCTCCTCACGTTCGCCCTGGCGCTGGCCACGTCCCTGTCGGCGTCGACCCAGCCGGTCCTGACGCCCGCTCTCGTGGACTCTTCCGAGATCGCCGCCGCACCGGCCGACTCGCTCACGCTCGCCGAGGCGCTCGCCTTGGCGCTCGACGCCTCCCCCGACCTCGCGGCGCTCGTCTTCGAGGGTCGCGCCCGTGATGCCCTGGTGGCGCAGGCCGACCGCCGCCTCAACCCGTCGCTCCGGCTCGACACCGAGAACCTCCTCGCCCCGTCGGGCAACGGGCTGAACGGGCTGGACGGCACCGCCAACGCCGCCCAGACCACGCTGGAAG
>JBASAR010000238.1:0-14741 GCA_049650705.1 Pontixanthobacter sp. | reverse complement strand
TGGTAATGCGGCACATATTGCGCTTCGAAATGGATTTCGGCGACACGCTGGTAATTGCCGGTGGTCAGGCCGTAGAGGATTTCCGCCAGCCATGCCCGCGCCTGCCGGTCGATCCGGCCCATGATGCCGAAATCGATGGCGACGATGGTGCCGTCCGCCTTCACGAACAGATTGCCCTGATGCATGTCGGCATGAAAGAAACCGGCGCTGATCGCCTGGGTCAGGAAGGCCAGCACCAGCCGGTTCGCGAGTGCCGGCAGATCGTGCCCCGCCGCGACCAGTTCGTCGCGTTTGGAGATCTTGATCCCATCGACCCATTCGACGGTCAGCACCTTGCCGTTGGTGCGGTCCCAGTCGATCGCGGGAATGTCGTATCCCTGGATGGCGACCATCGCCTGCGCCAGTTCGCTGGCCGAGGCGGCTTCGCGTCGCAGATCGAGTTCGCGGTTGGTCCAGCGTTCGAAATTGGCGATCGTATGGCGCGGTCGCAGGCGCGATGCTTCGCCGCCCATGGCCTCCAGATGCGCCGCTGCCCAATGATAGGTGCGGATATCGGCCGCGAATTTCTCGCGTATGCCGGGTCGTAGGACTTTGACCGCAACCTGCGCGCCCTCGATCGTAACCGCACGGTGGACCTGCGCGATGGAAGCGGCGCCGACGGGATGTTCCTCGATCGATGCAAACAGCGTGTCGATCGGGCGGTCGAAACTGGCCTCGATCGCGGCGCGTATGCGGGAGAAGGGAACGGGCGGCAGATCGTCCTGCAGGGCCAGCAGGTTGTCTGCCGCTTCCTCCCCTACCAGATCGGGGCGGGTGGCGAGCGATTGGCCCAACTTGATCGCCGCAGGTCCGATTGCGCGGAACGCCGCGGCATAGTCGGGGCGGGCGGGCTGGCGGGTGCCGAAACGTGCGATCCGGACCAGCCGGCGGACCGGCGCAGGCGTGTTGGGATCGGCTTCGATCCCGCGCAGCGCGCCATGTTTTGCAAGTGTGCGGCCCCATTTCAGAAGCCGCCAGATATGCGTCGCGGGTCTGGTCACGCGTTCAAATCTTCCAGCCCGAATGAATGGCGACCGCGCCGCCCACGATCGGTTCGACCTTCGTATGCGCGAAACCGGCGCTTCGGATCATGGCTTCGAATTGTTCCATCCGGGGGAAGCGACGGATGGATTCCGCCAGATAGCGATAGCTCGCCTCGTCCTGCGCGATCAGCCCGCCGATTCGAGGCATCAAACGGTGGGAATAGGCGTCGTAAACGTCCTTGAAACCGGGCCAGGTGGTGGTCGAAAACTCCAGACAGAAAAACCGCCCGCCATATTTCAGAACCCGATGCGCCTCCGCCAGGGCACGGTCGATATGGGTCACGTTGCGGATGCCGAAGGCGATCGTATAGGCATCGAAAATGCGGGACGGAAACGCCAGTTCCTCGGCATCCTGCTGCGACCAGACCAAGCCGTCCAGCCCGCGCTTCATTGCCCGTTCGATACCGACATCCAGCATCTCGCGATTGATATCAACCACCGTTATCGCCGCGTCCGAAGGTACCATGCGGAACGCGATGTCGCCCGTGCCGCCCGCCATGTCCAAGATCGCTTCGCCTTGCTGCGGCTTCACCCGGCGCACGAAGCGGTCTTTCCACAGGCGGTGCATACCGCCCGACATGGCGTCGTTCATGATGTCGTATTTCGCCGCGACGCCCGAAAAGACATCGCCGACCATGCCGGCCTTTTGCGACGCGTCGACCTGGCTGTAACCAAAGGATACGGTTTCGTTCATGACATTTGCCCCTAAGCCGTAATTGCGTGTCCCGCAAAGCCTGTTACGGGCGGCCATGCGTAGGATCAGTCATGCCCGAACTTCCTGAAGTCGAGACAACGGTTCGCGGCCTGTCGCGGTTCCTGATCGGGGAACGGATCGCATCGGTGCGACTCAACCGGCCGGACATGCGCCGCCCCTTCCCCGCCAATCTCGTCCAGATGATGACCGGGGCGCGGGTGACGGGCATGGGCCGACGGGCGAAGTTCGGCCTCATCCATACGGATCGCGACCATACGATGATCTTCCACCTCGGCATGTCGGGCCGCTGGCGGATCGATCCCGAGTTGCCCGACGCGCACGACCATCTGGTGATCACCACCGCCGATCACAGCTTCGCCCTGTGCGATCCGCGGCGGTTCGGCTGGGTCGACTGGGTCGAAACCGGGATGGTGGACCGATGGCCCTCGATCGCCTCGCTCGGCCCCGAACCCCTGGGCGATGCGCTGACCGCCGATCATCTGCACGCCGCCTTCAGGGGCCGAAAGCAGGCGATCAAGCTGCTCCTGCTCGATCAGAGAATCGTCGCGGGGCTGGGGAATATCTATGTATGCGAAGCCCTGCATGGCGCGCGGATCAACCCCAGGCGCGCCGGCGGACGAGTGTCGCTGGCGGCATTGCGGCGGCTGGTGCCCGAAATCCGCCGCGTGCTGGAACAGTCGATCGCCGACGGCGGATCGACTTTACGCGATTATGCGCGTCCCGACGGGCAGCTCGGCTATTTCGCAACCCGCTTCCAGGTCTATGGCCGCGAAGGGGCGGCATGTCTGCGCGATGCCTGCGAAGCCAGGGCCCATGATGACGATGGCGGCGGCACGATCCGCCGGATCGAACAGGGCGGGCGCAGCACCTGGTATTGTCCCCGCTGTCAGCGTTGATGGCCACGCCCGCCGGCCATGCCAAATCGGTTGACGATTCGCCGCCCGATCAGTAGACAGCGCGCTTTGCGGCGGGCGACTGCCGTTTCTCATACGATCATACAATATTTCACGGCCGTATCCGCGCGGCCTGTCAGAAGGACAATCATGGCCAATACGCCGCAAGCACGCAAACGCATCCGCCGCAACAATGCCCGGGCCGAAATCAACGGCGCGCGGGTCAGCCGTATTCGCGGTTTCGTGAAAAAGGTCGAAACCGCAATCGCCGGTGGCGACAAACAGGCGGCAACCGATGCCCTGCGCGCGGCACAGCCCGAACTGGCACGCGGCGTGGCCCGGGGCGTCATGCACAAGAACACGGCGTCGCGCAAAATGTCGCGTCTGTCGAAGCGGGTCGCCGCGCTTTAATACATTATGCTTGCCGGCGAATCGTCGCCGCGCGAAATACTCGATAATCGAAAGGTCGGTGCCTCCGGGTGCCGACCTTTTTTATGGTAAACGAATGTTGCGTTGCGGCATTCGGAAGCCTTCCGCGATCATGTCGGACGCGACGCTTTCGGGAACCGTAGGAAGCCCCGCGATTCGCCTTGGAAAAAAAGACTTTCGCTTTACCGAACAAGGGCTTGAACGCGGGGCTGCGGGGTTGCGGGGTGTCAATTCAATTATTTCGGATTTTTTACAGGGGCCGCACTTGCGTGGCATCGCCCGCCGGTCATAAGTAGCCTTCGTATTCGGGACCCGGCGGTTCCGATTCACTGAAAAGAGATACCGCAAACCGGTCCGTGGAATCCTGCGATTCCGGGGAATGGCGGGGCTATGTCCCGACGGCGCGTCAAAGAAGGGCCGGCTGTCCGCAAGCCGCGCACACAGTGGCATGTTGGGGATAGCGGTGATGGGGATCGTAAGTAGAATGGCCATGAACAACTCCGGATCCACCTATACCAATCGCAAGCCGAGCAAGGACGATGCCGAAGATCTGGAAACGGTGAACCTCGCCGCCGACTGGGCCGATATCAGCCAGGGCCTGCGCAAGGATCTGGGGCATCAATTGCACAGTCAGTGGATCAAACCGGTGCAGGTCGGCCCGTTCTGCAAGGATACCGGCACGCTCAAACTTTATCTGCCGACCGAATTTTCCGCCAATTGGGTGCAGGACCGGTTCGCCGACCGGCTCTCGCTGGCGTGGAAAATCGCCAAGAACGACATTCGCCACGTCAAGATCCAGGTGCATCCCGGTAGCCGAAAAGTGTCGGACCTGCCCCTGCATACCGACGGCCGCCGGCCCGCCAATGATGGCGCGGATAACGGCATGATCGCGATCGCGGCGGGCACGATCGGCGAACAGGGTTTTGCATCCTCCGTCGGCCTCGACCCATCGCTGACATTCGGCGCGTTCATCACCGGCGACAGCAACATTCTGGGCTGCAACGCGGCGCAGCGCATGGCCGCGACCGAAACCCCCCAATTTTCGCCTTTGTATTTGAAGGCCGCGACCGGCCAGGGCAAGACGCATCTGCTGCACGCGATCGGCCATGCCTTCCTGGCGGCCCACCCGCGCGCGCGCATATTCTACTGTTCGGCCGAACGGTTCATGGTCGAATTCGTTCACGCGCTCAAAGCCAACCAGATGATCGAATTCAAGGCGCGACTGCGCAGTTTCGATCTGCTGCTGGTCGACGATATCCAGTTCATCATCGGCAAAGCGAGCGCGCAGGAGGAACTCCTTTACACGATCGATGCCCTGCTGGCGGAAGGCAAGCGGCTAGTCTTCGCGGCCGATCGCGCACCCCAGGCGCTCGACGGGGTCGAGCCCCGCCTCCTGTCGCGCCTGTCAATGGGGTTGGTCGCCGATATCGCGCCCGCCGATATCGAATTGCGGCGCAAGATCCTGGAATCGAAGCTGACCAAATTCGCCCCGCTCGAAGTGCCGGGCGACGTCATCGAGTTCCTCGCGCGCACCATCACGCGCAACGTCCGCGAGCTGGTCGGGGGCCTCAACAAGCTGATCGCCTATGCGCAGTTGACCGGGCAGACCGTGTCGCTGCAGCTGGCCGAAGAACAGTTGACCGATATATTGTCCGCCAATCGCCGGCGGATCACGATCGACGAAATACAGCGCACCGTATGCCAGTTCTTCCGCATCGACCGCAGCGAGATGTCGTCCAAACGCCGCGCCCGTGCCGTGGTGCGTCCGCGACAAGTGGCGATGTATCTGTCCAAGGTTCTTACCCCGCGCAGCTATCCCGAGATCGGGCGCAAATTCGGCGGACGCGACCATTCGACCGTCATCCACGCCGTCCGCCTGATCGAGGATCTGCGTACCCGCGACGCCGATATGGACGGCGATGTGCGCAGCCTGCTGCGGCAATTGGAAAGCTAAGACTGTCCGCCCCATACCCACAGGCTTGTCGACAGGCGGCCGGAACCCGGGCTAGACCGACATTATGGACCCCCTCGCCCCCGAACGGTTGACCCGGGCCGCGCGCCATATCGTCATTCCGGAAATCGGCGGCGTGGGTGTGGCGGCTTTGGCGCAGGCGCATGTTACGCTGGTGGGATTGGGCGGCATCGGCAGCCCGGTGCTGCAATATTGCGCCGGTGCGGGCGTCGGACGATTGCGATTGATCGACGATGGCGATGTCGAATTGAGCAACCTTCAACGCCAGACGATTTATACCCGTCGCGATGTCGGACATGGCAAAGGGGTCGCGGCACGGCGCTGGCTCGCGAATTTCGATACCGACATCGCGGTCGATGTTCGCGATGACCGCATCGGGGTGGAGAACGCGTCCGCGCTGCTGTCCGGCACCGATCTGGTGATCGACGGCACCGATAATTTCGCGACCCGTCTGGCGGTATCCGATGCCTGCGTATCCCTTGGCGTACCGTTGTTGAGCGCGGCGGTCGGGCGATTCCAGGGACAGGTCGCGGCGTTTGCCGGGCATCGCGGGGATCAGGCGTGCTACCGCTGCTATGTCGGGGACGCGTTCGACAATGACGATTGCGACAGCTGCGCGGACGATGGCATGTTGGGCGCAATGGTGGGCTGGGTCGGCAGCTTCGCCGCGTTGGCGGCCATGCGCGTGTTGCTGGATGGACAGTCGGCGTTCGGCGCGCCGGGATGGGGGCGGCTGCATCTTCTCGACGGCGTGAAATCCGCCATGCGCACGCTCAATATCGCGAAAGACCCCGATTGCCGTGCCTGTGGGTCAACGGAATAGCAATTCGTCGACCCATTGCGGCACCAGCACCCCCGCCGCACCGCGCCGACTTTCATCGAACCGGTGCGATCCCTCGCTTGTATCGAGATTGAGTTCCAGCGTGGCCGCCCCTGCCGCACGCGCTTCCTCCACAAAACCGGCGGCGGGATAGACCGCGCCGGACGTTCCGATGCTGACGAACAGGTCCGCGGTGCGCAGCGCGGCATCGATGCGCTCCATTCGATAGGGCATTTCGCCGAACCAGACGACATCGGGGCGTAGCGCCTTCATGCCGCATTCGGGGCAGGGCGGTCGGTCGATCATCGGCTGCGTCCAGCCCATTCGCGACCCGCAATTCGCACATAATGCGCTGAGCAGTTCGCCATGCATATGCAGCACGTCGGCCCCGGCGCGTTCATGCAGATCGTCCACATTTTGAGTAACGATCAGCAGGTTGCGCCCTTCCCCGCCCCATTTTCGGTCGAGCCGTGCCAACGCATGATGCGCGGCATTGGGTTCCACGGTCTGCACCGCAGCGCGCCGGGCGTCGTAGAAGCGCAGCACCAGATCGGGATCGCGCGCGAACCCTTCGGGCGTGGCGACATCTTCTATGCGGTGCTGCTCCCACAGGCCGCCGGCATCGCGGAACGTGTCGACCCCGCTTTCGGCGCTTATGCCGGCGCCGGTCAGGATCACGATATTGCGCGGATGGGTCATGTCGCCCATGAAGCACATCGCGAAGTGGAGACGCAATGACACGCATCGGAATTATGGGCAGCGAAGGGCGCATGGGGCAGGCGCTGCAGCGGGCCATCGCCGATGGTCCGTACGATTATGCGGGCGGTGTGGATCATGACGAAGATATGCGCGAACTGATGGAACGCGCCGATGTTCTGGTCGATTTCTCGGCACCGGGCGCTCTTGCCACCAATCTCGCGGCGGCGCGAAACGCGGACTTGTCTTTGCTCATAGGTACGACAGGCCTGACGCGCGAACATCATGCGATGATCGACGACGCCGCTCGCGACGTCGCTATCCTGCAAACGGGCAACACCTCGCTTGGCGTGACCTTGCTAACGCATCTGGTGCGAGAGGCGGCGGCGCGGCTGGGCGATGATTGGGACGTGGAGATCGTCGAGATGCACCATCGGATGAAACGCGATGCGCCGTCGGGTACCGCGCTGCTGCTGGGCGAAGCGGCGGCGGCGGGGCGCGGCGTCGATCTGGCGGCGAACATGCGGTCCGGGCGTAATGGCGACACCGGCACTCGCGAGGTCGGCACGATCGGCTTCGCCGCCCTGCGCGGCGGGACGGTCGCCGGCGATCACGGCGTCATCTTCGCAGGCGAGGAAGAACGCATCACGCTGACACATAATGCCGAAAACCGCATGATCTTCGCGCGCGGGGCCGTGAGGGCGGCGGCGTGGCTGACGGGCAGACCGGCTGGGCGCTATACCATGAACGACGTCCTCGCCCTTTGACCGACACCGCATGACCAGGGATCAGATTTTCGAATTTTTCCGGCGGCTGGCGGAAGGCAATCCGGCGCCGGAGACGGAGCTGAATTACGGCAACGCCTATCAGCTGGTCGTGGCCGTCGCCCTGTCCGCGCAGGCGACCGATGTGGGGGTGAACAAGGCAACCCGGGCGCTGTTCGCGAAAGTGGAGACGCCGCAGCAGATGCTCGATCTGGGGCTCGACGGGCTGGTCGCGCATATTCGTACCATCGGGCTTTTCAACGCGAAGGCGAAGAACGTAATCGCGATGGCACGGATGCTGATCGAGGATTACGGCGGCGAAGTTCCCGATACGCGCGACGATCTGGTGCGGCTGCCCGGTGTGGGACGCAAGACGGCGAATGTCGTCCTCAATTGCTGGTTCCGACAGGAAGCGTTCGCGGTCGATACGCATATCCTGCGGGTCGGCAATCGCACGGGGCTCGCGAAGGGTAAGAGTCCGGACGCGGTCGAGGCGAAGCTGGAACGCCGCGTGCCCGTCCCCTTCCGGCTGGACGCGCATCATTGGCTGATTCTGCATGGCCGCTACATCTGCAAGGCGCGGACGCCGGAATGCTGGCGCTGCCCGGTGGTCGATCTGTGCAGCTTTCGCAAGAAGGTGCTCGACAAGCTTAAGCGGTAAGCGCCGCCTTCGCGATCCGCGCATAGATCCGGGTCAGCACATCGAGATCGGCGACCGCGACCGCCTCGTCCGTCTTGTGCATGGTCGCGTTGCACAGACCGAATTCGATGACCGGGCATACCGCGCGCAGGAAACGTGCGTCCGACGTGCCGCCCGTCGTGCTGGGTTCGGGGTCGATGCCGGTTTCCGCCTTCACCGCCGCCGCGATGATGGTGCTGAATGCGCCGGGCGGGGTCAGGAAGGGCTCGCCGCTGACCACCGGCAACAGGGTGCCGCCATTCCGCTCCACGATGCCGCGCACCATGTCGGACAGGGATGCACCCGAATGCGTGTCGTTGAACCGGATGGACAGGCGCGCAGTGGCTGTGGCGGGGATGACGTTATGCGCCAGATTGCCGACTTCCAGCTCGGTCACTTCCAGATTGGACGGCTGGAACCAGTCGGTCCCTTCGTCCAGCACCAGCGCGTCCAGTTGGGCCAGGATCGCGACCAGTTTGGGGATCGGATTGTCGGCCAGATGCGGATAGGCGACATGGCCCTGCGTACCCTCGACGCTGACCCACATATTGACCGAGCCGCGCCGCCCGATCTTCATCATATCGCCCAGCCGGTTGACCGATGTCGGCTCGCCCACCAGACACAGATCGGGCACGTGCCCCTCGGCGCGCATCCAGTCGATCAGCGCACGGGTGCCATGCAGCGCGGGACCTTCCTCGTCGCCGGTGATGATGAAGCTGATGGTGCCGGCATCGGCGGGCACGTCCGCCACCGCCGCGACCATGCAGGCGATCGATCCCTTCATGTCCACCGCCCCGCGTCCGTAAAGCAGGTCACCGCGCTGCTCCGGCGCAAACGGATCGCTTTCCCATTCGCCGCCGGGGGGCACCACATCGAGATGGCCGGCGAAAGCGAAATGCCTGGAAGCCGCCGGGCCGGGGCGGATGGCGAACAGGTTCTCGACCGGCGCATCGTCGCTGCCGACCGGTCCATCGCCGTGCGTGAAGCGGTGGACGGTGAAGCCCAGCGGGGCCAGCATCGCTTCCATCGCATCGAACACAGCGCCGGTGGCGGGGGTGACGCTGGGCGCGGCAATCAGCGCCTTGGCGTAGCCGAGCGCGCTCATTGCTCGGGCTCTGCCACGACGAGCGGCCCCGGCACGAACGCTTCGTCCAGCATCGCCGCCATCCGCAGCCCCGCCTGCCGAATACGTCGCTGCGCCACCGGGACGGCGCGAACGATGTCGTCCTGCGTCAGCGCTGTTTCATCGGGCAGTTCGACCATACAGGCATCCTCCACGTCGAAGGCTGTCGGATAGACGAAGTCGCGCGCCGCCTGCCAGCTTTCGCGGCCCCAATCGGGTGCCGTGCCGCCCCCATATTCGGTGCGTTCGGCCGCGTCGTAACGGCGCACCATCGGCCCGTCGGTCGAGGTGATCGCCCGCTCCGCCAGCGCCCCGTCCCAGATCGAATGCAGGTTCTTGTCCGGAACGATGCCATAGGCGGCGCGACGGTCATTACCCCCGCGATCGTCCTTGTCGCCCGAATGCAGCGGCATGTGAATATCGCCGACGAAATGCGTCATGAACGCGAGCGCCTCCAGCCGGATCGGCGCGGGCAGACTTTCATCCGCGAGCAACCGCTGGTTGCGTTCGATCTGCGCGGTCACGCAATTGCCGCCGCTGCAATTGGCCCATGGATCATACGCCTCGCAAATGGGCGTCGTGCGGTAGTGCCAGGCGGCGGTATAGCCCCAGCGCCAGCGGGTCCGCCGCACGCAATCGGGCCAGACGGTCGCCTCTTCCAACGTCGAAAGCGGGCATTCGGGCGTGCCGAGCTGTTTCTCGTAACGCAGCAGTCGCGCGATGGCAGCACGCGTTTCCGGCTTGACGTTCGCAAGCGCGATGGCTCCCGTCGTGCGGTGCCCATAGCCGCCCCAGGCCAGCACCGGCGCTGGCACCAACGCGCCAAGAACCAGCGCGACGGCGGCGCGAAAGGCGGTCAGCTTACCGATGGCATCTGCTCGTATTGTTCCAGCGTCCACTGCTCGTTTTCCGCCGCTTCGCGCCATTGCACCATCCATTCATGCTCCCAGACCGCTTGGCAGTAGCTTTGCGCAAAGCCCGGCACGGCAATACCATAGGTCAGGAAACGGCTGACCACCGGGGCATAGAACACGTCCGCCGCGCCGAAGGTGCCGAACAGATACGGACCGCCCTGCCCGAACCGCGCCCGCGCCTCCGCCCATAGTTGCAGAATGCGCACGATGTCGTGGCGGCAATCCTCGGTAATCTGCACGCCGTCATAGCGCTTGCGCATGTTCATCGGACATTCGCGGCGCAGGGCAAGATAGGCGCTGTGCATTTCGCCGACCATCGATCGGGCCATGCCGCGCGCGGTGTCGTTCTTGGGCCAGAAGCGGTCGCGACCGACCTTGTCGCCGCAATATTCCAGGATCGCCAGGCTGTCCCAAACGACCGTTTCGTCGTCCCACAGGATCGGCACCTTGCCCGATGGCATGATTTCGCCCGATTCCTTTTTGGCCGCCGCCCATTCCTCGCCGCCGATATTGACGAGGATTTCGTCGAAATGCAGGCCCGACTGTTTCAGCGCCAGCCAGCCGCGCAGCGACCAGCTCGAATAGTTCTTGTTGCCGATGATCAGCTTCATGGCTCTTGCCCCGTTTCCACCGGGTCCGGCAGGTAGGCGTTCATCGCGCCGTTGTCGAGACTGAACAGATGGACCGGATGTTACAGGGTCCAGGGGATAAATCGGGGGTCGGAGCGAGGCGAGATATTCGGTGAGCATGCGCTTGGCTTCGTCCGTCGTCATGGGGGGATTGTCGGGCTGTTTCATCGCGCGATCCATGACGATCGGCGGCGTTGTAGGAAAATCGTTTGGCGTGCGCGTCACGCAGCGTAGAACGTTGTTCATGACCCTGCGCCCCTTCCACCTTGCTTTCCCGGTCCACAATCTCGACGCCGCGCGCGGCTTTTACGGCGGCACGCTCAGCTGCGCGGAGGGGCGGTCGTCCGAAACGTGGGTTGATTTCGATTTTTACGGGCATCAGATCGTATGCCATCTGGTCGAAGGCGCGCGGGAGGATACGGCGACCAACCCGGTCGACGGCCACGGCGTGCCGGTCCCCCATTTCGGCGTGGTGCTGACTATGCACGACTGGGAAAATTTGTCCGAAAGGTTGCGTGCGGCGGGGACGGATTTCGCGATACCGCCGACAATCCGCTTCAAAGGCAAGCCGGGCGAGCAGGCAACGATGTTCTTTCGCGACCCATCGGGCAATGCGCTGGAGATGAAAGCGTTTGCCGATGATGCAGCGTTGTTTGCTACCTAGGCTGCGGGCAGTTTGTCGTGATCGATGACGGCTGTCGCGTCACGGGCATTGTCTCGCAACGCCATATCCTTTCCCACGGAATAACCGAAGAATATCGCGATCGCCAGCCATATGAAGAATGACGACGAATACCGCATCAGCTTGTGCTGCAAAGCGGCTTCATGGGACTTTTTCAAAACGCAACTCCGTGCATCGCACTTATGTGCTATCGCGATCCATCATATTTGCCAATGTCGAAAACAACAGTCGCGACTAAACCCCCGCATCCCCGAGCACCGCGCCGCGCAGTTCGTCTAGCCCCATGCCTTTCTCGGCGCTGGTCACGTGAAGCTGCGGGAAGGCTGCGGGGTGTTTGGCCATTTCGAGCGTCGTCGCACGCGTCACGGCATCCAGCGCGCTGGCCTTGATTTTGTCCGCCTTGGTCAGCACCACGCGGTAGCTGACGGCGGTTTCATCGAGCATCCGCATCATCTCGCGGTCGACATCCTTCAGCCCATGCCGCGCATCGACCAGCATCAGCGTGCGGTTCAAAACCTGCCGCCCGCGCAGATAGGTGCGGATCAGCTTCTTCCACTGCTCGACCACTTTGAGCGGTGCCTTGGCGAAGCCGTAGCCTGGCATGTCGACCAGCCGGAACACAGTGGGGTCGCCGACTTCGAAAATGTTGAGTTCCTGCGTCCGGCCCGGGGTGACCGAGGCGCGGGCGATCGCCTTGCGTCCGGTAACGGCATTCAACAGCGAGGATTTGCCGACATTGCTACGCCCGCAAAAGGCAATTTCAGGCACCGTCGGTTCGGGCAGGAATTTAAGCTGCGGCGCAGACAGCAGGAAATCGACGCGACCCGAAAACAGCTTCGACGCACGGCGTTCCCGCTCCGCCCGCTCGGCGGCTTCCTGCGCTGCGAGTTCTTCGGGGGTCAGCGCCGCGTTCACCCCTTCGCTTCCCGCGCGGCGGCTGCTTCCTTGTCCGCGCGCTCCTTCTCCGCCGCGGCGCGCAGTTGCGGATGCTTGGAGTAAAGGTATTTCTGCTGCGCCAGCGTCAGCACGTTGTTGGTCACCCAGTACAGCAGCAGACCGGCGGCGAAGGGTGCCATTACGAACATCAGCATCCACGGCATGATGCTAAAAATTTGTTTCTGGATGGGGTCCATCGCGGTCGGGTTCATGCGGAAGGTCAGCCACATGGTAATGCCCAGCAGGATCGCCAAAGGTCCGATCGCCAGCAGGCCCGGCACTTCGAACGGCAGCACGCCGAACAGGTTGAGGATATGCGCCGGATCGGGCGCGGAAAGATCGCGCAGCCACAAGGCGAATGGCTGATGCCGCATCTCGATGGCCAGGATCAGCGTCTTGTACAGGGCGAAGAAGATCGGGATCTGAATGAGGATCGGCAGGCATCCGGCCAGCGGATTGACTTTCTCCGTCTTGTACAGCGCCATGATTTCCTGCTGCTGCTTCTGCTTGTCGTCCTTGAAGCGGTCCTGAATTGCCTTCATTTTCGGCTGGATCGCCTTCATCGCGGCCATAGACGCGAATTGTTTCTGCGCGATCGGAAACAGCACCAGCCGGATAAGGCAGGTCAAAAGGATGATCGCCACGCCGAAATTGCCGACCAGATCGTATAGATGCGTCAGCAGCCACCAGATCGGCCATGCGATCATGGAGAACCAGCCCCAATCGATCGCCTTGCCGAATTTGTCGACCCCGCCGGCCTCGTACAGATCGAGCACCGCGCTCTCCTTCGCGCCCGCGAACAGGCGGGTGGTGCGGGTGACCTGCTGCCCCGGGGCCACGGTCACGGGCTGATAGATCATGTCGGCGCGGAAGATGTCGTTGCCCAGGCTGCGAAATTCGGTGTCCGCGTTGCTGCCCGCCTGCGGGATCAGGGCGGACATCCAGTAGATGTCTGAGAAACCCAGCCATTCGGCCCGCCCTTCGGTCGCGCCTTCCGCCGGATCCTCTGCCAGATCGTCGTAATCGGGGCCGAACTGTACGGCCGCATCGAAATTGCCGATCGGGCCGGAATGCACGTTCCAGGTATCGGCGCTGGCGCTGCGGCTGGTGCGGTTGATGATGCCGTAGGGGCGCAGCACGACCGCGCCGCTGCCGGTATTGGCAACCGCTTGCTCTGCGGTGATCATGTAATGTTCGTCGATCGACAAAGTGATCGTGAAGAGCTGACCGGCACCGTTGTCGTGGCGCAGGATGGTCGGGCTGTCCTGCGTCAGCGTGCCGCCCTGTACCTGCCACACGGTCTGGGCGTCCGGCACACCCACGCCCTCTCCGATCCAGCCGAATTGTGCGAATTGCTGCGCTTCGGTGCCTTCGGGGGCGAAGATACGGATGGGGCCGCTATCGCGCTCCACATCGCGGCGATGGGTTTTGAGTTCGATATCGTCGATCCGCGCACCGACGGGGTTGATCGCGCCGAGGATTTCCGGCGCATCGATCGTCACGCGGCCTGGCCGGGCAAGTTCGGCGTCCACATCGCGGATGACCGGCGCAACGGGCTGCCCCGCCACGACGGCATCGGCGACCGCTTCACCCGTGGTGGCGATTTCGGCACGCTCGGTCGGCGAATCGATGCGTTCGGCCTGCGTCAGCGTGTCGGGCTGCGGGTAGAAATAGCGCATCGCCGCATCCCAGCCCAGGAGCATGACCCCGCAAAGCAGAACCGCGAGCAGGAGATTGCGCTGATTGTCCAATTTGGCCGTCCGTATCGTCTGTTGCGGCCGGTCATGTGCCGGCGCATTCGGGGCGGATCGCGTCAGGGCACCGGATCGTGCCCGTGACCCCCCCAGGGATGGCAGCGCAGTATACGTTTCAGCGCCAGCCATCCACCCTTGATTGCACCATGGCGGCTGAGCGCCAGAATTGCATATTGGCTGCATGTGGGGGCGAAGCGACAGGTCGGCGGCAGGATGCGCGACGGACCGATCTGCCACAGGCGGACCACCGCGATGAGGGCATGTTTGACCATGCGCCTATCGCTGGGGTCGGTTTTGGTTGCGGGGCCGGTTCCGGGACCGGTTCCGGCGCCGGTTTTGGGGAATGCGCGGCGGATCGCCCTTCCCTTCGCGAAGCCGGGTGAGCGCAGCGGACAGTTCGGACTGCAGTTTCGCAAAGTCGCGCTCGATCCCGCCATCGCGGCCGATCAGAATATGGTCGTGGTCCGGCAGACCTTCGTCCGGCAATGCGTCCCACAGCAAGGCGCGAAACCGCCGTTTCATCCGGTTGCGGACCACCGCATTGCCGATTCGCTTGGTCACGGTAATACCGTACCGCTTGCCCGCATCGGCATTGGGATACGCCAGCAACACGAAGCCGGGGCGCGCCACCCGCATACCGCCATTCGCCCGCA
>JBASAR010000237.1:0-2230 GCA_049650705.1 Pontixanthobacter sp. | reverse complement strand
TGCGCCAGTTCGCCCACCGCCAATTCCATCGCGGACAGCAGCCGCATGATCCGCAGCCGGGTCGAATCCGCCAATGCGCGCATGAGGGTTTCGGTGTGCATGGATGTCGGCATATAAAGATATCGTTATATCTGCAAGTGGCTTTGCCGACGGGTCGTGATAGGAAGGCTTCGCCCCCCCTGATCGAAGGTATGATTTCCCATGCAATACACCCAATTCGGCAATACCGGTCTTACGGTCTCGCGGCTGTGCCTTGGCTGCATGAGTTTCGGCGATGCGGAAGCGGACGGGCACGATTGGGCGATGGACCTCGAAGCGTCGCGTCCCTTCATTCGGCAGGCGCTGGAAGCGGGTATCAATTTCTTCGACACCGCCAACGCCTATTCCGGTGGCACTTCGGAAGAATATCTCGGCAAGCTGCTCGCCGAGATGGCCAATCGCGACGAAGTCGTGATCGCGACCAAGGGCTTCTTCCGCTGGCGCAACGCGCCTAATACCGGCGGACTGTCGGCAAAGGCGCTGATCCAGGCGGTCGACGACAGTTTGCGGCGGCTGAACACCGATTACATCGATTTGTACCAGATCCACCGGCTGGACCCGTCGACGCCGATGGAGGAGATCGTGGAAACGCTGGACGGCATCGTGCGGTCGGGCAAGGTGCGTTATGTCGGCGCGTCCAGCATGTATGCCTGGCAGTTTCAAAAGATGCTGCATATCGCACAAAGTGCCGGGTTGAAGCAGTTCGTTTCGATGCAGAATTACGTCAATCTGCTGTATCGTGAAGAGGAGCGAGAGATGCTGCCGCTGTGTGCCGATCGGGGTGTAGCGGTCATGCCGTGGAGCCCGATGGCCCGCGGGCTGCTGACCCGGCCATGGGACACCGACACGAACAGATCGCAGAGCGACCGCGTGGGTAAGGCGCTCTACGCACACACGCAGGACAACGACCGCGAAGTGGTGGCCGCGGTGGAGGCGTTGGCAAAGGCGCGGGGCCTGCCCATGGCGCAGATCGCGCTTGCATGGCTGCTACAAAAACCCGGCGTGACCAGCCCGATCATCGGCGCGACCAAGGACAGGCATATCGATGACGCCGTGGCCGCATTGGATGTGACGCTGTCGCAGGACGAGATCGCGCAGCTGGAAGCACCCTATCGCCCCCATCCGGTGCTGGGCATGTTCGCCATGCCGGATACCGATTTGAAGGTGTCCGTGCGCGACTAGGGGCGCATGTCCGCCGGCCCGCCTTTGATGGACCTGCCGATTGCAACCGCTACATCCGGTTTTTACGCCGGGTTCAGCACGATCGTGACCATTCCGGCCAAGATCATCGTCGCGACGTTGATTGCCTGGGTGATATTCTTCCCGACGTAGGCGAGCGCGGCCCTGGCCGCCGCCAACATCACCATCATTCGCGATTTTGCCGGATGGTACGTGTATCTAACTGCGTTTCTCGTGCTGGTGGCGGCGGTGCTGGCGATCGTGCCGAAGACGGGCTCGTTGCGCCTCGGCAATGCCGGCGAAAAGCCGGAGTTCAGCCGGTTCTCCTGGTTCGCCATGCTGTTCGGTGCGCACCATCTCCAATCCGGCGGGGCATCTGATCGATATGGTCGCCTTGGTGGCGACTATTCTGGGCGTCGCGGTGTCGATGGGTCTGTGCGTCGAGCAGTTCGTTGTGGGCCTGAACCGGATCGGCATGGGCGGCTGGCTTTCGAACGAGAAAGCCACCTCCTCGGCCATCGCCATTATCGGCGCGTTGGTATTGTTGGTCGGAGCCTCCACCATCTCCACATTGTCGGGTGTGGGGCGCGGAATAAAATGGCTGTCCAATCTCAATATGGGGCTGTCCTCATGTGCTTTTTGTGGATGGCGATTGTCGGCGTAACGGCGGTCGATCTGGAACTGTCCGGCGCGGCGTAGGGCATGGTTCTGGCGGCGGGCATTTCGGACCAGCTATACGCCACGCTGGAAAAGCTGTTCGATCCGGTCGTCGCGCTAATCATGTCCGCGCTGGTCGTCGTTCTGCTGATGACCTACCTCGTCACCGCCGCCGACAGCGCGATCGTGATCGGCAACGCGAGCAACGCGGAACGCCGGCATCACATGCTGTTTTGGGGCGCGGCCATCGCGCTGGTCGTGGGCAGTATGCTGATGTTTGTCGGTAACGAGGCGATCCGCATCACGATGATCATCGGCGCGTTGCCGGTTTCCTTCGTCATGGGACTGATGGCGA
>JBASAR010000236.1:0-9159 GCA_049650705.1 Pontixanthobacter sp. | reverse complement strand
CGCCGGAATGAATGGCCCGGTGCGCGCCATCGGCTGTTCTTAGCAACAAGGCCCCGTCCGGTCCAAGACCTTCGAAACGGCCGGAGACGAACGCGCCGTTCTCCCCGTGAACTTTGAGGCGCGTATCGATCGGATGCGCAAGTTGAAGCCATCTTAGCAATATCGGATCGAGTCCATATGTGCGCCACCGGTCCAGCGCTTTGCCGAATTCGGCGCATAACCGCTCGGCGAAAACATTGCGCATGGGGATATCGGCGAATTCGGCAAATGCAGTCGTTGATCGTTCGGCTATCGAGGGTGACTTGGCTAGATTGACGCCGACGCCGACTACGACGGCATCATCGAACCCCTCCAGCAAGACGCCGGCGATCTTCGCACCTTCGACCATGAGATCGTTCGGCCATTTCAGGGTAAATCGAGCATTCGGAGCGAAGCTCACGCAGGTTTCATGAACGGCAATACCCGTCACCAGCGAGAGAGTTCGTATTGCCGGGTCGCCACTGCTGGGTAGGACGATGGTTGAACCCATGAAATTCCCCCCCCCATCCGTCCATTCACGCCCTTGCCTTCCCCTGCCGGCGCTTTGGCGATCGGCAACCAGCCACGCATTTTCATGAACCGCGTAACCATTCTTGTACCGTTCGATCAGATCCGCGTTGGTCGATCCGGTTTCAGCGACATATTCTATCATAAACGACGACGGTCGTGGGCCGATGTTATACCGTAAAGAACAGGGCAGCCGCGGATTGCGCCGAGATATCCTGAAGCCATGGGGTCAGCAGGAAACCCAAAGGGGAGATCAGCAAAGTCGTCGCGATAAGAACGACCCAGCGCGCAGTGTCATTCTCCCGCTGCACCGCATGGGTGGGCTCGTCGAAATACATGATTTTCACGATCTTCAGATAATAGAATGCGCCGATAACGCTGGCGGCAATCCCCAAAGCCGCGAGGATGATCATATCCGCCTGTACCGCCGCCTGAAACACGACGAATTTACCCCAAAATCCAAACAGCGGCGGTATTCCAGCGAGAGCAAGCATCATCACGGCCAGGCATAGCGCCAGAATAGGCTGGGTCCGCGATAGGCCAGCGATATCAGCCAATCTCTCGATCTGTCGCCCTTCGGCATCACGCATCATAAGGACTGCAACGAAACTGCCCAGCGACATAACCACATAGATGGTGAGATATACCAACATGGCCGCCGCACCGTTCACCGTTCCGGCGGCGAGCCCGACCAGAATGAAACCGACATTGTTGATGGAACTGTAAGCAAGCAGGCGTTTGATATTGTCCTGCCCGATCGCTCCCAACGCCCCCACGACAATCGAAGCGAGCGCGGCGAAAATGACGATCTGTTGCCAGGCATCGACTTGCGCGCCGAACGGTATCAGGGCCATCCGCATCAATATCACGATGGCAGCAACTTTCGGCGCCGTCGCAAAAAAGGCGGTCACCGGGGTCGGCGCGCCTTCATACACATCCGGCGTCCACATATGGAATGGCACCGCCGCGATCTTGAAGGCAAGCCCCGCCATCACGAACACCACCCCGAACAACGCACCGGTGTTCATACCTGCTTCCAACGCGATCCGAATGCCGAAGTAATCCGTCGATCCGGTGAACCCGTAGATAAGGCTCATCCCATACAGCAGAATACCCGACGCAAGCGCGCCCAAAACGAAGTATTTAAGACCGGCTTCGGCCGAACGTTCATCGCTACGCGAAAAGCTGGCAAGGACGTACGAAGACAGACTCGTCAGCTCCAACCCGATATACAATTGCATCAAGTCGGCCGCCGATACCATCAGCCCCATTCCGACGGCTCCAAAAACCATCAGGACCGGATATTCCGGACGGTATTCTTGCGCCCTGTCGAAGAATTTCGGTGTGACGATCAGGCAACCCATACAGGCGAGATAAATCAGCGCCTTGGCGAAACTCGCGAAACGATCATGAATGAATGTGCCGCCCCAAGCGCGTTCGGTAGCGGCAGTATTGAAGAGATCGATGGTGAATATCATCGCCCCGAAAAGGGCCGCGACTGCAAACACCGTTACGAGGCGGGCGGTGCGGTTACCGGCGAATGCACAGACCATTAACAGGATGAGGCCGGCTAGGGTCAGCCCGATCTCGGCGGCAGACAGGTAGAAGGATGATGCCAGTTCCATCAATGTGCGCCCTCATCGGAATGATCGACATCAGCTAAGGCATTCGCCGCGTCCAAACGCGGTTCCCCGATTTTCGGCGATGCGTCACCTCGCGGTGCAGCCGATGCCAGTCGAGCGTTCAAGGTCGCTATGTCGGCACGCATGGGCGCCAGGAAACTTTCGGGATAAACACCCATCCACAAAACGGCGGCCGCAATCGGCCCAAGCATCAGCCATTCACGCACAGAAAGATCGCGCATGGCCGCAGTGTCCGCGTGTTTCTGAACGCCGAATATGACGCGGCGATAGAGGTAGAGCATATACCCCGCCCCAAGAATAATACCTGTGGTCAGGACGAACGTCGCCCAGCTCGACACTTCGTATACGCCCGCCAGTGTTAGGAACTCGGCGACGAAGCCGCCTGTCCCGGGAAGTCCGATACTGGCCATCGTGAACAACAGAAAGAAAATCGCATATTTAGGCATGTTGGTCGCCAGTCCGCCATACCGTGCAATCTCTCGCGTGTGCAGTTGGTCATAGATGATGCCGACACACAGGAACAAGGCCCCGGATACGAGCCCATGGCTCAGCATCATGATCATCGCACCTTCGAGACCCTGCACATTGAAAGCAAAAAGTCCCGCTGTAACGAGTGCCATATGCGCGACGGAAGAATAGGCGATCAGCTTTTTCATGTCGCTCTGAACCAGCGCGATCAAGCTGGTGACGACGACAGCAACCATCGACAATCCGAAGATAAGCCACACAAACTGGGAACTCGCATTCGGGAACATCGGCAAACTGAATCGGATGAAACCGTAGCCTCCCATCTTCAAAAGAACGCCGGCTAGGATAACGGAACCTGCCGTCGGTGCCTGCACGTGTGCATCGGGCAACCATGTGTGAACCGGCCACATGGGCATCTTCACAGCGAAACTGGCGAAGAATGCTAACCAGAGCCACGTCTGCGCTTCTGCCGGAAAATCGAACCGCATCAGCGTGGGAATGTCCGTCGTCCCTGCCGCGTTCACCATCCACAACATCGCGATCAGCATAAGTACCGATCCAAGCAACGTGTAGAGGAAGAATTTATAACTCGCGTAGATACGATTATCGCCGCCCCATACACCGATGATAAGATACATGGGGATAAGGCCGGCTTCGAAGAAGATATAGAACAGGAACAGATCCTGTGCGGCGAAAACGCCGATCATCAGCAGTTCCATGAACAGAAAAGCGGCCATGTACTCGCCAACGCGATCCGCGATCGCGTTCCAACTGGCTAGAATACAGATCGGCATCAGGAATACGGATAAGACAATCAACATCAACGCAATTCCGTCGATCCCCAACGCATAACTGAACCCGGCGAACAATTCCGCCCGCTCGACGAATTGCCATTGCGCCCCGCCAATATCGTATAATGCCCATAGCACAGCACCCAGCGCCAGATTTAACAGTGTCGCCGACAAGGCCGTGGTCCGCGCAACTTGCGCATTGGCAAATAAACAGATGACGGCCCCGACAAGCGGAACGAGCAGCATGATCGAAAGGACTGGAACGCTACCCATCACAGCAGGATCCAGGTGACTGCCGCAACAAGGCCGAGCAGCATGATCAAAGCATAGCTATACAAATAACCTGATTGAACTTTCTTCGCAGCCACGCTTCCTTTCGAGACGACCCATGCCGCACCATTGGGTCCGAACCGGTCGATAATGCCCTGATCGCCGATCTTCCAGAATTTGCGCCCCAACCAAAAGGCGGGTCGGATGAACACCGCATCGTACAACTCATCGAAGTACCATTTGTTCGACACGAACCGGTGCACATATCGGAACTGTTCCACGAACTTACCGGGTATGGATGTGTCGCGAATATAGGCCAGCCAGGCGCCCAGAAATCCCAGAAGCATTACGAACGTCGCGGTCAACTTCACCCAATAGGGAACCGCATGCAGGGCGTGAACAAGCGGCTCGTTATAGAAGATAGAGCCGTTCCAGAACGCCTCGCTATCAATGAAGGCTTCTGTAAATACAAACCCCGCGAAGATCGCGCCGATCGTCAGGACGCCCAATGGGATGAGCATCGACAATGGGCTTTCATGCGGATGGTAGCCACCCGTACCGTCATACTGATCGGATGGGGGAGCCGCATGGATCGCATCGTTGCCGGCATCTTCCTGTATCGGCGGATTGGCCTCGTCCGGCTCGTCATGACCATGATCCAAAGCATGGCGAATATGTTCGCTTTCAACCCAGCGCGGTTGCCCCCAAAATGTGAGAAACATCAACCGCCAGCTGTAAAAGCTGGTCAACAGCGCGGCGATTGCGCCCATCCAGAATGCGAACAGTGAAAGGTCGGTACCGCGCGCGAACGCCGCTTCGAGGATCGCATCTTTGGAATAAAACCCCGCGAAACCGAACACATACAGCACGCCGACACCGGTGATCGCCAAAGTCCCTGCCAGCATCCCATAGAATGTGAACGGAATGCGTTTCCGAAGCCCGCCATAGTAACGCATGTCCTGTTCATGGTGCATCGCGTGAATAACCGACCCTGCGCCGAGAAACAGCAGCGCCTTGAAAAACGCATGCGTGAACAGATGGAACATGGCCGCGCCATAGGCACCTACGCCGGCTGCAAAAAACATGTAGCCCAGTTGCGAACAGGTCGAATAGGCGATGACCCGTTTGATGTCCCATTGTGTCGTGCCGATAGTCGCCGCGAAAAAGCAGGTCGCTGCGCCGATTACCGTAACAACCGCAAGTGCGGTCGGCGCCGTTTCGAACATGGGTGACAGTCGGCACACCATGAAGACGCCGGCGGTCACCATCGTCGCTGCATGGATCAAAGCGGATACAGGGGTCGGCCCTTCCATCGCGTCAGGCAACCAGGTGTGCAAACCCAGCTGAGCCGATTTGCCCATCGCCCCGATAAAAAGGAGAATACACAAAATATCCATCGTCATGAGGCGCATGCCCAGGAAGGTGATGCTGGCTCCGCTCATACCGGGTGCGGCGGCCAAAATCTCAGGGATCGACGTCGTACCGAAGACCAAGAATGTTCCGAATATACCCAGCATGAACCCGAGGTCACCAACCCGGTTGACGACGAAAGCCTTTATCGCGGCCGCATTCGCACTCGGCTTCTTGAACCAGAACCCGATGAGGAGATAGGAGGCGAGACCTACGCCCTCCCAACCGAAAAACATCTGGACCAAATTGTTCGCAGTCACCAGCATCAACATCGCGAAGGTAAACAGGCTCAGATAGGCGAAGAAACGCGGCTGATCCGGGTCCTCGTCCATATAGCCCCAGCTGTACAGATGGACGAGCGCTGACACGGTCGTAATGACCACCAGCATGACCGCGGTCAGCGTATCGACCCGCAATTCCCAATCGAACCGAAGATCACCCGATTGGACCCATTGAAGAACCGGCACCACGCCGGCATCCATCGAACCTGTAAGAAAGCCGATGAAAATCGGCCAGCTCATGGCACAGGATGCGAACAATGCCCCTGTGGTGATCAGCTTGACGGCGGTATTGCCCAAACTGCGATTACCGAGCCCGCCGATGATAGCGGCGAGAAGTGGCAGAAAGACGATCGGGATGATCCAGCTAAGCATGACGCGGATTCAGCCCTTCATCCGATTGACGTCGTCCACCGCGATAGTGCCGCGACCCCGAAAATAGATGACCAGAATGGCCAAGCCGATCGCCGCTTCGCCCGCAGCTACGGTAAGAACGAACATCGCGAACACCTGGCCCACCAGATCGTTCAGAAATGCGCTGAAGGCTACCAGCTGAATGTTCACCGATAACAGGATCAATTCGATCGCCATAAGAATGACGATCACATTCTTCCGGTTGAGGAAAATGCCCAGGACGCCAAGGACGAACAGGATCGCACCGACCACCAGAAAATGTTCGATGCCGACGCCGTTCACAGCTGCACCCCTTTGCCGATATCGGGTCGCACCAGATTGGTCGCGTCTTCGGGGCGGCGGCGGTTTTGGCGTCCGATGTCCTGATGCCCCCGAGCACCGCCGGGTCGTTCGCGATGCGTGAGCACAATGGCGCCGATCATGGCCACCAGCAGGATAATGCCGGCTGCTTCGAACAGGAAAATATATCGTCCGTACAGAAGCGCGCCGAGGCTGGTTATGTTGCTTTCATTCAAGAGCGGAACCGCAGCGCCATCGGCCACCCCCAATTCAAGTGCGCCGGCGCGATAGGCCCCGATGCCCAGGATCAATTCCGCCAGCAGGACCGCGGCAATCGCGAGCCCCAGCGGAAAGTTTTTGATGAAGCCGGCGCGCATTTCTGCAAAATCGATGTCGAGCATCATCACCACGAACAGGAACAGCACGGCGACCGCGCCGACATACACAATAACCAACAGCATCGCGACGAATTCCGCACCGACAAGCACCATCAATCCCGCCGCGTTGAAAAACGCCACGATAAGCCACAGCACCGAATGCACTGGATTGCGCGACAGGATCGTCAGCGTGCCCGCGGCGACGACGAGTACCGCGAATAGGTAGAAAGCGAGTGTTTGGATCATGGCCCCTGCTTGGCGTTACTGAACGCGCCCGTTAGCGATAGGGGGCGTCGGCTTCAAGGTTTGCCGCAATGGCCCGCTCCCATTTGTCCCCGTTCGCGAGCAATTTTGCCTTGTCGTAAAGCAATTCCTCGCGCGTTTCCGTCGCATATTCGAAATTCGGCCCTTCGACGACGGCGTCGACCGGGCATGCTTCCTGACAGAAACCGCAATAGATACATTTCGTCATATCAATGTCGTATCGCGTCGTTCGACGGCTGCCATCGTCGCGCGGTTCGCTCTCGATCGTGATCGCCTGTGCAGGACACACGGCCTCGCACAATTTGCATGCGATGCAGCGTTCTTCACCATTGGGGTAGCGACGCAAAACATGTTCACCGCGGAAACGCGGGGAAAGCGGGTTCTTCTCGAACGGATAGTTGATCGTCACCTTGGGTTTGAAGAAATACTTCAAAGTAAGCATATGCGCCTTGACGATCTCCCAAAGGGTGAACGATTTGATAAGATGTGCGATCGTGCTCATGACTTTATCCGGTTTGTCTGGCAGATGCCGTTGATGAAAGGCATCGCATAGCTGGTTTCGCTGTCGACATCGGCTTCAGCGATAATGGGAACGATCCAAAAGGGGGCCACTCCCTTGCCGTTATCCGAAATCGGTATTTGCGAGAAACATTCGTGATCTGTTCGCGTACAGTCCGATCCCCGCGGGGATACAAATACGTATTCATGCGGCTCTATCGAGACGATCCTACTGTGCGTAACATCGGCTTCGGAAGAATTTACCGGATTTTCCGATACGACAATCGATCCGTCGGCACCCTGAGAGATCATAAAAGTTTGGCGCCATCGTGCGAGCGATGCTCGATCGATCATACGCGCGGGCACCCGCTCGCCATGATGATATTCTTTCTGCGTCGTTATGCCGATACCTTGGTAATCGTATGGCACAGTCGCCAGCGCGAGCGCATATGCGAACAAGTTCGATACAAGCATCATCCGTACCGCGTTATCATCAGGTACAGACTGATCAGAAAAACGAACATCAGGCTCAGTGGCAGGAATACTTTCCACCCCAACCGCATCAGCTGATCGTATCGGTATCGCGGTACAGTCGCCCAGGTCCAGCTGAAGACAAGGAAGAACATGAAGGTTTTGCCCAAGAACCATATCCAACCCGGCACCACATAAAGAGGCTCCCAGTCGAAGGGCGGCAGCCATCCACCCCAGAACAGGATGGTCATGAGGGCGCACATCAGCAGAATGTTGGCATATTCACCCAACCAGAACAGCGCAAAACTCATCGAACTATATTCGGTTTGATATCCCGCGACCAATTCGGATTCCGCTTCGGTCAAATCGAACGGCGCGCGCGCGGTTTCAGCCATGGCGGAAATCAGGAACATTACGAATAGAGGGAACAGCAATGGGTTGAATGCGAACGCGTTCACGAAGCCCAACCCGTGCCCCTTCTGCGCGATAATAATGTCCTGTAGGTTGAACGAACCGGCCCATAAAACGACACACACGAGGATAAAGCCGATCGAGACTTCATACGAAATCATTTGGGCGGCAGCGCGCATTGCCGAAAAAAACGGGTATTTGGAATTGGAGGCCCAGCCCGCGATGACCACCCCATACACGCCGAGCGAACTAATCGCGAGAACGTAAAGAAGCCCTACATTGATGTCGGCCAACACAGCGCCCGAATTGAAGGGTATTACTGCCCATGCGGCCAGCGCGACCGTGAAAGTAATGATCGGCGCAATCAGAAAAAGGCCCTTATTCGCGGCCGAGGGAATTATAGTTTCCTGCAGGAAAACCTTCAAGCCATCGGCAAAACTTTGCAGCAGTCCGAACGGACCGACGACATTGGGCCCCCGGCGCATCATGACCGCGCCCAATACCTTGCGATCGACATAAATAACCATCGCCACCGCGAGCATGAGCGGGAGCGCAATTAAAAGAATGCCGGAAATGGTGGCGAGGAACCACGCCCAGCCTGCATCCATACCCCATCCGATAAATGCGTCGGTCATTCCGCGGCCTCCGCCAGCTCGCCATCATGCAGCAATTCTGCCGAACAACGTTGCATCGTCGCACTGGCTCGCGCGATCGGATTGGTGAGATAGTGATCCTTGATGGGGTAATGGATCGATCCTTCGACTATTTCAGCCGTCTCGAAGGTGGGAAGTTCGCCGAAGTCGGCAACGCCTTCTTCGCCGAATTCCGGAACCGCGGAGATCATGGCAGCCTGCAACTCTGAGAAACTATCGAACCCGACACTCACGCCCAGAGCATCGGCCATCGCCCGCAGGATGGTCCAGTCTTCGCGCGCGTCGCCGGGCGCAAAGACGGCTTTTTCCGCATATTGCACCCGCCCTTCGGTATTGACGTAAGTACCATCCTTCTCGGCAAACGATGCTGCGGGAAGGATGATATC
>JBASAR010000235.1:0-6300 GCA_049650705.1 Pontixanthobacter sp. | reverse complement strand
CCGCGAACGCCGAATTTTGTCGCGGTGTATACGGACGAACCCGGCGTGCCGTAGATACCCGCCGCACTCGCAGTATTGAGCAAACACGATCCCGGCGCGCTGCGTTTCAGGAAGGGGAGGGCGGCTTGCGCCCCGAACAGCACGCCTTTCAGATTGATATCGAGGCAACGCGTGATCTCATCGACCGAATTCTCTTGGATCGCGCCGCCAATGGGGATGCCGGCATTGTTCGCCACCACATCAATGCGACCGCCGGCCGCGTCCGCACATTCGGCCAGAGCCACATCCCATGCGGCGCGGTCGCGAACGTCCAGCCTATGGATCGATGAGGTGCCGTCACCCAGCAGCGCCGCTGTATCCCGCATGCCTCCCATGTCGATATCCGCAAGGCCGACGAACCATCCGCGCGCCCCGAAATATTGCGCAATCGCGCGACCGATGCCCGATCCGCCACCGGTAATGAAAATCGTTTTGCGTGCCGTCATCGCCAACCTTTCTATCGAAAGGCACAACATGACCGATGCACGGCGCAAACGAAAGCCCCCTGCCATACCGAGATAAGGCAGGGGGCGTGTCGCGCATCGTTACCGTTCGAGCAGCTTAGCCGCCCAACGCGTCTTCCAGCCCTTTTACATATTCCGCGCCTTCGATGATTTCCGCCGTCGAGGCACCGACCGTACCGCCGATGGGTTCCGCGCGCCCGCCCAGGCAGGTCGCCAGGAAATTCTCGGCGATGGCGCTGAACGCGATATTGTTGTTCGGTTTCGCGAACCCATGCCCTTCATCGGGAAATAGAACATACGTCACGGGGATGCCCGCTTCCTGCATCGCGCTGACGATCTGGTCGCTTTCGGCCTGTTTCACACGCGGGTCGTTCGCGCCCTGACCGATCAGCAACGGCTTGGAAATCTTGTCGGCGGAATAGAGCGGGCTGCGTTCCTTCAGCATCGCCAGTCCTTCGGGCGTGTTCGGATTGCCCATCCGTTCGTGGAACTGCGCAATCAACGGTTCCCAATATGGCGGAATGGTCTCGAGCAGTGTTTCCAGATTGGAAGGACCGACGATATCGACACCGCAGGCAAACTTGTCCGGTGTAAACGCCAGCCCCGCCAGCGTGGCGTAACCGCCGTAGGAACCGCCCATGATCGCGACCTGATCGGCACGCGTCACGCCTTTTTCCACCGCCCAATCGACCGCGTCGATCAGGTCGTCATGCATCTTCGCGCCCCATTGCTTGTCGCCTGCCGAAATAAAATCCTTACCGAACCCGGTCGACCCGCGAAAATTGACGCTCATGACCGCATAACCGCGGTTGGCGAGCCATTGGTGGTAGGAATTGAACCCGAAACTGTCGCGCGCCCAGGGTCCGCCATGTACCAGCAGGACCATCGGTGCGGGATCGCCGATGACGGTCTCCCCATCCTTGTCCATGCCGGCGGGCAGGGTAAGATAGGTCGGCAGGGTCAGACCGTCGCGGCTGGTGATTTCCACGCCGTACATTTCCTGCAAGGGCGCGCCTTCCAGTTCGGGGCGGCTGGTGTAGAATTCGTTGAGTGTCTTCGCGCCGCGATCGTAGATGAAGGTTTTGGTCGGGCTGGTCAGGGGATCGTTCCAGACCAGCCATTTGCTGTCGTCTTCGGTCCGCGATTGCACGCCGAATTCACCTTCCAGCCGGGTGTCCAGCCAGTCGAGCGATGCTTTCACATCCGGGTCGATCGCCGTCCATTCCGTTTCGAGATAGGTGAAGCTGTAAGCCTCCACCTCGCCCGTCTTGGGATCGGACATGGCCCCGCCGATATCGGCCTTGTCGTTCTGCGCTATGATCCGCTTTTCGCCCGTGGCGACATCCTGCGCGATCAGTGCGGCGGTGTCGCGACCACGGCTGTCAATCCAGTACATCGTCGTGCCGTCGGTCGTGAAACCGGCGGGTTGCGTGGTCAGGCTGTCGGCCAGGCCGGTGCTGTCGCTCGGTTCGTCGGCAATGGCACCATCGGTGATGGGGAAGAAATCCATTCCGCCCGCAGCATTCGGGCGCAGCGCCATGCGCAGGTTGAGATTGTCGTCCGCCAAGAACCCGGCATAGCTGTCGTTCTGCAAAACCTTGGTCAGTTCGCCCGTGTTGAGGTCGAGCATGTACGGATCGTGGAAGCGCGGGTCGCGATTGTTGAGCCCGACCAGCATCTTGTCCTTGATGGTCTGGGATGAACCCATGACCATTACCCGCGTATTTTCGAACGGGGTCAGCGTGCGTTCGTCGCCGCTTTCCAGATCGATGCCGTAAAGCAGGAAGTTTTCGTCGCCGCCCTTGTCCTGAATATACAGCAGGCTCTGCGCATCGGGCGCCCAGAAATACTGGCGGATCGGGCGGTCTGTCGCTTCGGTCATGACCCGCGCGTCCGATGGGTTGGATACTGGCGCGATCCACACGTTCAGCACGTCGTTATCAGGGGCAAGCCAGCTCAACCATTTGCCGTCGGGGCTGATCTGCCCGCCGGCGCGCGTTGGATTGCCGAACAGCGATTCGCGCGTGATCAGGGGGACGGAATTCATAGCATTGGTCATGGTCGAAGCGGTTTCCGTGTGATTGTCCGCCGCCGCGCTGCCGGGCAGGGTCATCGCCATGGCGGCCATCGCGCAGCTGGCAAGAAGGGGTTTGGTAAGGGTGGCAATTCGCATCGTTCGATCTCCCGCAATGTCAATATCGAAGAACCTATCGTCAACACCGCGCGAGGCCAAGGCAAACCGACGAACGACCGATGGAACGGGACTAAAGGGCCGGATTGTCGTAGGCATGCCAGGTGAATATCGCGACCGCGCCGCGATGGGGGCACCAATCCTGCGCCAATTCACGTGTGGCCTTCTCGCTTGGCCGATCATCCAGACCGAGGATCTTACCGATCCCCGCCTGTACCGCCAGATCCCCCGCAGGCCAGATGTCGGGGCGCCCTTCGGCGAACAGCAGATAGATTTCGGCCGACCAACGCCCGATCCCCTTGATCCGCGTAAGTTCGGCAATGGCAGCCTCGTCGTCCGCGGGAAGCTCGCCAAGCTGGAGCGCGCCCGACACGACCAGTTCGCACAGGGATCGCGCATAACCCTGTTTCTGCCGCGACAGCCCGCAGGCACGCAGCGCATCGAAATCGCGCGACAGCAGGGCGGCGGCGTCCATGTCCTCCCCCAGTTCCGCCTCCAGCTTGCGCCAGACGGACGCGGCGGCGGCCACGCTGACCTGCTGGCCGACGATTGTCCGCAACAAGGTGCGGTAGCCGGTCGGGCGAATGCGCGGTTCGGGATAGCCGACCCTGTCCAGCGCACGCGCGATACCGGGCGACCGAACGGCTGCATGGTCGACGCCTGTTCTGATCTCGGTTGCCGTCAGCCCCATCGCCTTGCGCCCCCTCTCCGAGCGCGCCCTCCCTTGCAAAAGGCGCGACGCTCTTTTAGCTGCCACGCCGAACGGCCAAGCCGGCCGATAGTGTAACTGGAGCCTTGCCATCATGCCCAAGCTGATCGTCGTCAACCGTGCCGGTGAAGAAACCTCGATCGAGGTGGAGGACGGCCTGACCGTGATGGAAGCCATTCGCGACAATGGTTTCGACGAATTGCTGGCCCTGTGCGGCGGTTGCTGTTCGTGCGCGACGTGCCATGTGCATGTCGATCCGTCCTTTGCCGAGAAACTCCCGCAGATTTCCGAGGACGAGGACGATCTTTTGGAAAGCAGCGATCATCGCGCGGAACAGTCGCGCCTGTCGTGCCAGATACCGTTCGGCAATGATCTCGATGGGCTGAAAGTAACCATTGCGCCCGAAGATTGATCTTGCGCAGCCGTTCCACGCTTGAGGCTGGTCGGCTGCGGCGCTACCCATCGACGCCATGAACATTACTGCTCCCAAAGCCGCGACGCTCGACCTTATCGGCAACACGCCGCTGGTAAGGCTGACGGGACCGAGCGAGGCGGCGGGCTGCGACATCTTCGGGAAATGCGAATACGCCAACCCCGGCGCGTCGGTGAAGGATCGTGCGGCGCTGGGTATCATCCGCGACGCGGAAGCAAGCGGGGACTTGAAGCCGGGCGGCACCATCGTGGAAGGCACGGCGGGCAATACCGGCATCGGCATCGCACTGGTCGCCAACGCCCTGGGTTACAGGACCACCATCGTCATGCCGGACAATCAGTCGGGCGAGAAAATGGATACGCTGCGCGCATTGGGCGCCACGCTGGTTACGGTGCCGCCGACGAAGTTCGCCGATGCCAACCATTTCGTCCACACGTCCCGGCGGTTGGCGTCCGAAACGCCAGGGGCGATCTGGGCGAACCAGTTCGACAACACCGCCAATCGAAAGGTCCATATCGATACCACCGCCGAAGAATTGTGGGCTCAGCTCGATGGGCGGATCGACGGCTTCACCTGCGCGGCAGGTACCGGCGGCACGATCGCGGGGGTCGGCATGGGGCTGAAGGCACATGACGAAGATGTGTGCATCGCGCTGACCGATCCGCATGGCGCGGCGCTGTATAATTACTACGCGCATGGTGAATTGCGGGCGGAAGGATCGTCGGTTGCGGAAGGGATCGGGCAGGGGCGCATCACCGCCAATCTGGAAGGCGCACCGATCGACACCCAGTTTCGCGTGTCGGACGAAGAGGGGTTGGGATGGGTCGCGCGCCTGCTGCGCGAGGAAGGTCTGTGCCTGGGCCTGTCCTCCGGCATCAACGTCGCGGGGGCGGTGGCCTTGGGGCGGCATCTGGTGCGCGATGGCCGCGACAGTCCGCGCGTGGCGACGATCCTGTGCGACACCGGATTTCGCTACCTTTCCACGCTCTACAACCCCGAATGGTTGCGGGAAAAGGGGCTACCGGTGTTCGATTGGCTCGATACCTCGACATGACCCGGAACCGGGCAGGGGCTTTTCGCTTGGAAGGTTCAGCCGCGCCGCTTAGGATCGCATCATGGCGAACAGACTGATCGAACGCATCATGCATGGCCCTGCGAAGGATACGCCGGTACCGCTTGGCGGCACACGCGCGGAAGCGATGCAGCGCCTGCAGATCGGGCTGACCGGCATCGTCTCGATGATCCTGCTCGTGGCGCTGGCCGCGACCCTGCGCGACCGGGCGGATCAGACCGATGCCGTGACCGTGGCGGAGGCGGAAATGCCAATCGAGATAGTGGAGGAGCCCGCCGTGCAGAGCGACCCCCTCGCCGAAGCCGGCGTGGTGCCCGATCTTCCTGCCGACAATGCGGAAGCCGCGGCGCAGAACACGCCGGTGCTCCCCGAACAGGGCACCGCCCGCCCGGCGGCGGCACAGAATCGGCAGCCGCTTACCAACCGGTCGTCGAACACCCGGCCCGCGCAGCGACGCAATGACGGTTCGCGCGCGAATTAAGCCGGCGGCGCTGGCCGCCGTCGCGGTCGTCATCGTCGCGGGGCTGGCGATGATGCTGAACGCGCGGGACGACGGCGTTCCCCGCGAACCTGTCGGGTTGATGACGTCGCTTCCGATATATTGGAACGATGGCGACGATTTCGGCGCGTTGGCGGCAGGCGACAGTGCGCCGCACTGGGTGCGTACCGCGCTGGAGAATGCGGGCGATCTGGTGCCGTTGGACACTCTGGCGGCGGAAGGGTCGGGCGATCCGTCACCGCAACTGGTTCGTCTGTCACGCCTCGTACTGGCGCAGCCGCGCGCGCTCGCTCCCGTGGAATTCGCTGCGCTGGATCGATGGGTGCGGGCAGGCGGCCATGTGTTGATCTTTGCCGATCCGCAATTGACCGAACATGCCGATTTCGCACTGGGCGACCCACGCAACCCGCAGGCAGTCGCATTGCTGTCGCCGATACTGGCCCATTGGGGCTTGCGGCAGACGATGCAGGAACGAACCACGCGGGTATCCCATCGCAGCGAAAGCATTCCCGTCGATGCCGGCGGAACGTTCGACCCGCTTCCCGAAGCCTCCGCGAACTGCGCGATCGGGGCGGATGGCTATCTCGCGACATGCCGTATCGGTTCGGGTCGCGCGATCATCTGGGGCGATGCTGCCGTGTTGGATGCAGGCTCGGAAATAGCGCAGAACGGCGCGGCGATCGGGATGTTGCTGAACGCGGCTTTCTCCGCAGATGGCGGATCGGGGACCGATGGGGATTGAGCAGGGAATTCCCGTCAAACACGGGGAAGGCGCGCATATAAGTCGCCGAGAGGTCCTTGATGGCATCGAATGATTAACTAGAATTATATATTTCAATCAATATATTAGCGGACAATCCCCAATAATTCCCTAATTTCCCCTTCCATCCCCG
>JBASAR010000234.1:0-13397 GCA_049650705.1 Pontixanthobacter sp. | reverse complement strand
TTGTTGGCCCGGGGGGAGGCGCATGACGATGCCCTGCGCGCGACCTCGATCAGTGTGACCGAAGTGCGCATGACACCCGATCTTCGTAATGCCGCCGTCTACGTCAAACCCTTGCTTGGCGAAGACGAGGCCGAAGTGCTGAAAGCGCTGCGCACCAACACCGCGTTCTTTCAACGGGAGGTTGCCAAGCGTCTGGGCCTTAAATTCGCGCCGAAACTCAATTTCCGCGAGGATGAAAGCTTCGATGAGGCCAGCCGGATCGACGCGCTTCTGAACGATCCCAAGGTCGCGCGCGATCTGGACGACAACGATCACGCATGAGCGGATCGCCGGTCCATTTGCTGATGTCGTTCGTCATGACGGTGGCAAACGCTGATTATGTTGCGGAGGCGGCGGTCGACGACCCAGTCGAGCGGATCCGGCCGATCGATTTCGTGCCGTGGGGATGGAAGCTGTTCGATAAATCCGACGGCGATCTGAACGGCGACGGACGGACCGACACAGCGATCGTTATTCAAAAGAACGATCCGCGCGCGGTAATCAGCAATCCGAGTGGATCGTCGGTGTTTCGATACGACGCCAACCCGCGCGTTCTGCTGGTGGTGCTTCAAGACCACGGGGGGCGCTACCGCCGTGTTGCATTCAGCGAACGGATCATTCCCGATCACGATAGCTCGTCGATTGGGGACCCCTACGGCGAAATGCGGATAGAGGCGGAGGCGCTGCATCTCGATCTCCGGTTCTTTGCGAACAGGGGCAGCTGGGAAAGCTCGAACCGCGAATTTCAGTTTCGCTGGGATGGCGAGGCCATGGCGCTGATCGGTTTCGACATCCGAAACATCCGCCGTAATACCGGAGAATTGCGTGCGACCAGCATCGATTATCGCACCGGCCGACGCAAACATGCGCAGGGCAGTATCCAGGACGACGAATTGCAATGGCGCTGGACCGAACTGCCACGGGTAACCCCCCCGACGCTGAATGCGATCGGCGACGGTTTCGCGTTCGTCGGTTGAGATTGCAATCGCTATATCGCCCGCGGACTTTCTCGATGGCAAAGGTTTAAGGCAGCGAGGGGCATGGCCAAACTCTACTTCTACTACGCCAGCATGAATGCCGGCAAATCGACCACGCTGCTGCAGGCGGATTTCAACTATCGCGAACGCGGGATGTGCACCATGCTGTGGACCGCGCGGCTGGACGGTCGTTCGACGGCCCATGCGATCGAAAGCCGGATTGGGCTGGGCGCGGACGCCCGCCGTTTCGACCCTGATACCGATCTGGAGGCCGCGGTGACCGCCATGCATAGCCGCGAACCCCTGCACTGCGTGCTGGTGGACGAAGCACAATTCCTTACACCGGCGCAGGTCTGGCAATGCGCGGGACTTGCGGACGAGGCGGGCATTCCAGTGCTATGTTATGGCTTGCGGACGGATTTCCTGGGCGAATTGTTCCCCGGCTCCGCCGCTCTGCTGGCGATTGCGGACAGCCTGATCGAATTGAAGGCCGTGTGCTATTGCGGACGCAAGGCGAGCATGAATCTGCGCGTCGATGGCGAGGGCAGAGCCGTGCATTCGGGCGCTCAGACGGAGATCGGGGGAAACGACCGCTATGTCGCCCTGTGCCGCAAACATTTCGCAAGGGGACTCGCGAGGTAGGAGGCGGGCACCCTCTGGCAACCCACCACCCTGCGCCTTATCTCCTTCGGCATGAGCGAATTCATGATAATGGCGGCGGTCATCGTGCCCGGTCTCGTCATCGCAATCGTGTTTCACGAAGTGGCCCATGGCTGGGTCGCGTTGGCACTGGGCGATCCGACGGCGAAGGAACGGCGGCGGTTGAGTTTCAATCCCATTCGCCATGCCGACCCGGTGGGGACGTTGGTGGTGCCGGGATTGCTGGCCATTGCGCAGGGTCCGATCTTCGGCTGGGCGAAGCCGGTGCCGGTCAGGAAGGATCGGTTGAACAATCCCCGCTACGGTATGATGGCGGTCGGCGCAGCGGGACCGGCGATGAATTTTCTGCTCGCGCTGGTCGGCGCGATCGTCCTGGGCGGGTTGGTCGGCACGACCGAGGGGCCATCATCGGATGGGTTCGCGACGTTCCTCGACGGCATTCAGTATTTCATACTTATCAATATTTTTCTGGCGCTGTTCAATTTGCTGCCGATCCCGCCCTTCGATGGATCGCATATCGTGGAAGGGCTGTTGCCGCCCAAACTGGCAAAACGATACGGCTCGCTTCGGTCGCTGGGTATGTTCCTTCTATTACCGATCGTCGCGTTGAGCTGGTTCGCGCCGGAACTCGGCATCGTCGAAAATGTGGTGCTGCCGCCGGTATCGTGGGTGATGAACCATTACATCGCGGTGGCCGAATGGGTTGCCGGCCTGTTTTAAACGACGTTCGGGCGAACTGCCTACGCCGATAGTCAGGGTGTCCCTTCGATCCATTTCGTCAATCCGCGGGGTAGATTCAGCGTTTCGATCCAGTCGTGAACCTTCGCGCGTTCCTCAACCGTCATATGCAGGCCCAGCTTGGTGCGGCGCCAAAGAATATCGTCTGCCGTCAGCGCGTATTCGCGCCCTAGGAGGTGGATAATCTCGCTTTCGGTCAGGCCCGCGGCGAACGCATCGCCAAGATCGTCGTAGGACTTCGCATCGGCCAACCAGATTTGCGCTTCGCTGCCATAGGCCCGGCACACGCGCCGCATCCATACGCGATCCGCCCAGGGATAAAGTGAGCACATCCGATCGACGAAGGAAGGGAAACCGGACGGATCGAAACCCCCTCCCGGTAAATCGGACCCCTCGGTCCACGGGGCATCCTTCACGATCCCCAATGGTACGAGTTTGGCCAGCGCATGTTCGGCCAGTTTGCGGAATGTGGTGATCTTGCCGCCGAAGATGGACAGGATCGGTGCCTGTCCGTCCGGTGCGTCGAGATCGAACGTGTAATCGCGCGTGACGGTGGAATTCTTTGCCGAATGATCTTCGTACAAAGGGCGCACCCCGGCATAGCTCCACACGGCATCGGCGGGCGTCACCGGCTGGGTGAGATATTCGTTCACGGCATCGCAGATATAGGCGCTCTCCGCATCGGATATGGCGATGTCGCCCGGATCGCCTTCGAAGGCGACGTCGGTCGTCCCCACCAGCGTGAACGCACCCTCGTACGGGATCGCGAACACGATCCGCCCGTCGCCATTCTGGAAGATGTAGGCGTGATCGCCGTCATACAGCCGGGGAAAGATCAGATGGCTTCCTTTCACCAATCGCAGATTTTCATGGCGCGAGCCTGGATTGGCGCGGTTCAGCACGTCATCGACCCATGGGCCCGCCGCGTTGATGACGGCGCGGGCGGTTACGGTGGCCGTGGCGCCATCGGGCGATGCAAGATCGGCGTGCCACAACCCGCCCTCCCGGTGCAAAGCCGTGCAGGCTGTTCGCGTACGAATATCCGCCCCGTGCAGGGCCGCGTCGAGCGCGTTCAGAACGACCAGCCGCGCGTCCTCCACCCAGCAGTCGGCATAGGCGAAACCCTTGACCAGCCGGTCCTGCAGGATACCGGCCAACCCCGGCTGCCGCAGATCGACCGTTTGCGTCGCGGGCAACAGCTTGCGCCCGCCGATATGGTCGTAGATGAACAGGCCCAGCCGCAGCATCCATGCGGGCCGCAGCCCCTTGTCGTGCGGCAGGATGAACCGCATCGGCCAGATGATATGCGGTGCGATATTCAACAAGCGTTCCCGCTCGATCAGGCTCTCGCGCACCAGACGAAAGTCATATTGTTCAAGATAGCGCAGGCCCCCATGCACCAGTTTGGTGCTGGCCGATGATGTGTGGCTGGCCAGATCGTCCTTCTCCACCAACATGACTTTCGCCCCGCGCCCCGCCGCGTCGCGAGCGATGCCAGCGCCATTGATGCCGCCCCCGATGACCAGCAGATCGTATGGGGTGGTTGGTTCGGCGGTGGGTTCGGCAGTGAGTTCGGCGGGGGTCGGGGAAGCGTTCGTCATCGCCAAAGGCTTGGCGGTATGGGCGGCATTTGGCTAGGGCGGGACGATGGCATTTTCTCCCAAACCCGCGCCCAATGGCTGGATCATCCTCGACAAGCCGCCGGGCCTCGGTTCGACGCAAGCAGTGGCGGCGGTGAAGCGCAACCTGCGCGAGGCGGGTTATGCGAAGACGAAAGTCGGCCATGGCGGCACGCTGGATCCGCTTGCGCACGGCGTGCTGCCGATTGCGTTGGGCGAAGCGACGAAGCTGGCCGGCCGGATGCTGGATGCGAGCAAGATTTACGAATTTACGGTGCAGTTCGGGGAGCAGACATCGACCCTCGACTGCGAAGGTGAGGTGATCCGCACCTCCGGCCGCCGCCCGCCGATGGCCGCAGTGGCGGCGATCCTCGAACATTTCGAGGGTGAACAGGATCAGGTGCCGCCGGCATTCTCCGCGATCAAGGTCGATGGGAAACGCGCCTACGACCGTGCGCGGGCAGGCGAAGATGTGGAACTGAAAACGCGGCGGGTGACGGTTTACTCTCTCACGCAAGGTCATCCCCGCGAACGCGGGGACCCAGATTTACAAGATGCTGACCCGGAAACCACGGGTTCCCGTGTTCGCGGGAATGACGGGGTTACATCCGCCTTCCAGACCACTACCGGCCGCCCGGACCCTTATGATCCCGGCGCGCCGCTTGAACTGGCCGATGCGGTCACCCTGACCGCGCATGTGTCAAAGGGAACCTATATCCGCAGCTTGGCGCGCGACATTGCCCACGCGTTGGGAACCGTGGGGCATGTCACGTATCTGCGCCGCACGAAAGCGGGTCCGTTCGATGAAACGCAGGCGATTTCGCTGGACAGATTGAACGCAATCGGCAAGGGCGCACAGCTTCAAGATGCGATGCTGCCATTGGAGGCAGGGCTGGACGACATCCCGGTTCTCACCTTCACGCCCGAACAGGCAGCGGCGGTCCGACAGGGCCGGATCTTGACCGGGCAGCCCCAATCGAACGGGCTCTATTGCGCCATGCACGGGGACGTTCCCGTGGCTTTGGTCGAGCTTACCGACGGCACGGTGAAAATCGTGCGGGGTTTCAATCTTCACGATGTCGCGGAGTGACAATATAATGACGATCAGCGCAAGCGAGAAGCAGGACGTAATCAAGGAATACGGCCAGAGCGACGGCGACACCGGTTCGCCCGAAGTTCAGGTCGCCATCCTCACGACCCGCATCCGCAATCTGACGGACCATTTCAAGTCCAATCATAAAGACAACCATTCGCGCCGCGGTTTGTTGACCATGGTCAACAAACGTCGCAGTTTGCTGGCCTATCTCAAGAAGATCGACATCGGCCGGTATAACGATCTGATCCAGAAACTGGGTCTGCGTAAATAACGATTACAGGAACGGCTCCAGGTTGGGGGCCGTTTCCTTATGGGGCCGCGCCGCATCCGGCGGCGTATCCTCTGGGGCGATCACAGTCCCGAACCGGTGCGGGCCGGGCAATCCGCAATCAGAAAACCCTCGGCCTGCATTGGGCGGCCGGGTCAAAAGGAAAATACATGTTCGACAAGAAAACCGTATCGATCGAATGGGGCGGAAAAACCCTCACGCTCGAAACCGGACAGATCGCCCGTCAGGCAGACGGCGCCGTTCTGGCCACCTATGGCGAAACCGTGGTGCTATGCGCCGTGACCGCCGCCAAATCCGTGCGCGAAGGGCAGGATTTCTTCCCGCTGACCGTGCACTATCAGGAAAAATTTTCCGCAGCCGGACGCATTCCCGGTGGCTTCTTCAAGCGTGAAGGCCGCGCGACCGAAAAGGAAACGCTGACCAGCCGCCTGATCGATCGCCCCGTACGCCCGCTGTTCCCCGAAGGTTTCTACAACGAAATCAACGTGATCTGCCAGGTTCTGTCCTATGATGGCGAAACCGAGCCGGATATCGTCGCCATGGTCGCCGCCTCCGCCGCACTGACCATCTCGGGCTTGCCTTTCATGGGTCCGATCGGCGCGGCACGCGTCGGCTTTACCGATGGCGATTACGTCCTGAACCCCAGCACCACCGATGCGCTGGGCGAAAACGGCCGCCTCGACCTCGTGGTGGCGGCGACGCAGGATGCCGTAATGATGGTCGAATCCGAAGCGAAGGAACTGACCGAGGAAGAAATGCTCGGCGCCATCATGTTCGCCCATGACGAAAGCAAGAAGGTCATCGGCGCGATCATCGACCTGGCCGAGCAGGCGGCGAAGGAACCGTGGGACATCGCAACATCCGACGATACCGCCGACATGAAGGAAAAGCTGCGCAAAGTGATCGGTGACGACATCGCCGCCGCCTACAAGCTGACCGACAAGTCGCAGCGTTCCGACGCGTTGAATGCGGCGCGGGCCAAGGCGAAGGAAGCCTATGCCGACGAAGACGGCCAGACCCAGATGTCCGCTAACAAAGCGGTCAAGAAACTGGAAGCCGAAATCGTGCGCGGTGCCATCCTGAAGGATGGTCAGCGGATCGATGGACGCAAGACGGACGAAGTTCGCCCGATCGAAGCGATGGTCGGCCTGCTGCCCCGTACGCACGGTTCGGCGTTGTTCACGCGCGGCGAAACGCAGGCGATCTGTACGGTCACGCTCGGCACGAAAGACGCCGAACAGATGATCGACGGGTTGGAAGGTCTGTCGTACAACAACTTCATGCTGCACTATAACTTCCCGCCCTATTCGGTCGGCGAAGTCGGACGGTTCGGCTTTACCAGTCGCCGGGAAACCGGCCATGGTAAGCTGGCATGGCGTGCGCTGCACCCCGTGTTGCCATCAGCGGAAGATTTTCCGTATACCATCCGTATTCTGTCCGACATCACCGAAAGCAACGGATCGTCCTCCATGGCGACCGTATGCGGCGGGTGCCTGTCGATGATGGATGCCGGTGTGCCGATCGAACGCCCCGTTTCGGGTATCGCGATGGGCCTGATCCTGGAAGGCGACGAATTCACCGTGCTGTCCGACATTCTGGGTGACGAGGATCACCTGGGCGACATGGACTTCAAGGTGGCCGGTTCGGAAAGCGGGATCACCTCGCTCCAGATGGACATCAAGGTCGCCGGCATCACCAAGGAAATCATGCAAACCGCGATGGAACAGGCGAAAGCAGGTCGCGCGCATATTCTTGGCGAAATGAACAAGGCGCTGGGCAATGCCCGCGGCGAAGTCAGCCAGCATGCCCCGCGTATCGAAACGATGCAGATCGACAAATCGAAGATCCGCGACGTTATCGGCACCGGCGGCAAGGTCATCCGCGAAATCGTCGCGGAAACCGGCGCGAAGGTCGATATCGACGACGAAGGCACGATCAAGATCTCGTCCTCCGACGCATCGCAGATCGATGCCGCGCGCAAGTGGATCGAAGGCATCACCGAAGAAGCCGAAGTCGGCAAGGTGTATGACGGCAAAGTCGTCAATATCGTCGATTTCGGGGCGTTCGTGAACTTCATGGGGGGCAAGGACGGTCTGGTCCATGTTTCCGAGATGAAGGAAGAGCGGGTCGAGAAACCGAGCGACGTCGTGTCCGAAGGCCAGGCCGTAAAGGTCAAGGTCCTCGAAATCGATCAGCGCGGCAAGGTCCGCCTGTCGATGCGGGTCGTCGATCAGGAAACCGGCGAGGAACTGGAAGACAGCCGCCCACCGCGCGAAAGCAAGCCGCGCGGTGGCGGTGGTGGTCGTGACGGCGGCGATCGTCGCCCCCGTGGCGGCGGTCGTGATGGGGGCCGTGATGGTGGCGGCCGCGGACGCGGTGGTGATCGGGGCGGCGATCGTGGAGGCCGTGGCGGCAACCGCGATGGCGGCAACGACAGCGTCGGCGGCGGCGATGCCCAGATGCCGGACTTCCTGAAGGACTAACCCTTCGTAACGATAGACAAAAAAAGGGGTCGCGTTCGATACGCGGCCCCTTTTTTGTAAGCTCGGAAAAGCTGTGCGGCTCTACCGGCCGACCACCTCACCGCGCACCGGATCGGTTACGGTTTCTGCGTTCGACTGGGCATCGTTGTCCGCTTTCAGACTTTCCATATCGATCACCTGCCGAAACCGTACATCTTCCTCCTTCATCCGCGTGAAGGCATCGCCGATATCTTTCATCGCAATGCGCTCCGTTCGCGGGCGGATGCCATGTTTCGCACACAGTGCCAGCACCTCGCGAGTGCGCTCGATCCCGCCGATCAGCGAACCGGTCATGCCGACATGCTGAAACACCATGGTCGCGGTATCGAGATCGTCGAAGCCGAGGAAATTGCCGACTACCGCGATATTCCCTTTCGGCTTCATCAGCGCGATATAGGGGTTGAGATCGTGCTTGTACGGGATGGTGTTGACCAGCAGATCGAGGCTTTGAGCATGGCCCTCCAGCGCGTCTTCATCGTCCATCACGATGACTTCGTCGGCGCCCATGTCCCGTGCCGCTTCGCTCTTCTCGGCACTGGTGGTCAATGCGACGACCTTCGCGCCCATCGCCTTGCCGATCTGCACCGCCATATGGCCTAGTCCGCCGATCCCCGCGACGCCCAGCGTCTGGCCTTCTTTCAGATCGTAATATTTCATGGGTTCGTAGGTCGTCACACCCGCGCACAGGATCGGCGCGGCATCCTGCCGATCGATGGCATCGGGTATGGCGAGCACGAATTCTTCCCGCACGACAATACCGGTCGAATAACCGCCATAGGTATTGGTACCGTCCGGCTTCTTGGGACCATTATAGGTCAGCGTCGCGCTTTTCGGGCCTGTGCAATATTGCTCGTCGCCCATCTTGCATTGTTCGCATTGCTGGCACGAATTGACCATGCAGCCTACGCCGACCGTGTCGCCTTCGCTGAAACGCGATACGCCTTTGCCGACGGACACGACCGTGCCGACAATTTCGTGACCCGGAATGCAGGGCCAGACGGTGTTTTCCCAATCGTCGTTCACCTGGTGAAGGTCCGAATGGCACACGCCGCAGTGGGTGATGTCGATGGCGACTTCGCCGGCGCGGGGGTCGGTATGTTCGAATGTCATGGGAATGAGATCGGCGCCGGCTTCCTTGGCGCCGTATGCGAGAGTTTGCATCGGGTTTTCCTTTATGTGGGTTATAACGGATCAACCATGGGCGAAGGGCATTCGTTCCGCGCCGCGCCCTTTCGCTTTGACCCCGATCGGGTAAGGTGCACCGCGCCGATCCGAACAAAGCGAAAGCCTGCCTGTGCCCAAATCTGCGCCCCAATCTGTGCTCAAACCCGAACCTGTGCCCCCATTCGAAATCGGCGGACATTCCATTGCACCGGGCACCAGTCAGACGATCGATATCCCGGTCAGCCGCCTGTCCACCCACACCGAAATCAACCTGTCCGTGCGTGTTATCCATGGGCGCAAGCCCGGCCCGGTCCTGTTCGTCAGCGGCGGCGTGCACGGGGACGAGATCATCGGGGTCGAGATCATTCGCCGGTTGCTGAAATCCGTATCGCCCAAACGCATCGCCGGTACGCTGCTGTGCATTCCCATCGTCAACGCTTACGGCTTCATCGCGCGCGAACGCTATTTGCCCGACCGGCGCGACCTCAACCGCTGCTTCCCCGGTGCGGCACGCGGGTCGTTGGCGTCGCAGCTGGCGCATCATTTCACCGAACAAATCATCAAGCGGAGCGATTTCGGCATCGACCTGCATTCCGCCGGACTGCACCGCACGAACCTGCCGCAAATTCGCATCAGCGAAGGGCGTCCGCGCGCGGAGTTGCTGGCGCAGCTGTTCGGCGCACCGGCCATCATCACCTCGCCGCTGCGCGAAGGATCGCTGCGCCAGACCGCCGCCGACCATGATTGCGACATCCTGCTGCTGGAGGCGGGGGAGGCACTGCGGTTCGACGAATTGGGCATTCGCGTCGGTGTGAAAGGCATTCTGCGCGTGATGGCCGATCTCGATATGAATGTGCCGTATCAGAAAGACCCCGCCGCGCGCTCTATTCAGAGCAAACGATCGAAATGGCTGCGCGCGCCGGAAGGGGGCATCTTTCGTGCCGCGAAGAAGACTGGTGCCTTCGCCACGACGGACGAGATCGTCGGCACCATATCGGACCCGTTCGGGATGGACGATATCTATGTCCGCACACCGATCCCCGGCCTGATCATCGGGGCGAGCATGCTGCCCGTCGTCAATCAGGGTGACGCGCTGATCCACATTGCGGAAGTGCAGGTCCCGGGCACGGCGGAGGACCGATTGAGCGCGCTCGAAGATGCCGCCTATACCGATCCACTATTCGACGAAGACGAGATCGTTTAGGCCCGCCCCATGCTCGAACGCAAACTGATCGATACCGCCCGTGTGCCGAGCGACAGCGGGGAGGGCGCCGAATTGCAGCTGATCGCGCATGGCCGCGACCACATGATCGTGGTGGGCCGTAACGAGCTGATGTCGACCCGCATGCAGTTTTCGGAAGAACAGCTGGCCGAACTGACCATCGACCGGATGGCGGACAAGGCGATCGAGCACGGGCCGGTGATGCTGATCGGCGGCTATGGCATGGGCTTCACCCTGCGCGCCGCGCTGCGCCGACTGCCGCCCGCCGCGAAGGTCGTGGTGGCCGAACTGGTGCCGGAGATACTGGCATGGGCGAGAGGACCGATGGCGCACCATACCGGTGAATGCCTGGCCGATCCGCGCCTGATACTCGAAATGACCGACGTGGCCGACCCCATCGGGGAAGCGGCGGACGGGATGCGCCCGCAGTTCGATGCCATTCTCCTCGATGTCGACAACGGGCCGGATGGGTTGGTCCGACCTGAAAACGATGTTCTGTATTCGCCCAAATCCCTACGCGAAATGCGCGCAGCCATGGCGCCGGGCGGCGTCCTGTCGATCTGGTCCGCTGCCGCCGATCCCCGGTTCACCCGCCGGCTGGAAAAAGCGGGCTTCGCGGTCGATGTGCAGGAAGTGCGTGCCCGGCCCAACAATAAGGGGCCGCGCCATACGATCTGGTTTGCGCGCGCGTAGTCTGATCCCCGGCTAAAACCCGTAAACCAATGTGAACCGGGTCAGCGTGTCGACACTGACGGCGTCCAGTGGCGGGTTCGTGTCATATTCGACCGCATAGGCGATGCGCGCAGACAGGCCGCCGCCCAACCCCGCCTTGAGGCCGGTATTCGATACGAAAGTACTGTTGCCCGATTGCAGAAACGCATTGGCATCCTGCGTAAACGCGATGTTTTCCGCCAATTGCCAATCGAAATCGAGCGCGGCCAATGCGGCCAACCGGCTTTCCGTGCCGCCATCGATGAAATTCGTCCGCCGGTACGCGGGGCCGCCCTTCACCGATAACTGAATATCGTCCGTTTCGATAAGCCGGTATCCGACGCCGCCGGACAATGACAGGCGGTTGGCGAACCCCTGAAATCGATCGCGTTCCAATTGGCCCAATCCGTAAAGGAAGATCGAATCGTCCAGGCTGTATTGCGGTTCGTACGCGACCAGCAGCTGCTCGCGCGTCGTTCGTCCATCGGTCTGCTGATAGTCGGCAAGCGCGTTCAGCTTATGTCGCCAGTCGATGCCCTTGCGGATCACTTCGAAGCCCACCGTCACGCCGATATTGTCGCTATTGCCGGTTGCACGAAATGCGCCCACCTCGCCTTCGCCCGACTAATTCTCGAGCAGGCCGGCCGTGCGAATCTCTTCTTTCCGTGCGGCGGCGCGTTCGGCCTGCCGCCGATCCTGCAGCGCGGCATAGTCGCTTTCGATCTGGTCCAATGCTGCGGTTTCATCGGGATTGGTCTGCCGTGCGAAGGCGATAATCGTGGCGACCTGTTCAGGTTCGCCGCCTGCAATCGCGGCGTCGATCATCGCACGCACAGGGTCAGGCAATTCGGCATTCGCTGGAGCCGTCAGACATAGCCCGGTCACGAACATGGCGGCCATGAGCGGGGTGCGACTAAAAAAGGCCGAGCGAACAAAGCGGGTAGAATAAGCCATGCCGGGTGCGTAGCGTTGGCCGGTACGGGGTTCTATCCTTTAATGGGCAATGCACCCAGATAATCGCGCTTACCGATGTCCAGACCCTTCATGCGCAAGATGTCGTAGGCGGTGGTCGCATGGAAGAAGAAATTGGGGTTGCTGAATCCGATCAGAAAATCCTGCCCTGTAAAACTCATGCGGGTCTTGCCGCCCATTACGAAATCGATATTCGCATCACATCGGGCCTCCAGCTTATCGGCGTCGCAAGCCGCGCAGCCATCGCGGGCGCGATCGAGCTTGGCCCGGCAGGCGTCGAAATCCGCGGGAATGTCGCTGAAATTCGGCTCGAACGTTCCGCGCATCGCGGCGTCCAACGCATGGGCGCTGTGCATCCATACCGAATTGATCTGCCAACCGAATGCCCACATGTCGTCGGCGAGCGACGCATCGATAATGGCCGATGCCGGCTCCCCCTTCTCCGTACACCATCGCTCTGCCCGATCGACCAGCGTTCGCATCGCCGCGATGGTCCGCAGGCGGGTGGGTACGATGGCGTCGTGAAGCGTGATCGGCATGGACTGTCCTTTGGGTGGCTACGGTCTGATCGATCCGACGGTAGCTGGCATGGGCGTGCTGTCCAGCGCGATCGATCCACCCCCAAGTCGCGCGATTTCGGCCGCATCGTGACTGACATGCATGATCGGGATAGGCGTGTCGTCGCGGAGCCGCATTAGGGCGATCAGCACCGGCTCCGCCCGTTCCGGGTCGAGCGAGGCAAGCGGTTCATCGAGCAGAAGATAGTCCGGCGCCGACAGCAATGCACGCCCGATCGCCACCAAACGCGTTTCGCCGCCCGATAGTTTTGCAGGCTTGCGGCCCAACAAATGCTCGATGTCGAGCAAGGCGACGACATCGTCGAACCCCATGGGCGGCGGCGCGGAAGGCTTCGCGAACCGCAGATTATCGCGCACGTCGAGATGGGGAAACAGCCTTGCATCCTGGAAAACGTAGCCGCAGGCGCGGCGGTGGGGCGGAACATCGATACCATTCCCGGCATCGAACAGCGTCCTGCCGCCGATTATGATATGCCCACGTTCGGGGCGCAGCAGCCCGGCAAGGCAGTGCAGCATGGTGGTTTTCCCGGTGCCGGATGGGCCGGTCAGGGTGATGAGGGGCGTATCGCTACGCATCGCCATCCCAATATCGCGCCCCCCGATGCGATGCGTGATCGCACAGTCAAACGACATGCATGTCACGCCCCGCCGATCGCCGCACCAGCCATTCGCTCGCCATTAAGGCCGCGAGCGACACGATGACCGCGATAAGGACGAGCCGGGTCACCGCCCCTTCTCCGCCCGGCGTCTGCAATTGGGTATAGATCGCCAGTGGCAACGTGCGCGTTTCACCCGGAATGTTGGACACGA
>JBASAR010000233.1:0-5277 GCA_049650705.1 Pontixanthobacter sp. | reverse complement strand
GCGACGGTCGATCCACGGTTTATGCTGAACGATCGAACGGTGGAGACGATCGGAAATGTCGTCGCCGATCATTGGCCGCAGTCGATCGAACCCGGACAGATCGGCGATGCGGCCTTGGCTGAAACCGTCATGCAGGCGCGATCGACACTGCTGCAAGCGCTCGATCTTGAAGAATTGATGCTAACACAAGGTTAACGCACTGGACCCGGCGTCGGGCGGCGTTACACTGCAAACCTCATTAACCGTTCCCACCCGCACCGCGCCGCCATTGGCACGGGATTCGCGTACGGCATGGTTAACGCGAAAGGGTATGCATGTTCCACAAGATTGGCCGATTGTTTGTCATCAAGACCAAGGTCGAAGCCTATCTGATTATCTACGCCCTGGCGCTCGGCTGCACGGCGCGCGGCGCGCATTATCTGGTGCAGTTCCCGGGCTGGACCGGGCGAATGCTGTTCCTGGCGACAACCGGCGCGGTGTTCCTCGCGGGCGCAAAGATACTCGACTGTCTGCGGATGGAACGGGAAAAACAGGAAGCCGACGAACTCGCCACACAATCGACCTAGCAAGACGTTGGCGATGCCGATGTCGGGCCCCAACGATCCGACATTAAGCGAGGGTTTCTGTTGCTGGCGAGCTACGTTGATGTCGGAAAACCGTAATTCTCACAACGGAAACCGCGCACTCAAGCCTCGATAAATGAGGGGGGTTCTGTTGCTAGGCCCCCCCTCGGGCCCCCGGTATCCGTTCTGTTGCCCGGTCGGTCCAACCGCGCTTAGGCATTGTAAAGTCAGGCCGCTAGGCCTTCGAATTACGCTGCGAGAGCGAGTGCGTCGTTATCGTTTGCACTTATGAAAATGAGCTTTTTACGGGGATTCTCAACCCGGGCAAAAACAATGCTTTTCAACACACGTCGATCCTAGTTCGGCCCCGTCATAACCGCCCCCGAAAGGCAGGTTGTGGTGGAGCCGCCGGGTACTGCCCCCGGGTCCGTTGTGCCTATTGCACATCGCAATTTATCACCATAGCCCGCCGAAACGGGCACTCTCTACATAGGGAATGCCCGCTTAATGTGAAGTGTATTGTTCGCAGACGGAAGACGTTACGGCAATTCGCGCCGCTTCAGGCTGTCGCGGATTTCCGTCAGCAATTCGATTTCCGTCGCCTCGGCCGGGGTTTCCGCTTCCGCCGGGCCGTCCATCCGTGCCTTCACCTTGTTCACGTAGCGGACCATCAGGAAAATGATGAAAGACAGGATCAGAAAATTCAGCACCGCGGTCACGAAGGCGCCATAGGCCAGTACATTCGCCCCCGCCTCCCGCGCGGCGACCAGCGACGTGCCTTCGGGAACGTCGCCGCTCAACACGATGTACTGTGCGCTGAAATCGACATCGCCCACCACCATGCCGACCACCGGCATGATGATGTCGTCCGTCATCGACGATACGATCACCGCGAACGCGCCGGCGATGATGACCGCCACGGCCAGTTCCATGACGTTGCCCTTGGCGATGAATTCCTTGAATTCGTTCAACATGCGCGTTTCCTTCGATTGTCTCGATCGTCGCAGGGCTCCCTGCCCGCCTGAAACACGATTGCCAAGCTTTCCGCGGCGCACGCTATTGAATACGTTTCGCGCCATGCTAGATCGGCGGCATGGTTGCGGCGTCATGTCGCATGGGTTTTTGCGGGAGTATGGTTGGTATGGGTCTGTCGAATATGAAGAATGTCGCACTGTTGACCTTCGCTGCTTTTGGTTTGAGCGCCTGCGGCATCAACTCCGTCCCGACGAAAGAAGAAGCGGCCAAAGCCGAATGGGCCGACGTGCAAAGCGCGTATCAGCGCCGGGCCGACCTCATTCCCAATTTGGTCGCGACCGTCCGGTCGGCTGCCGGCGCCGAAACCGAAGTTCTCACCAACGTGACCGAGGCGCGTGCGCGGGCCACGGCCATCAACGTGACGACGGACGATCTTTCGGATCCGGAAGAATTCGCCAAGTTTCAGGGCGCGCAGAACCAGTTGACGCAGGCGCTGGGCCAGTTGCGCACAGTCGTCGAAAACTATCCCGAACTGCAGAGCCAGGGGCGCTTCGCCGATCTCATGGTCGCGCTGGAGGGCACCGAGAACCGCATATCGAATGCGCGCGACAAATATAACGAAGCGGTCCGAGACTATAACACCGAAATCCGCACTTTCCCCTCCAGCATCGGGGCGAACATCATCCATGGGGCGGAGCGGATGGAAAACTTTACCGCCGAACCGGGCGCGCAGACGGCACCCGATGCGGATTTCGGCGGCATCGATCCGAATAATTCGAATTGACGATCGCGCTGCACGAAAGGCGCCGTTCGATGCGGCTTGCGTGGGTGACGATGGTCATGATAGCCGCCTTGATGGCGGGTCTGTTACCGTTCGATGGCGCGCGCGCGCAAACCTATCCCGATCGGCCAGACGGCCCGATCCTCGATGGGGCAAATATCATCGACCCCGCGACGGAAGCGCAGCTCGACGAACAGCTACGCAGCTATATTCGCGATACCGGGCGGGCGATCATCGTCGCCACGGTGAACGATCTGAATGGCGAACCGATCGACGTCTATACCCGCGATCTGGCCGAAGAATGGGGCATCGGCAGCGCCGAAACCGAAGAAGGCGTTTTGATGCTGGTCGCGCCGAACGACCGCGAGATCCACATCACCACCGCGCGCGGCACCCAAGGTACGCTCACCGATATTTCGACGGGACGCATCATCCGCAATGTTATCGTCCCGCGTTTCAGGGACGGCGACTATGCCGGCGGTATCGCGGCGGGCGTGGCGGGCATCATCGAACGTCTGGATGTCGACCCGGCCCAAGCGGAAGCCATCGCGGCAGCGGAAGCGGCGGCCGATGCGCAGGTACGGGGCGAGCAGGGCTTTCCCATCAGCTCGATCTTCTGGTTCATCCTGTTGCTCGGCATATTCGTCCTGCCCATGCTCGGCGGGGGCAAGCGAAGGCGCTTCAAGGGCGGACGGGGCAGGCGCGGCGGGCTGACCGGTGCGGGCGTGGTCGGCGACATCATCCTGTGGGAAGCAGGCAAAGCGGTCGCGCGCGGCCTGTCCGGCGGCAATGATTTCGGCGGCGGGGGCTTCGGCGGGGGTGGAGGCTTCGGCGGTGGGGGCGGCTTCGGCGGGTTCGGCGGCGGGGGCGGCGGCTTCAACGGCGGCGGCGCCGGGGGCAGTTGGTAGGATGGCTTACCTCAGCGATAGCGATCACCGCATCGTGACCGACGCGGTCGCCGAGGCGGAACTGCAAACTTCGGGAGAGATCGTCACCGTGCTGGCCGACCGGTCGGATGGCTACAGCGACGTTGCCTTCGCGTGGGCAATCCTGGCCGCATTCCTGACGCTGACCCTGTGCGCCATATTTCCCGATTTCGTGCTGGACACCTATGCCGGTTTGCATGGTGGCTGGAACACACGGTGGTCGCCATCCGAGATATTCTCGATGGCGACCGGGGCGGCGATATTCTGGTTTCTGATCATCGGCCTCCTCCAGCTGATCCCACCGATAAAATTCGCGATGATCCCCGGCCGGATCAAGACCGACCGTGCCCACGCCCGCGCAATTGCCCTTTTCAAAGTCGGCGCGGAACGCCGCACGCATGGCCGCACCGGCGTGCTGATCTATCTTTCCATGCGCGAACATCGCGCGGAAATCATCGCCGACGAACCGATCGCCGCGAAGGTGCCTGCCGAAGTATGGGGTGAAGCGATGGCGGACATGCTGGTCGAAATCAAACAGGGCCGTATTGCAGAAGGGATGGCCGCCGGGGTCCGCGACGTGGGCGAAATCCTGTCTGAACACTTCCCCCGCGCCGATGACGACCGGAACGAATTGCCAGACCGCCTGATCGAGGTTTAGGTAACAACATGCATGCACCCACCGATCCAGACGCCGACAAGCCCGAACGCGTCATGTGGGAAGGCCGCTTCATCACCACGTTGCAACGCGGCCGGTGGGAATATGTCGGGCGCGCGCGTAATATCCGTGCCGCTGCCATCATTGCGATCGAGGACGGGCATGTCCTGCTGGTCGATCAATATCGCGTACCGCTTTCCAAACGCAGCCTCGAAATTCCCGCCGGCCTGATTGGGGACGATGATGGCGAAGCGGGCGAAAGCGCCGAGACGGCCGCCATGCGCGAGCTGGAGGAGGAAACCGGCTACACTGCTGCGCGGATGGACAATCTTGGCGAATTCTATTCGAGCCCCGGGATGGTCAGCGAAAGCTTTACCCTGTTGCGCGCGCACGGTCTTACCAAGATCGGCGACGGCGGCGGCACGGCAGGCGAGGACATTCGCGTCCATCGGGTAAAGCTCACTGAACTTGGCCAATTCGTCGCCGACTGGCGGGCGCAGGGCCATGCGGTCGATGTGAGGCTGGCGATCTTGATGGGCGGATATCTTACAGGAAAGAATTGATATGGCAGGACGGGTACAGGGCAAAATGGCGTTGATCACCGGCGCGGCGCAGGGGCTGGGGCGTGCCCATGCCACGATGCTGGCGCGCGAAGGCGCACGCGTTCTGTGCACCGATGTGAACGGCGTGGGCGCGCAAGACACCGCCGCGGCGATCTGCAACGCGTTCGGCGCCGATAGCGCTTACGGCATTGCCCATGATGTGACCGTGCCCGAAGATTGGGACAAGGCAATCGATATGGCGCGCGAACAGCTCGGTGGCCTCAATGTCTTGGTCAATAATGCCGGCATCGGGGTCGCGGGCAACATCGAAAGCTGCGATTTCGCCGATTGGCAGCGGTGTTTCTCGGTCAATGTGGATTCGATCTTTCACGGGTGTCAGAAGGCCTTGCCGCTGATGCGGGACCATGCACCGGGATCGATCGTGAACATATCGTCTATCGCTGGATTGATCGCCAGCGACACGATGCCTGCTTATAATGCGTCGAAGGCGGCCGTGTGGATGCTTTCCAAATCGATCGCGCTGCATTGCGCAAAGAAAAATATGAAAATCCGCTGCAACTCCATTCATCCCACTTTCGTCGACACCCCGATCCTGGATGGCACGGCGGAACATGCGGGGATCGAAAAGCAGGTGCTGCTGGACAAGCTGGCACGGCAGATTCCGCTTAAATTCGTGGGCGAACCCGATGATATCGCCAATGCCGTCCTTTATCTCGCCAGCGATGAAAGCCGTTTCATGACGGGTGCCGAGATAAAACTGGACGGTGGCATTTCGGCGATGTGATCCACGACCGCGTCGATCGTTCAGTTCGCG
>JBASAR010000232.1:0-2703 GCA_049650705.1 Pontixanthobacter sp. | reverse complement strand
GCGCGCGGCACACGCATCACCAACGGGGCGGGCATCAACGCGAATGCGATCGCGGAATATGTCGTGATGGGGATGCTCAACATCGCCAAGGATTACCGCACCGTGGTGCGCGCGCAGGACAAGCACGATTGGCTGATGGATTCGCCCGGCAAGCTGGAACTGGCGGGGACGCGCGCCCTGCTGCTCGGCTATGGCGCGATCGGCAGCCGGGTGAAGCCGCGGCTGGAAGCGTTCGGAGTGGAGGTCGTGCCCGTACGGCGGACTGCGGCGGACGGCGCGTTGTCGCCGAATGAATGGCGCGCACGGCTGGGGGAATTCGATTGGGTCATCCTCGCCGTACCGGCCACGCCCGAAACCGAACACATGATCGGCGCGGCGGAGCTGGCGGCGATGAAGGACAGTGCGGTCGTCATCAACGTCGCGCGTGGATCGGTGATCGATCAGCCTGCCCTGGTCGCGGCGTTGGAGGGCAAGGCGATCGGCGGGGCGATGTTGGACGTGACCACGCCCGAACCGCTTCCCGCCGATCATCCTTTATGGCAGATCGACACCGCGCATATCACCATGCACCTGTCGGGCCGGGCGCAGACCTCGATGTACCGCCGATCGGCCGAACGCTTCGTCACCAATCTGCGTGCATATGCTGCGGGCGAACCGATCGCACCTGTGTTCGATCTTGTGCGGGGATACTGATCTACGCATCGTGCAGCAGCAACAGTTCGCAGGTAACGATCATGAGCGGTTGCGGCAGCAATGAATGATCGACCGAGACGATCGCTGCATCGGCCACGATCTGACCGGGCAGGGTGAATTCATGATCGGGCAGGGCTTCGATGAACCCTTCCCCCCCTGCGACGCCCGCCACGCCTTCGAACCGCAGCTCCAGCGTATGGCGCGCGCCGGCGAAGGTGATACTGGCCCAGGGCGCTTCTGTATGACGGGTGACGACGCCGCAGGCGCCGATCATGGTTTCGATGGCACGGCGCAGGCGTTTGCCGGGGACGCCATCGCCGCCACCGGGCGAGCGCGGGGTTCGATTATCCAACATGCGCGTTTCCTTCGAAAGTGTTCATGAAATGTTCCACACGTCTTTCGGTATGAGCGCGGGGGATGCGGCCATTGCGCAGATCCTCGACAAAGCGCGGATCATGCGTGGCGAGACGACCGAATTTCGTCGCGGGCATTCCCGTTCGGCGTAGAAATTTCTCGATATGGCGGATCAACATGCGGCCCTTCTCCTTGGTGATTCGATATCCGACAGGTCGCGGTCGAAATCCTACTTGTCGAGGGAAAAATACGATGTATATGTGGGAAAACTATCGCAATGAGGACTTACGATGGCTGACCCCCGCACACGCCTGCTGGCATTGGCGCAGGAAACGAACATTTCGCTAGCCAAACTTGCCGAATTGATCGGTAGAAACCCTACGTATCTCCAACAGTTTATCCGCAAGGGAAGCCCGCGGAAGCTAGAGGAGAAGGATCGCCGCATCCTTGCGCAGTTCTTCGGCGTGCCGGAAACGGAACTCGGCGCGGCGGAGGATTATTCCTACGACAGATCGGGCGACCCATCGGGTTGGTTCGATGTCCCCCGCCTCCCGATCGCCGCTTCCGCCGGCCCCGGACGCACAAACGGGGAAGAGGTCGCGTTCGACAGCTTCCGCTTCTCCCGCAGATGGCTGCGCGAGCAGGGTCTGGACGGTGCGCATCTGTCGGCCATCACAGTGGAAGGCGATTCGATGGAGCCGTTGCTGAACGCCGGAGACGAGGTGCTGGTGGACCGGTCCCCTCAGGCGTTTCGCGATGGCATCTATGTCGTACGGCTGGAAGACACGCTGCTGGTCAAGCGCGTTGCGTCGCAGGGGGGCGGGCGATTGACGCTGCTGAGCAAGAATGCGGATTATCCCCCGGTCGAGGTTGCGATGGCGGAGGTCGAGATCATCGGCCGGGTGGTCTGGAAAAGCGGACGGCTATAGCGGACCGTTGCATTCCCGAACGTCACCCGGCACACCGATTGCATGAACGAAAGCAAGCCGACGTCCACAACGCCCACCCCCCCGATGAAAGCCGCGATCATGCCGGTGACGCCCCTGCAGCAAAATTGCAGCCTGATCTGGTGTACGCGCACGATGAAAGGCGCGTTGATAGATCCCGGCGGCGACCTCGCGAAGCTGAAAGCGGGCGTAGCGAAGGCCGGCGTGACGCTGGAAAAAATTCTCATTACCCATGGGCATATCGACCATTGCGGCGAAAGCGGCATTCTGGCGGAGGAACTCGGCCTGCCGATCGAGGGGCCGCATGAGGCGGACATCTTCTGGATTTCGCGGCTGGGCGATGATGGGCGGAAATACGGGATCGATGGTCGGGTGTTCGAACCGACCCGGTGGCTGGACGATGGCGACACGGTGACCGTGGGCGATCTGACGCTCGACGTGATACATTGCCCCGGCCACACGCCCGGCCACGTGGTGTTCGTTCACCGGCCCAGCAAATTCGCGATCGTCGGCGATGTCCTGTTTCAGGGATCGATCGGCCGCACCGACTTTCCGATGGGCAACCATCAGGATCTGATCGATGCGATCACGCAAAAGCTATGGCCGCTGGGCGACGATATTACGTTCATTCCCGGCCATGGCCCGACCAGCACCTTCGGGCAGGAACGCAAGACCAACCAGTTCGTAAGCGATTACGCGCTCGCCTGAT
>JBASAR010000231.1:0-1848 GCA_049650705.1 Pontixanthobacter sp. | reverse complement strand
CGCAGAACGGGACCGTCGGCTTCGGCGCGACCTTTTTCGGCAATTGTTGCCGCCGCAGCTATGACCTCGATTACAACACCAACGCGCCCTTCGCGTCGGTCGGTGTCGAGTTCGGCGATTTCAATGTCGATGGCAGCCTCCGCTATGATTTCGGTAGTGCCGAAGGCACGGTCACCGGCGCGGACCTGGGCGGCGGACGTGTTGGCGTTACGTCTTTTGATTTCGATAATGATGGCAATATAGACCCAGCTGAAGTGCAGACTTCCGTTCTGCCGCTGACGAACCCGGCACCGGTCGATTACGACTATGATTATGTGTCCTATTCGCTTGGCGTGAACTACCGCATTCAGCCAGATCTGTCGGTATTCGCACGATACAGCAAGGGTGGCCGTGCGAACGCCGACCGCCTGCTGTTCAATGCCAGCAATGTCAGCCCGGTCGATGGCAGCCTGACGGACAACTCCATCGCCGTGGATTTCGTCAAGCAGGCGGAACTGGGCGTCAAATATCGCAGTGGCGGCCTCGCCGTCTATGCGACCGGATTCTATGCCGAGACGGAAGAGCAGAATTTCGAGGCGACGACGCAGCGCGTGTTCAACCGCGAATATGAGGCGAAGGGCCTGGAGGTCGAGGGCTCCTATGCCTTCGGGAACGGCTTCAGCCTGTCGGCATCGGGAACATATACGGACTCCGAAATCAAACGAGATTCGATTTCGCCCGACAATGAAGGCAATACGCCGCGCCGTCAGGCCGATTTCATCTATCAGGCCACCGCGAAATATGATGCGGAGATGTTCGGACTGGGCGCGAACATCGTTGGCACCACGGACAGCTTCGCACAGGACTCGAATCAGCTGGTTCTGCCCGGTTTCGCGCAGGTGAATGCCTTTGTTAACGTGCGCCCGATGGAAAATCTGGAAGTGGCGCTGCACGCCAACAACCTGTTCAATGTCTCCGGCTTTACCGAGGCGGAGGAGGGCTCCATTCCAGGCAACAACATCGTTCGGGCGCGTTCGATCAACGGCCGCACGGTGTCCGCCTCCGTGCGCGTCAGCTTCTGACGGTTGCAACCGCTGAACAGGGGCGGCCCGCAATCCCCTTATTATGGACCGCCCTTGCCCTATGAAAGCAGAGTCTGATCCCGTGACATCCATCTGGACGCCAGACCATGTTTCCGTGATTCCCGGCAGGGCGGACTATCCATCCGTACCGCTGATAACACAGGAGCAGGCAAAGCCGCTTATACCCGGTGTCGTTCTCTGGGACATGTGGCCGGTCCAGTCGCCAGACGGCACGATCCCTTCCATTGCGGATGGCGATCTGTGGATGGCTCTATCTGCACCCGACCGGCGTGACCCGGCCCGCCGCCATTTCGAAGCGAAGATCAGGCTTCTGCACAGGGGGCCTCATGGTGTCCGCGATCTGGGCGATGTCCTGCCCGACTTCGGCAGCTTCTATGAGCGGGAGTGGGCTGGATCAGCGGTGCTGAAAGGCGACCGCGTCACGCTCTATTTCACGGCGGCTGGTCTCAGTGCGGCACCGGGCGGCTATCAGCAGAAGCTCGTGGAAACCACGGGGCGGCTAAAGCCTGATGGCCGCATCGCGGACTGGTCGGTCCCTGTCGAGTCCATGGCCAGCGACGGCCGTCATTATATGCATGTCGATCAGGCGGATGGAGAACCCGGCAAGATAAAGGCGTTTCGCGATCCCGCGTATTTCTGCGATCCTGCTGACGACAGCGAATATCTGATTTTCACCGCATCACTGGCATCCTCCTGCTCCGATCATAATGGTGCCGTCGGCCTTGCGCGAAAGTCGGTCGTTGGATCTTGGGAACTGCTGCCGCCC
>JBASAR010000230.1:0-8291 GCA_049650705.1 Pontixanthobacter sp. | reverse complement strand
GGCATGTCCAAGAGCCTGGGGCAGGAACTGGCGAGCCGCGGCGTAACCGTGAACTGCGTCGCCCCCGGGTTCATTCGCACGGCCATGACCGATGCCCTGCCGGACGCGCAGAAGGATGCTCTCAACGCCCGTATCCCGATGGGCCGCATGGGGGAGGGCGCGGATATCGGCGCTGCCGTCGCCTATCTCGCATCCGAGGAAGCGGGCTACATGACCGGTCAGACGCTGCACGTGAATGGCGGCATGGCGATGTTGGGCTAACCGCCCCTCTAGGGCATGCGAAGAACATAGCAAGAACCCGCGTGCGTTATCCCCAACGAACTGCCCATGCGTCCCTCCGCGCCTTGCCCCATGCCTTCCCTCCGGTAAGAGTTGCCCTCGCTTTACCGGCGCTGGCTGGCACGATCGGCCGAGGGCGCGCAACAGGGATTTGGAAACGCGATGAAGGCCACAATCGAACGCGCGACGCTGCTGCGTTGTTTGTCACACGTTCAGTCGGTGGTCGAACGCCGCAACACGATCCCCATCCTGTCCAACGTCCTGATTGAGGCCGACAAATCGGGGACGGTGAAAGTCATGGCGACCGATCTCGACCTGCAGGTGGTGGAGAATATGGCCGCCGCATCCGTCGATGGGGATGGCGCGGTTACGGTTTCCGCACACCTCCTGTTCGATATTGCGCGCAAGCTGCCGGAGGGTAGCCAGGTCAGTCTGGAAACCTCGGAAAACCGCATGGCGATCAAGGCGGGGCGCAGCCGTTTCTCCCTGCCGACGCTGCCGCGGGACGATTTTCCGACCATCGTGGAAGGCGATCTGCCGACGAGTTTCGAACTGCCTGCCAAGACGCTGGCCGAACTGATCGACCGCACCCGTTTCGCGATCTCGACCGAGGAAACGCGTTATTATCTCAACGGTATTTTCCTGCATGTCGCGGAAGAAGGCGGCGGCAATTCCGGGCCGGTTCTGAAAGCGGCGGCGACCGATGGGCACCGGTTGGCCCGATACACCCTGCCGCGCCCGGACGGGGCCGATGGTATGCCGGACGTGATCGTACCGCGTAAAGCCGTGGGCGAATTGCGCAAATTGCTGGAAGAATCGCTGGACGGCAATGTGCAGATCGATCTTTCGGCCAGCAAGGTGCGCTTTACCTTCGGCGGGGAAGGCGGGGTCGTGCTGACATCGAAACTGATCGACGGCACATTCCCCGATTACAGCCGTGTTATCCCGACCGGGAACGACAAGCTGCTGAAGATCGATCCGCGTAGTTTCTATGCTGGCGTCGACCGGGTTGCGACCATCGCGACGGAGAAAACCCGTGCCGTCAAGATGGGTCTGGAAGACGATAAGGTCGTGTTGTCCGTCACCAGCCCCGACAACGGCACCGCGACGGAGGAAGTTGCCGCAGAATACCGTGCCGACGGTTTCGAAATCGGTTTCAACGCCAATTATCTGAAAGACATCCTCGGCCAGATCGACAGCGATGTGGTGGAGCTGCACCTGGCCGACGCTGGCGCTCCCACGCTGATCCGCAAGGACGATAAGAGCCCGGCACTGTATGTGCTGATGCCGATGCGGGTTTGACGACGGAGCGACCGGTCCGCATTTTCGGACCGGTCGTTTCGACATATGTGCGGGTCGTGGAAATCGTCTGCGCAGAGGCCGGACTGCCTTGCGAAGTCGTACCGACGGCTGCGCATTCGCCGCAAAACCGTCATCCCTTCGGCAAAGTGCCTGTGGTCATGATCGACGGGCTGGAACTGTACGAAACGGTTTCCATCGCGCAATATATCGACACCGTGCACAATGGCGGCGGCTTGCAGCCCCAAGACCCTGCGGCGCGTGCGATCATGGATCGCTGGATCGCGGTCGGCAACGCCTATTTCTTCCCGCTGTTCGAACATGGCCTGGTCATGCCGTATGTCATGCACCGCTTCGCCGGTGCATCGCTGGACGAGGGCACGATCCAGAAACACCTGCCGGACATCGCCCGCATGTTGTCCTTCGCGGAATGCGAATTGCAGCGGGATGGCGGATGGACCGGCGCCGGTTTCACCTTGGCCGACGCGTTCCTCTATCCGATGATACGCGGGGTCGAGCTGACGCCGCAGGGTCGCGCAGGTATCGCGCAGATGGACCTGTTGCCCGCATGGCTGGCGCAATGCCGAACGCGCCCGTCGATTTCAACGACCGCATGGTCTACCGAAACACAAAGCCCGTAACCATCGCGGCCATCCGAACGCCGCGCAGCAGGAGAAATGCATGTCACACGCCGTCCTCGTCGATCGTCAGGAATTGCCGAACGCCCGCATCGCAACGCGCGACTTGCCGCCGCTGCCCGATGGAACCGTCCGGCTGAAGGTGGAGAGTTTCGCGGTCACATCCAACAACGTTACCTATGCGGTGGCCGGCGACAGGTTTGGATACTGGAATTTCTTCCCGGCGGATAACGAAGAAGGCACGCAATGGGGAATCGTGCCGATGTGGGGTCATGCGATGGTGGAGGACAGCGCGCATCTCGATTTCGAAACGGGGGAGCGTGTCTATGGCTATCTGCCCATGGCCACGCATCTCACCATCGTGCCGGACGATGTGAGCCCGCGCGGTTTCACCGATGGCGCCCCGCATCGCCAACCGATGAGCCCCATCTACAACCAGTACACCCGCCTTTCCCACGATGCCGAACATGATCCGGACAAAGAGGCCGAACGGATGATCTTCGGCCCGCTGTTCAAGACCGGCTTCCTGATCGAATCCATGTTCCGCCGCGAAAACTGGTTCGGGGCGGAGGCGGTGGTGTTGACCAGCGCATCGTCCAAGACCGCGATGGGGTTGGCCAGCGTGGCGAAGGACCGATCGCCGGACATCGCGCGGGTGGGCCTGACCTCGCGTGGCAATGTCGGCTTCGTCGAAAGCACGGGGCTGTATACGCGCGTATTGGCCTATGACGATATCGGGCAACTCGAACATCGACCCAGCGTATCGGTGGATTTCGCCGGCAATGCCGATCTGCTGCGGCAGGTGCACGACCATTATGGCGACACGTTGCGCTATTCATGTCTGGTCGGGGTGACCCATGTGCAGGCGCAGTCCGAAGGAGAGAGCGATGGAGATCGCCATGCAGACGGCGGCGGCACGAAATCCATGCCAGGCCCGGAGCCGCTGCTGTTCTTCGCACCGGACCATGCGGTCGCGGCCGTCAAGGAGATGGGGGCCAAAGCTTTCAGCGAAGATGTCGCGGCAAGCTGGCACCGTTTCCTGAACGATGTCGATGGCACGGTTCGGGTGGCTACGCGCGACGGGATCGAAGCGGCGCGCGATGCCTATCTGGCGTTGTTGAGCGGCAAGGTCGATCCGGCGGAAGGTATCGTTATCCGTCCGTAACGCGCACGGTCATATGTCGATCACGATCTTGCCGAAATGCTTTCCTGTCTCCTGATGGCGGAAGGCATCGGCCAGATCGTTGAGGGGGAAGCGATTCGAAACGATCGGGACGATACCGTTGGCGTCGATCGCGGCGATCATGTCCAACTGATGCTGCCGGCTGCCTACGGTCAAACCGCGCACGGTCAGGTTCTTGGAAAACAGCAGCGCAGTCTGCACCGGTCCCGCAACACCGGTCAGCACGCCGATCATCGCGATGTGCCCGCCGATACGCGCCGCTGCCATCGATTGGTTCAGCGTGCCCGCGCCGCCCACTTCCACGATGCAGTCCACGCCCCGGCCATTCGTCGCCTTCATCGCGGCTGCCGCCCAGTTTTCCTGTTCGCGGTAATTGATGCAGACATCCGCGCCCAATTTATTAGCCCGGTCGAGCTTGGCATCGGAAGAACTGGTCACGATAACACGCGCCCCGGCGGCTTTGGCGAATTGCAATGCGAAGATCGACACCCCGCCGGTACCCTGCACCAACACCGTGTCGCCGGGTTTCAGCGCATAGTCGACGAACAGCGCGCGCCACGCGGTCACGGCGGCGCAGGTAAGCGTGGCGGCCTGACCCGCGTCGTATCCGGTGGGTGCCCGAGTAAAGGCATGGGCGGGCGCATTCACGATCTGGCGCGCGTAACCGTCGATCCCGTCACCCGGCACCTGCGTGAAAGCGGACGCCGGCGGCGTACCGTCCAGCCAGAACGGGAAGAACGTGGACACCACCATGTCGCCTTCCGCCATATCGGTGACGCCATCACCGAGCGCGCGGATCGTACCCGCCGCATCGGACAGGGGAATGCACCCATGCTCCGCCGGGATCATGCCGGACACGACGGCATAGTCGTGATAATTCAGCGAGCTTGCTTCGATCGCCACCTGGATTTCGCCCGGGGCAGGTGGGCCGGGTTCGTCCATCTGTACGGACTGTAACGTATCGAGGGTCGATGGCGCACCACCCGTTCGGATTGCGTGCATAGTCATGCGGTATCTCCAAGTGTCGTGTGGTAGATCGCCGCCTGCTGCGCACGGTGGCGCGATTGCATAGCGGGAATGGTCGTGTCTTCGGTCGGCACGATGCAATATCCGCCGCCGCGCGCCAATGGTCGGTCGATTGCCGGGGCGAGGATACCGGGGGCGGGCTGCCGGTGCCGATGGGCGCCTGCCGTATCCGGGGCGTTCCGAACGCCGCCGAGCCGTAGGATGTCACTGCGCGGCCACCGCCATTTCCTGCCCCTGCGGTCCACGAATGAGGCCGCCGGGCGTAGCGCCGGTCCATTCGCCGTTACGAAAGGTGACCGTGCCGTTCTTGATCGTCGCGACGTAGCCATCGGCCTTTTGCAACAGCCGTTTGCCGCCCGCGGGCAGGTCGAAGGCGAGCCACGGTTTGCCCAGCTTGATCGCACCGAAATCGATGATGTTGATATCGGCGAGATAACCCGGCGCGATGACGCCGCGATCTTCCAGCCCGTACAGCATCGCCGTGTCGCGACATTGGCGTTTGATCGCATTCTCGATCGTGATCCGATCCCCCCTGCTGCGGTCGCGCACCCAATGTTCCAGCATGAAGGTGGGGCTCGCGGCATCGCAGATCGTCCCGCAATGCGCCCCACCATCGGACAGCGAATTCACCGTATCGTCCGCATGCTGCAACGGATGCAGGAAATCGAGATTGCCGTCCGCATAATTCAGGATGGGCAGATAGATGAAGCCCTTGCCATTGTCGGCGCACAGCATGTCATAGGCGTATTCCTGGGGATCGACGCCCTTCGCCTTCGCCCGCGCGGCCACGCTGGCGCTGTCGTCCGGCTCGTAATCGAAATCGGGGTCCATCTCATATTGCATCGCCCATCCCAAGGTGACGACATGCACGACCTCCATGATGTCCTTCGGCGCGTCGCTGTAATCGTTCTCTTCGGCCAGCAGCCGTGCCTTGAAGGCGGGATCGAGCAGTTTGGCTTTCTGTTTGTCCCAGGGCAAAGCGGCGATTTCCTGCCAGCTGGGGCGATAGACGAACGGATTCACGCTGCCCTGCCACGCCATGATGATGCCGTTGCCGCGTAGTGCGATCTGCGCGACGATGTTCGCGCCCTTGTCGTTCTGCGCGCGCATGGTGGCGATCTGTTCTTTCAGCGGCATATCTTTGGCGATGGATTCCAGCGCGGCGAACGTCACCGGCAGGCCGGTTTCGCGGCTGAGATCGCCCATCCATTCGAACTCGTTCCAGTCGCGTTGCAGATCGCTTGCCATTTCGAACACGCCATGACCCGCGCGGCCCATGGCACGCCCGATGGCGACCAACTCCTCCGCCGTGGCGGTGGTGCCGGGCACCAGTTCCCCATCGACCGATTTGTGCAGCACCGTGCGCGATGTCGAAAAACCGAGCGCGCCGGCAGCCACTCCTTCCTCGACGATTTTCGACATGGCAGCGATGTCGGCTTGCGTCGGGACCGCGCCGGGCTGTTCGCGATCTTCCAGCACATAGGCGCGTACCGCGCCATGCGGCACATGGGTGCCGATATCGACCGTGCGCGGCAGCTTCTCCAGCGCATCGAGATATTCGGGGAAGGTTTCCCAGTCCCAATCGATCCCTTCGGCCAGCGCGGTGCCGGGAATGTCTTCCACCCCTTCCATCAGAGCGATCAGCCATTCGTGCCGGTCGGGTTTTGCCGGCGCGAAGCCGACGCCGCAATTGCCCATGACGACGGTGGTGACGCCGTGCCAGCTGGACGGCGCCATTTCCTGATCCCAGGTGGCCTGCCCGTCGTAATGCGTATGGATATCGACGAAGCCGGGGGTGACCATCAGGCCGGCGGCATCGATTTCCTCCAACGCCGTACCGTCCACCGTACCGACTTGCGCGATCAGACGGTTACGGATGGCAACGTCGCCGATGAAAGGCTTGCCGCCGGTTCCATCCACGATCGTGCCGCCGCGGATTATGCAATCGAATGCCTTCATATCGTTTCTCCCAAAACGTTTTCTTTGCTGGATATCATGGCGCGCGGATTTACGCTAATAGGCACACCATGGCGCTCGAAACCAGCTGGGACCCGCCCGTCGATAGCGGCATCGGGATCGAATTCGTCGAGGCGAACGGGCTGCGTTTCGAAGTCGCGATGATGGACGCTGTAGGAACCGATGCGAACGACCGACTGGCGCTGTGTCTGCATGGTTTTCCCGAATTGCATTACAGCTGGCGGCATCAGATGCCGGTGCTCGCCGATATGGGGTATCGTGTCTGGGCGCCGAACATGCGCGGCTATGGCCGAACATCGCGGCCCGAAGGCGTGGCGCAGTATGGGCTCGACGATCTGGCGCAGGATGTCGCTGCGCTGATCGATGCGAGCGGGGCGCGTGAAACCGTGCTGATCGCGCATGACTGGGGCGCGATCGTCGCGTGGCATTTCGCCATCCGCAAGCTGCGTCCGCTTGCGCGATTGGTCATCATGAACGTGCCGCATCCCAAATGCGGGCAGCGCGAGATCCGCAAATGGCGGCAGATGCGCAAAAGCTGGTACATCGCGTTTTTTCAGATCCCGTGGCTTCCCGAAAAGTTGCTTGGCCGCAGGGACGCCGCACCGATCGTCGACGTATTTCGCGGCTCGGCAGTCCACAAGGCGCGGTTCACGGACGCCGCGCTCGCACCTTACCGCACGGCGGCGGCGCAGCCCGGCGCACTTACCGCCATGCTGAATTACTACCGCGCGCTTGTCCGCCTGTCGGATGCGAAGGGTATCGGCGACGGTATGGTCGACGTGCCTACTCTGGTCCTGTGGGGGGAACAGGACGTGGCGATCGATATTCACTGCCTCGACGGGATGGAGGACTATGTGCCCGGCCTGACTGTCGAACGGTTCGCCGACGCGTCGCATTGGGTGCAGCAGGACGTGCCGGACGAGGTCAACGCCGCGTTGCGGGAATGGCTGGCCCGGTAACTACTGCGACGCGGCGATCATTGCCGCCAGATCGACGAATTTCTCTCGCGGCGCTCCGTCGCGCGCAGCGGCGTTTTCGGCCTCCTCGATCTTTTTCCAGTTCTGGAAGGTGACGATCTTCAGGTCGCGCGCTTTTGCCAAAGCATCGAAACCTTCGCGCCCTGTTTTTCCAGTCTCGTCGCCCAAATCGGCGGCAATTTTCTCGATCAAAGCATAGCCATCGGGGCGGTTGGTGCCGATCGTTCCGGTCGGGCCGCGCCGTGCCCAGCCGACGCAATAGAGGCCGGTTGCGATGCGCCCATCCTCGTTCGCGAACCGTCCCAAGCGTTCGTCGAACGGGACGCCCGGAATGGGGGCCGTGCGATATCCAATGCAACTGACCACCAGATCGGCGGGCATGTCGTAGCTTTCGCCGGTCGCGGTCGGACGGCCGGCGATCAGTTCGGTGCGTTCCAGCGTGATCGAACGAACCGCTTCCTTACCATTCAGCGCAACCGGATTGGCGAAGAACTCGAAGGCAATCGTGACGGGTTTGGCATTTACGGTCGGCGCGGTGAATGTGCGCAGAAGTGCGACGGATTTGCGCTGCCCCGGTTCCAGGGCATCGTCGGCGGTCGGATTGGGCAAATCTTGCGCATCGACCCGCGGAGCCGCGCGTTCGAGATGCGCCAGCTCGCCCAACTCCTTGGGCGTCATCGCGATCTGATGCGGGCCGCGCCGCCCGACGATGGTGATCCGCTCCAACTGCGATCCCCGCAACGCATCGCGCGCATGGGCGACAATATCGCTTCCGGCGAATTCCTTATCGGTCTTCGACAGGATGCGCGCCACATCCAGCGCGACATTGCCCATGCCGATGATGACGGCGTGTCTGCCGGAAAGGTCCGGGGAAAGCTCGGCGTGGGCCGGGTGGCCGTTATACCAGCCGAC
>JBASAR010000229.1:0-4760 GCA_049650705.1 Pontixanthobacter sp. | reverse complement strand
CGCTGGCGAAGGATATTCGCCTGCAACTGTCTCAATTTATCGAAGATCCGCTTGTTTCGATCATCATCAACGAAAGCAAAAGCGTCTTCAGCCAACAAATCCGCATCGTCGGTGCTACTGAACAGCCCGCGTCCCTGTCCTACACCGCGAATATGACCCTGCTCGACGCCATGATTGCGGTGGGCGGTCTGTCCGAATTCGCTGCGGGCAATCGCGCCAAACTGGCCCGGTTCGATCGTGAAACGGGGAAGCAGGAAGAATACGACCTGCGCCTCAATGACCTGCTGAGGAAGGGTGATACGACCGCGAATGTCCTGTTGAAGGGGGGTGACGTCATCATCATTCCTGAAAGCATGTTCTGAACGGATCGGGCGGCGGGATGAACGAAGTCTTCGAAGATCTGCGTGCGGCGGTGTTTTCCGTCTGGCAGCGCCGCTGGCTTGCACTGGGCGTGGCGTGGGCGGTGTGCGTTTTGGGATGGCTGGCGGTCGCGCTGATCCCCAATGCTTACGAATCCGAAGCACGAATTTACGTACAGCTCGACGATATACTGGCGGAACAGCTGAAGATCGCGGGCGGTACGGAACGCGAAATCAAGCGCATTCGCAGCACGCTGGTCAGCTCGGTCAATCTGGAAAAGGTCATCCGTTCGACCCGATTGGGCGATGGGGTGCAATCCCAGAAGGATTTAGAAACGGCGATCGCCGATCTTACCGAGGCGCTGACCATCGAAAGCGAAGAAGACAATCTGTTCGAAATCAAGGCGGAAATCGGCAAGGGCGACCTATCGGACGCCGACAACGCCAAGCTTGCGCAGAACGTCGTCCAAAAGCTGATCGACATTTTCCGGAATGCGAATCTGGCCGGCAACCGGGGGGACGTGGCGGAAACGATCATCTTCCTCGATCAACAGCTCGATGAACGCAAACTCGAATTGGAGGCGGCCGAGCAGCGGCGCCTGGCGTTCGAGTCCGCGAACCCCGATCTGATCGGTGGAACGGCCACGCTTTCGGGGAAACGGCAATTGCTGCGTTCCGACCTGCGCGATGTGGAAGCCGATCTGGCCGCTGCGCAAAGCGCGCTTGCCGCAATCGATGGCCAGCTTTCCACTACGCCGCGAACGATTGCCGGCTTTGCCACAAACAATGGCGGCGGCACGCGGCAGGCGTTGGCGGAAGTGCGCGGCCAGCTTTCGGCGATGCAGGCACGCGGTCTGACCGTCAGCCATCCCGACATCAAGGCACTGAACAAACAGATCGAACTGCTGGCCAGGCAGGCCTCACGCGACACCCCCGGCAACACCGGATTGCCCAATCCCGCTTACAGTTCCCTCGTGTCGATCAAGGCCGAACGCCAGGCCAACGTACAGTCGCTGGCTTCGCGCCAGGCGGCGCTGCAATCGGAACTGGCCGCCTTGATGGCGAGCCAATCGAACGAGCCTGCCGTGGCCGCCGAAGCCACGCGGATCAGTCGCGATTACGAAGTGCTCAAAGACAATTACGACGAGTTACTGCAGAACCGCGAAGAGATGAAACTGCGCGGGCAAGTGGAAAACGAACGCAGCTCATTCAAATTCGAGGTGATCGATCCGCCGACCGCCCCGCAAAGCCCATCGGCCCCCAACCGCCCCCTAATGCTGATCGGGGTGCTGCTTGCCGGCTTGGCCGCCGGTGTCGGCGTGGCATTCGCGGTGGGACATTTGCGGTCCACCTTCGCCACAACCGCCAAGCTGGAACGCGCGCTCGATCTGCCGGTACTGGGCGCGATCTCCCACATCACGACCGATGCCGCTCGCGTGATACGCGACAAGCGTTTGCGCTATCTCACCGCCGGCACCGCCTCGTTGGGCGGATTGTGCCTGATCCTGCTGGCGGTGGAATTTTTCCAGCGCGGAACGGTAGCGTAAGGATCGTGACATGACTGAACATTCCAAAATCGCCGTTCCGCGGGGCGGACATAAGGACAGCGGCAAGCACGAGAGCGGCATCAGCGGTGAAAGCTCACTGTTCGAACGGGCCAATGGCGCATTCGGATTCGATACGTTCAAAGCGTCACCGATCACAAGCAGGTTGCCCGACGCGCCGATGAAACATGTGAAAACCCGCGATCTGCAACCATACGCGCGACCTCAGGGGCAACCGCAAACCAAGCCCCGGACCGACACTTCCGGGCAATCCGAAGCCGCCGCCACGCATGCGCACAACAACAGTTCACCGGAGCGGCGCGGATCGACCGACCTGATTATCGATCGCGGGGCTGGCGCCATCGCGCTGTCGGGCAAACAATTCCCGGTCGACCGCGATCATCTGCGCAACCAAGGTTTGATCGCACCCGAAGGCACGACGACTGCGCTTCTGGAAGAATTTCGCATCGTCAAGCGGCGTCTACTTAAGACCGCGCATGAACGGGGAACCGCGCAATCGCGCCGCATTCTCGTCTGCTCGCCACATCCGGGGGAAGGCAAGACCTTTTGTGCATCGAACCTGGCGATCGCCATGGCGGCGGAACGCGATGGCGAGGTACTGCTGATCGACGGCGATTTTGCCAAGCCCTCCATCCTGTCGACCTTCGGCCTGCCCAGCGGGCCCGGTTTCATGGATTGCCTCGCCGATCCGTCGATACAGCCGGAGGAGCTTGTGATCGGTACCGATATTCCCGGTCTATGGGTGCTACCATGTGGCAATCAGACCCATTCGGACAGCGAATATCTTGCCAGCAGCCGCACCGCCCAGGTGCTCGATCGGCTCACGGTGGGCTCCCCCAACCGCATCGTGATATTCGATTCGCCGCCGGCCCTGTCGGCATCGCCAGCGGCTGAGTTGGCCAAGCATGTCGGTCAAGCGCTGTTGGTCGCGCGCGCCGATAAAACGGGGCAGAGCGCGCTGGAAGATGCCTGCCAGCTTCTGTCCGCCTGCCCGGATATCAAACTGATATTGAACGCTGCACAGTTCAGCCCGAGTGGACGGAATTTCGGCGCATATTACGGATATGGGGAATAGGCGTGTCGGGATGCGGGTTCCCAAGGCTGGCGACACTCGCGATCGGTCTTGCCGCGTCGGTGCCCGTATCAGCACAGGCGTCTAGGTCCGAACGCGCCGAAGCCGCGACAGATCGCGGCAATGGGCGATTGCAGATGCAGCCCTATATCGAAATGTCGCAGATTGTCATCGCCGAACTGGAACCGGGCGACGATATCACGACCTATACCCAACTTGCCGCCGGCATCGATGCATCGGTGAGCGGACGGCGCAACGTCGGATCGCTGTCTCTCCGGGTCGAAAAGAACATCGGCTATGGCGGTGATACGCGCGACAGCACAGCGTTGAGCGGGGTGGCGCGCGGCTATGCCACCGTCATTCCGCAGACAATAACGTTCGAAGCCGGCGGGCTTGCCGCCACGACCCGGGTCGATGGTTCCGGTTCGTCGACCCTCAATCCGGTAATCGGCGATGATAGCCGTAGCGACGTTTACTCGCTCTATGCCGGCCCGTCCCTGCGTGTTCATTCTGGCGATCTTCATGCCACGGGCAATTACCGTGTCGGCTATACGCACGTAGATGTGCCTGACCCCTCACGAAAAGCGACAAGCCTGCCACCGGTCGAAGTGTTCGACAGCTCCATATCGCAAAGCGTCGCCGTTCACGTGGGAACCCGTCCCGGCGAACCGCTGCGCATCGGGGTCGGTGTGGGGGCCGAATGGAACCAGGAAGACATCTCCAACCTCGACCAAAGGGTCCGGAATCGCAATGTTCGTTTCGACGCGCAACTGCCTGTCGGAACCGATCTCGCGCTAGTTGGCGGCGTGGGGTACGAAGATGTCGAAGTATCGGGCCGCGACGCGCTTCGCGATGGCCAGGGCAATCCGATCATCGGCGACGATGGCCGATCGATAACCGATGAAAGCCAGACCCGGAGGTTGGCTTACGACGTCTCCGGATTGATCTACGACGCCGGCATCATCTGGTGACCCAGTTCGCGTACCGCGTTGAACGCGCATATAGGTCGACGTTACGATAGTCTCACATATTACGGGAACTTCGCATGGTCCCCGTCACGCCGGCAATCGATAAACATGTCAGTGTACGACACGGTTTCGGGTTTCGGGATCCGATTGAATACGGCCTTAGCCAACCTTCCGGTGGAGTTCACCGCGGGCCGCAATGCGTTGACCGGCAAACTTAGCAGATGTGTCGGCGGGAACGCCGGTGGCAACTGTTTGGGCGGCGCTTTAAGTTCCATACGCGCAACGGTTTTCCGTTCGCGCGGCGTGACCGGCAATTACACGTTGCGGGTCGGCCGATTGAGCGCCGGGGGCGGCGTAGGCTACGACCGGCGACGCTCTATCGGGGACCACAATTCTGTCTTGAGTTCGGCCGATGGTCTGACGGACGAAAGTTACTACGCGTCGCTGTTTCTGTCGGGCCGGATCGACGCGCAATCCAATTTCAGCGCGAACCTCTATGCGAACTATCTCGATAGCGGCTTCGCTGCGGCAGGCGATGTCACCACGCTGGGTGGTGCGGCCGCGTATAACCGCAATCTGACCCGCCGTCTTTCTGCCCGCGCCGCCTTCGCGCTCGACCATATCGCCAGCGAAGCCGCGCCGGAGGATTTCACCGCCGCGTCCGCTCTGGTCGGTCTGCGTTACGGCTTTTAAGTTTCAAGGGGAGCACCAATGTTCGATGGTTTCTACAAGCTGACGGGGCGCCCGTTCCAGCTCACTCCCGATCCCGACTTCTATTTCGAAAGCGCGACGCATC
>JBASAR010000228.1:0-14453 GCA_049650705.1 Pontixanthobacter sp. | reverse complement strand
CGGCGGCAGTATCCCAATCGTTCAGCCCGCTTTCCCAGAACCCGTCATACCGTCCGGCAGCAAGCCATGCGAGGTCGAGCGATGCGGCGCCATACCGGCGAATACCCGCGACCTGCGGACCGATCGCAGCGAAGATCTTCGTCCATTCGGCAAAATCGCCATGTCCCTGAAACGGGATCCCGGTGGCAATCAACGCATTCGACAGGCCCCGCCGCGCCGATACGCGTAGCCGCGCATCCTGCAGCCAGGCGCCACGGTTCTTTTCGGCCCAAAACGTCTCGTCGGTGACCGGATTGTAGACGACCGCCGCCGTCACATCGCCCCAGCCCTGCCCGCCCGGCTTCGGCTCCTGCGCCGCGATGGAGATGGCGAAGTGGGGAATGCCGTGGAGGAAATTGCTCGTGCCATCCAATGGATCGATGATCCAGCGCGGCATCCCGTCCGCCCCTTCGATCGTTCCCGCCTCTTCGAGGACGAAGCCCCAATCGGGCCGGGCACCAAGCAATTCGTCGTAAAGCGTGCGTTCGGACCGCATATCTGCCTTGGACACGAAATCCGCCGGCCCCTTGCGGCTGACCTGAAGATGTTCGACCTCGCCAAAGTCACGCCGCAGCCGATGGCCCGCCTTGCGCGCGGCGCGTTCCATTACGCGGATCAATCCGGAAATCGCGGCCATGTTCGTTCAGCCGGCCTTGCCGACATAGGTCTGTTCATACACATCGACGATGATGCGCGTTCCACTGCCGATATGGGGCGGGACCATGATGCGCACGCCGTTTTCAAGCAATGCCGGTTTGTAGCTCGACGATGCCGTCTGCCCTTTGACGACCGCGTCGGCTTCGGTAATTTCAGCCTCGACCTGCGTCGGCAACTGGACGCTGATCGGTTTTTCTTCCCACATTTCCAGCTGCACCTGCATTCCGTCCTGCAGGAACGGGCGGGCATCGCCCAGAAGGTCGGATGGCAGCATGATCTGTTCGAAATTTTCCTGATCCATGAAAACCAGCATGTCGCCTTCTTCATACAGGAACTGATATTCGCGCGTGTCGAGGCGCACTTTCTCGACCGTGTCCGCGCTGCGGAAACGGACATTGGTCTTGCGGCCGTCCTGCAGGTTCTTCATTTCGACCTGCATGTAGGCGCCGCCCTTGCCCGGCTGGGTATGTTGAATCTTGGCGACTTTCCAGATGCCGCCTTCATATTCGATGATGTTGCCAGGACGAATGTCCACACCGGTGATTTTCATGTCGGATCGAAACCTTTGCGATTGCGGGGCGGGGAATGTGATTTGCGCATCGCGCCTCCGCACCGTATGCCGCCGCCCTTAGCGTTACCGACCGAACCCGGCAAGGCGGCGCCCCCAAAACGAACCTGAAAACGAGGGTGCTGGTATGCTAACGATCTTGGGCAGTTTGGCTGCGGCGACTTTGGCGGGCAATGCGATCGATACAGGCACACCGGCGATGTCGGGCGGCAAACTCGATCTTCTTCCGCTGGGTCATTATGTCTGTTCGGTACCGGGCGATGCGGCGGGGCCGGCTTCGATCGCCCTGCCCGGACGTGCCTTCACGATCCGCAACGGTTCGACCTATCGTACGGATCAAGGTGCGGGCACGTATCTGCTGGCCGGCGACTGGGTGACGTTTACGCGCGGCCCGGTGAAGGGCGAACGGTTCGTGCGCGTCGGTGCCGGGAAACTTCGCTGGATACGCCCGGACGGCACGCTTAGCCGGGTTCGATGCCTGCGTCGGCCCGGGCGGGAATAAGGATTACCGCACGAAGAAGCGCCGCTATTCGCGGGTGAGCAATGGGTAGGGATTGACCGCGCTGGCGGGTTCCCACCATTTGGCATCGCGCGTGGTGCGCAGGATGGCAAAATGCAGATGCGGCGCGTCACGCGACGCGTTGCCGGTCGATCCGACCGTGCCCAGCCGCTGCCCCCGGCGCACGCGCTGTCCTTCGCGCAAGCCTTCGGCATATTCGCCCAGATGGGCATAATAATGGATGGTCTTGCCGTCTGTCGAGCGTACATAAAGGGTCTGCCCGCCGGCCCTCGATACGAAGATTTTCTCGATCATGCCGGGCGCTGCGGCCACCACGCTGGTTCCGGCGGGCGCCATGATGTCGAGCGCTTCGTGAAGCGACGATCCCTGCCGGCTCATGCGGCTGAATGTGTCGGTCAGATCATCGGGGCGCACGTTCAGCACGGGCACCATCAGGCTGCGGGTTTCCTCTTCCTTGGGTTGGGTCACGCCCTCGCCGTCGTTCAGATCGATGCTGGCGACCGTCTCCGGTTCGTCGTTCTCATCGGGAAATGCTGCTCCTTCGCCGCTGTCCACCATTGTGGTTTCGGGCAGTTCGGCGATCTTCTTGACCGCTTCGGCCGGACGCGTCGTTTCGCGTTGGCTATCGCTATACGACATTTCGATCAGGCTGCCGCCAGCCACGATCCATGCCGCCGATGTCAGTGTGGCGGTAACAATGATCGTCAGGATCCTGTCGGTTCGTGCCAATGCCATATGTAAAGATTAGCATGGAAACCGCCCATGTGCACGGACCTATTTACCGGTGTTGCGACCCTTCGCCAAACGGTCGGTGAAGGCTTTGACAACCGTTGCCTCGTCCCCGTTCCAAACGGCACCCGATACAGCGATAAAATCCGCTCCCGCCTCTATAATCGGCCCGCAATTTTCCGGCGTGATCCCGCCGATCGCGACGCAGGGGATCTCGAACAGGCCAGCCCAGAATTCGATAAGTTCGATGGATGCGCGATGACCGGCATCTTTGGTCGTGCTGTCGAAGAAGGCGCCGAATGCCACATAATCTGCCCCCTGTTCGCCCGCATCCATCGCCAGGTGCCGGCTGTCGTGACATGTAACGCCGATCTGCGCATCGGCACCAAGTTCGGTACGCGCATCGCGAACATCACCGTCGCCCTGGCCCAGATGCACACCATCGGCATTCAGGCGTTTGGCGAGAGCGACGTCGTCGTTGACGATGAACGCCACATCCCGCGCGACACAAATCGCCTGGCATGGTGCGGCGAGTTCGGCGGCGGCGTGTTGGTCGAGCCCCTTCACCCGAAACTGGAACGCCGCGACCGGACCGGCATCAAGCGCTCGCTCCAGACGTTCGGGGAAATCACCGCCTGTTTGTAACGGAGATATGAGATAAAGCTGGGTCGGGATGGCCGCACCGGTCATGAAAAAACCGCCGGAATTTCAGCCGGCCACCGACGCGCCGTGGATCGCATCGATCGCACTCGAAAGGGCATCGTCGAATTGTTTGTCGTCCATCTGTGCGCGCAATTCCTGCAACAAGGCACGGCTGAAACTGGCGATCATTCCGTGGTTCTTCGCCAACTCGCGACAGGCATCCTCGCGCGAATATCCGCCAGACAGGGCGACGACGCGCAGGACCTTGGGGTGATCGATCAGCGGCCGGTAGATGTTCGCTTCGCTGGGAATGGTCAGCTTCCACATGACCTGCTGATCGTCGCCCAACCGTTCGAGCTGCTTCATCGCATTGTCGAGCAGCAGCGCTTCCGCCTGCGCGCGCTCAGACCCGTCGAGCGAGGCTTCGGGTTCGAGGATCGGCATCAGGCCGTTGTCCAAGATTTGCAGCCCGAAATCCATCTGCTGTTCGATATTCGCTGCGATCCCATCCCGGTTCGCATCGTGAATGACGGAGCGCATCTTGGTGCCGAACACACCCAGTTCCTTGGCCCGCGCACACATCGCGTCGAGGCGCGGCATGTCCTTCATCAGTTGTACGCCGTCCTTCGCGTCGTGCATGCCCGCATCGACTTTCAGGAACGGCACGATACCGCGATTGGACAGCTGCGTCGGAATAGCTGTGCCATCCTTCGTGCAGCCTTCCATCGTCTTTTCGAACAGGATTGCGCCGACGATTTTTTCCCCGGTGAAGCTGGGGGAAGTGACGATGCGGCAGCGCATTTCATGGATTTGGGCGAACATTTCCTCGTCGCCCTGCCATGCATCGTCTTCGACACCGTAGCCGCGCAATGCCTTGGGGGTGGACCCGCCACTTTGGTCCAGCGCGGCGATGAAGCCGTTTCCTTCGGCGATCTTGGCGGTCATATCGGCGTGGTTCATGGGTTCGTCTTCCAATTGCGTGAAATATTCGTTTGAATTCATCTAGATCGGCCACGATGCTATCGCAACCTTGTGTTGTAAGGGCGATTGTATCGGCGAAATCGTTGCAGGATCAGCCTTTTAGCGCGGCCACACCGGGCAATTCCTTGCCTTCCATCCATTCCAGAAATGCCCCGCCTGCCGTCGAAATATACGAGAAATCCCCGGCTACGCCCGCGTGATTCAGCGCCGCGACCGTATCGCCGCCACCGGCGACCGAAACCAGCACCTCGCTCACGCTGAGCGCAGCAGCAGTCCTGGCCAGAGCGACCGTCGCATCGTCGAATGGCGGCGTTTCGAACGCACCCAGCGGGCCGTTCCAGACTAGGGTCTTGCAGGTTTTAAGCACATCGCCCAGCGCTTCGACCGCCTGCGGCCCAATATCGAGGATCATTTCATCCTCGGCCACCTCATGCACGTTGCACACCCGCAGGCTGGCCGGGTTGGCCGCGAATTCCTTCGCCACCACGACATCGTAGGGCAGGTGCACCGTGCAACCGGCATGGTCCGCCTTGTCCATGATCGCATTGGCGGTATCGGTCAGATCGTGTTCGCACAGCGATTTGCCGACCTTAACTCCGCGTGCGGCCAGGAACGTATTGGCCATGCCGCCGCCGATGATGAGGTGCTGCACCTTGCCGACCAGGTTTTCCAGCACGTCCAGCTTGGATGACACTTTCGCCCCGCCGACGACCGCCGCGACCGGTTGTTCGGGATTGTCCAGCGCTTGCGACAAGGCCGAAAGCTCTTTTTCCATCGCACGTCCGGCATAGGCCGGCAGAATTCTTGCCAAACCATACGTGCTGGCATGCGCGCGATGCGCAGCGGAGAATGCGTCGTTCACGAAGACATCCGCCGGTGCGGCGATTTTGGCGGCGAAGTCGGGATCGTTCGCCTCCTCCCCGCGCCAGAACCGCGTGTTTTCAAGAAGGCCGATGTCGCCATCACGCAATATGCCGATCGATTGTTCGACGACCGGCCCATGTATTTCGGGAATGAACATGACCTCCCGGCCCAGCACGTCTTCGACCGCGTCGAGCGTCATGCTGACCGACATCGTCGAATTGCGCTCGCCCTTCGGACGACCGAAATGCGCGAGCAGCAAGACCTTCGCACCCGCGTCCGCAAGTTCCAGAATCGTCGGCGCCGATGCGGTGATGCGTGTCGTGTCGGTCACCGCCCCGCCGGACATCGGCAGGTTCAGATCGACGCGGACCAACACGACCTTGCCAGTGACGTCGCCCAGATCGTCGAGTGTACGGAAATCCCCCATCGGCCGCGTCAGACCAATTTGGCCATGACGCCGGCGGTATCGATCATCCGGTTGGAGAAGCCCCATTCATTGTCGTACCAGCTGACCACGCGGCACAGTTTGCCTTCCATGACGGAGGTTTCGAGGCTGTCGACCGTGGAGCTGGCCGGATAATGGTTGAAGTCCCCGCTGACGAGGGGCTGGTCGGTGTAATCGAGCACACCCTTCATCGGGCCGTCCGCCGCCGCTTTCAGCGCCGTGTTCAGTTCCTCCGCCGACGTATCGCGGCCCGGGGTGAACACCAGATCGATCAGCGACACGTTCGGCGTGGGTACGCGGACGGAACTGCCATCCAGTTTGCCCTTGAGTTCGGGCAGGACCAGCCCCACCGCACGCGCGGCACCGGTGGTCGTCGGAATCATGTTCTGCGCCCCGCCGCGCGCCCGGCGCATGTCGGAATGCATCTGGTCCAGCATACGCTGGTCGTTGGTGTAACTGTGAATCGTAGTCATGAAACCGCGTTCGATACCGACCGCCTCGTGGAGAACTTTTGCGATAGGCGACAGGCAGTTGGTCGTGCAGCTGGCGTTGGATACGATCACGTCGTCGGCGGTCAATGTGTCGTGATTTACGCCGTAGACGATGGTCGCGGAAACGTTCTTCGCCGGGGCCGAGATCAACACCCGCTTGGCGCCGGCGGTCAAATGCGGTTCGGCGTCTTCGTGCGACTGGAAGAACCCGGTGCATTCCAGAACGATATCGACGCCCATGTCCTTATGCGGCAGATCGCCGGGATTGCGTTCCGACGTGACGGCAATTTTCTTGCCGTTCACGGTAATGCTGTCGTCGCTTGCTGATACCTCGCCGGGGAAGCGGCCATGAGTGGAATCGTACTGGAACAACAGTGCGTTGGCCTTCGCGTCGGCCAGATCGTTGATCGCGACAAGGTCCAGATCATGATCGTCGCGTTCCAGGATGGCGCGCGCCACCAAACGTCCGATGCGGCCAAAACCGTTGATTGCCACTTTAGTCGCCATAACCGTAAAACTCCTGCTTTAATCTTTGATTTTGCGAATGATCTTAGGGGCGATCGCATCGACCGTGAACCCGAATTTGTCGAACAGATCGCTTGCCGGGGCGGATGCACCGAACCGGTCGAGACCGATATTTATTCCGTCCAACCCGGTGTACCGCTCCCACCCTTGCGTAACCCCGGCCTCGATCGAAACCTTGAGCACGTCGGTAGGAAGGCACTCGGCCCGATAGGCGGCGTCCTGCGCATCGAACAATTCGGCACAGGGCATGGAGACGACATCGACCCCTATGTTTTGACCTTCGAGTGCATCGGCGACATCCATCGCCAGCGCCACTTCCGAACCGGTGGCGATCAATACGACTTTGCGGTCCGCGGATGCTTCCCGAAGCCGGTAGGCCCCCTTCGCGGATCGGTTCGACTGCGATGTCCAGTCCGTATCGCCTGCGCCCCGCAATTGCGGCAGACCCTGACGCGACAGTGCGAGGATCGATGGCGTCGCCGCCGTCTGCAGTGCCAATGCCCAGCATTCCGCCGTTTCGATCGTATCGCACGGGCGATAGACGTTGAGGTTGGGGATAAGGCGCAGGCTCATCACCTGTTCGACCGGTTGGTGCGTTGGCCCGTCTTCTCCCAATCCGATGCTGTCATGCGTCATGACATACACCACGCCCGCCTGCTGCAAGGCGGACAGCCGGATCGCGTTGCGGCAATAATCGCTGAAGATCAGGAACGTACCGCCATAGGGCACCACGCCGCCATGCAGCATCATGCCATTCATCGCCGCCGCCATGCCGAATTCGCGGATCCCGTAATACAGGTAACGCCCGGAATAATCCTGCGCGGTGAAAGGCGCGGTGCTGTCGGTTTTCGTGTTGTTCGATCCGGTCAGATCCGCCGATCCGCCGATCAGTTGCGGCAGCTTCGCGGTCAGCGGGCCGAGCGCCATTTCGGATGCCCTGCGGGTCGCGACCTTCTGCGGATTGGCGGCGAGATCGCCGATATGTTCCTGCAAGGCAGAGGCGGCAGTCTCACCGATACCATCCATGCGATCGAGAAATTCGCGCTTATGGTCCGACGCATCCAACCGTTCGCGCCATTCCCCATGCGCGTCCACGCCCCGCTGTGCAGTTGCGAGCCAGTCCTGGCGAATGTTATCGGGAACGACAAACACCTCGTGCGCCCAACCCAGTTCGTCCCGTGCAGCGGCGACGGTGTCGGAACCGAGCGGCGCTCCATGCACGCCGGAGGTTCCCTGTTTACCCGGTGCGCCCTTGCCGATAATGGTTTTGCAGGCGATCAGCGATGGTCGTACATCCGCCTTCGCTTCGTCCAGCGCGCGATCGATATCGGCGACATCGTGCCCGTCGCAGCTTACGACATGCCAGCCCGCCGCGGCATGGCGCGCCTTTACATCTTCGCTGGTCGAAAGATCGGCAGTGCCGTCGATCGTGATATCGTTATCATCCCACAGCACGTTCAATCGGCCGAGTTTCAGGTGCCCCGCCAGCCCGATCGCCTCATGATTGATGCCTTCCATCAGGCATCCGTCGCCTGCGATCACCCAGGTGCGATGATCGACCAGCGCATCGCCGAATTGCGCGTTCAACTGTCGTTCCGCGATAGCCATGCCGACCGCCATGCCGACCCCCTGCCCCAGCGGACCGGTGGTGCATTCGATACCGTCGATCAGGAAGTTTTCCGGATGGCCCGCACACGGGCTGCCCAGCTGGCGAAAGTTGCGGATATCGTCCAATGTCGGCGCGGAATAGCCCGAAAGATGGAGCAGCGCGTAGATCAGCATCGATCCGTGACCTGCGCTCAGGACGAACCGGTCGCGGTCCGCCCAATCGGTGGCTTGCGGATCGAATTTGAGATGGTTCGCCCAAAGCACCGTCGCGACGTCGGCCATGCCCATCGGCATTCCGGGATGGCCCGAATTGGCCGCCTGTACCGCATCCATCGAAAGCGCCCGAATGGCATTGGCCATAGGGCCGAAGCGGGACGGATCGATGGACATTCGGCGTTGCTCCCGCAGCGTCACAAAAGGGTGGATACGGCCAAGGCCTGGCGCGATTCGGCTGCTGCCATGTGCCTTTGCGGACGAACCGGGGAAGGTCAAGACGGCGTCCGGGTGGCTGACCGAACCGTTCGCCGTTGGCACGCGTTGGCGGATCCCACGGTGGCTGTCGCAAGCGGTGCGTCGCGCATGCACGAACGATGGGGCCAAGGGGTCGATTTGCCCTTTGCCATCGTTGCGGCGCTGCGGTAATTCGCCGCCCCATGACCGATGATCGAACTGAAAGCGCGGTGCAACGCATCGAAGCGGCCCTGACCCGGATCGCCGCCTGCGCCGATGGCCCGCCAGACAGCGCCCAGTCCAACGGTGACCTGTCCAACAGTGCCCCGTCCAACGCCGCTTCGTCCAGTAGCGCTTCCGTGACCGCGCTGATCGAACGGCACGAAACATTGCGCGAAGTCGTCGATGGCACGTTGAGCGAACTCGACGATCTCTTATCGAGACTGGACCGATGAGCGAAGTTGCCCTGTCGATCGGCGGACGGGCCTACAGGGTTGCTTGTGCCGACGGGGAAGAAGCGCATCTGCAACAGCTGGGCGCCATGATCGACGAGCGGCTGAAAACTATGGGCGGCAATCTGTCGCCGCAGGAATCGCAGAACCTTTTGTTCGGAGCGCTGTTGATTGCCGACGAATTGCACGAAACGAAGGCGGGGGCCGAAACGATAGTCGCCAATGCCGAAGGGCAGCAGGCCGCTTTGGCGAAAATGGAAACGGAAACGGTGAGACTACGCGAAGCTGCGGATCTTGCGGAAAAAGAGACCGAACGCCTTCGCGCATCCCAGTCCGAATGGGAAAAGGAACGTGATACCCTGCGCAAGAAAGTCGCGCGCAAGGACGAACTGCTCGACCGCGCCGATGCGCAGATGGCCGAGTTGAAGGCAGCTGCGGCTGGTGCCGGCAGTTCTCAAACCGATGATGCGCCCCCATCGGAGGAAGAGAACCTCGCCCCCGCGCTCGAACGGTTTGCCGATCTGCTTGAAAATTGCGCGGATAAACTTGAGGGTAAGGCCGCCGCATCCTAGATAGTGCATGACAGGACTGCCCGGTACGCACCGTAGGACATCCCTGAGGCTATAAGCAATCCACGGGAACCGTCCCTGCCCAAGGTAACGTTTCGCACGGGGCCTTGATGCATATGGTGCCCACCTGACGTTGAGGCGTCGGCGGATTTCCCGGAGAACGGCCCATGGTGGTCCTGTCACCCATTCTTTCGACCCTTTTTTCGAGAGACGGACAAAAGGCGGGACGATGTGAAAGCCAAGGCCGAACTGCGCCGAACGATGCGCAAAACCCGCCGCGACCTTGCCGCCGCCATTCCCGATGGCGTACGCGCGCTTCTGTTCAAACGCCCGCCCGCCGATCTGTTGGCGATGATCGCCGCCGACAGCGTTATCGGCCTGTATCACGCGACGGCGGACGAGGCACCGTGCGGCGGATACGCTCGGTATTTTATCGACGAAGGTTACGCGATTGCCCTGCCCCGTTTGGCAGCGGGTGCGGCACGGGGCCGTATGGACTTCGCCGCCCACACCGATCCACTCGCTCTTGGCAATCTGGTGGATGGTCCCCATGGCATTCGCCAACCGGCGGCCGATCTGCCGAAATTGACACCCGACGTACTGTTCGTTCCCATGGTCGCCTTTACCGATGACGGGCAACGGCTTGGCCAGGGCGGCGGGTATTACGACGCATGGCTGGCCGCGCATCCCGGAACGACCGCGATCGGAATGGGTTGGGATTGTCAGATGGTCGACACCCTTCCCCTGGAACCGCACGACATGCCGATGACGGCGGTGGTAACGCCGACCCGCCTATACGGTCCGTTCTGATGCGCGAGGAACCGACCGCCCGAATTCCGATCGGCATTCTGGGATTGCTGATCGGTCTGACGATCTATGGCATCGTTGTGGCGCGATATGTGCCGGACCTGATCGGTCACTGGCCGGCCATCGCGAAGGCGCTGGTCTACCTGATACTCGGCCTCGTCTGGCTGCTGCCGCTGCGGCGGTTTCTCATCTGGATGGAAACGGGCCGGTGGGGCTGACGATAACGCGGGGGTAATACCCCGACTGCTTTCGTGATGAGAAAGCAGTGGCGCGAGTGACGGGACTTGAACCCGCGACCTCCGGCGTGACAGGCCGGCGCTCTAACCAACTGAGCTACACCCGCGTGCAAGACTGCGCCTTGGGAGCCGCGCAACTAGGGCAGCTTCCAAAAGCTGTCAACGGCGAAACGCGCCTATTTCCGGTGGTTGTTCTGTCGGCCCATCTGGGCAACGTTCCGGCTCATACCAACACCAACAGTGCAACCTGAAATTAACCATAAATTCGCAATTCGCGGTCATTCCATTCCCAACGATACGGGGAAGCCGCACGATGAAATTACGAACGATGACGACCGCAGTGTTCGCGCTCGCTTTGCCGGCTACCGGACTTGCCCGTGACGACGTAGAATTGACCCGCAGCGTCTATGTCGAACGCCAAGCTGCCAATGGGAACGGTACGAGGGAAGTCGCCACTGTCAGCCGGTTCCGGCCCGGCGATACGGTCATTCTGGTAGTGAACTGGAAAAGCGATCCGGAGAGGCGCGGTTTCGCCGTATCCAGCCCCATCCCCCGCACCCTGTCCTATCGCGGCAGCAGTCGGAGCGATCAGATCGTTTCGGTCGATGACGGGCGCAGCTGGGGGCCACTGCAGCGGCTTACGGTCGCGGATGCTAGCGGTGCGCGAATGGCGACGCCGGAAGATGTGACCCATTTGCGCTGGAAAATCCCGGCGGTGCGGGCACGTGCGGGTCGGGGACAGTTGACGTACAGCGCCATTGTCAAACGTCTGCCGCGATGAGGCGCTTTATCCGTCGGTCAGCAGGAGCACCGGTGTTTCCACCATCTTTTTGAATTCCTGAATGAAACTCGCCGCATCGTAGCCATCGACGACCCGGTGATCGCAGCTGATCGAGATGTTCATCAACTTGCGCTTCTCGATCCGTTCGCCGCCATTTCCGTCGGGCACATACATCGGTCGCTCGATAATGCGATTGGGTCCGATAATCGCGACTTCGGGTCGGTTGATGACGGGCGTGGTGGCGACCCCGCCCAACGGGCCGAGCGAGGTTAGCGTCAGGGTCGATCCGCTCAGTTCTTCCGACTTCGCCGATCCGTCGCGCGCGGCGGTCGCCAGACGCTGAATCGTATTCGCCAGCTGCCATAGGTTCTGGGATTGCGCGTCGCGGATGACCGGCACCATCAGCCCGGCATCGGTCTGCGTCGCCATGCCCAGATGCACCGCGCCATGGCGGGTCACCACATTCGCCTCGTCATCGAAACGGGCGTTGATCATGGGGAATTGGGGGATCAGCTTGCAGATCGCGGTGATGATCAGCGGCATCATTGTGAGTTTCGGGCGGGAACCATTGCCGCCGCCGCGATTGGCGTTGAGATCGGCGCGCATCTCTTCCAGCGCGGTTACATCGACTTCCTCGACATAGGAGAAATGCGGGATGTTCCGCTTCGACGCCGCCATGTTTTGCGCGATGCGTTTACGCAGGCCGATCACCTTGCGCTCTTCATCCTCGCGCGTTCGACCTGCCGGTGCGAAACCTCCGCCCGAATTATAGGACAGGAACGCATCGAGATCGGCATGGCGAATGCGTCCGTCTTCCGCTGGTTTTACTTGCGCCAGATCGATCGCCATGTCCTTCGCGCGTTTCCGCACGGCGGGGGATGCGAGGACTTTCTCCCCGCCCGGTCGCCCTGCGCCCGTCGATGCCGGATCGCTGCTTTTTTGGTCCTTTGTGCCGTCGCTAGCCGAAGGCGTTTCTTCGTCTGGCTCGGTTTGTTCGGGGGAAGAACTCTCCGCTTTACCCTTCGCAATCGCATCGTCGGCGTCGGACGCATCGGGGTTCTCCACCTCGATCCGTTCGCTGACCGCGTCCGCTTTCGGCGCGGGTGCCGCATCGTCGCCCTCCGCCACATCGTCGGGGATTTCGCCTTCGACCTCGACCACCACCAGCATCGAACCGATGGCGATCATGTCGCCGACCTCGCCCGCCACTTCGAGCACCGTGCCGGTAACCGGGCTCTCCATCGGGACGGTCGCCTTGTCGGTCATCATGTCGACGATTTCCTGGTCTTCCTCGACCCGATCGCCGATCTTGACGTGCCAGTCCACGATCTCCGCTTCCGCGATGCCTTCGCCGATATCGGGCATGTTGAATGTAAATGTGGTCATCGCATCAGGCTTCCATCATCGTGTCGATTGCTTCGCCGATCCGCACCGGGCCGGGAAAATATGCCCATTCCAGGCTGTGGGGGTAGGGCGTGTCGAAGCCGGTGACGCGCTGCACCGGCGCTTCCAGATGATAGAAACACCGTTCCGTCACCAAAGCGGAGAGTTCCGCGCCGAAACCCGCAGTACGCGTCGCTTCGTGCACGATCAGGCATTTGCCTGTTTTCTTCACCGATGCCTCGATCGCCTCGATATCGAGCGGCACGATCGTGCGCAGATCCAGTATCTCGGCGTTCACGCCCTTCGCCTCGCACACCGCTTCCGCGACATGCACCATGGTGCCGTAAGCCAGCACGGTCATTGCATCGCCTTCGCGCACGGTCCGCGCCTTGCCAAGCGGGATCGCATAATGCCCTTCGGGGACCACGCTGTCGCGGTGCTTCTTCCACGGTTCGACCGGCTTGTCGTAATAGCCGGTGAAGGGGCCGTTGTAGATTCGTTTGGGTTCGAAGAAGATGACCGGATCGTTGTCCTCGATCGCCGCAATCAGCAGCCCCTTGGCGTCGTGTGGGGTCGAGGGAATGACGGTCTTGAGGCCGCTGACATGGGCGAAGATCGCCTCCGGACTTTGGCTGTGGGTCTGCCCGCCGAAGATACCGCCGCCAAACGGCGATCGCACGGTCATCGGCGCGATGAAATCCGCAGCCGAGCGATACCGTAACCGCGCGGCTTCGGAAATAAGCTGGTCGAGTCCGGGATAGATATAATCGGCGAATTGAATCTCAGGGACCGGGCGCAGGCCGTAGGCGCCCATTCCCACCGCCACGCCGATGATGCCGCATTCCGAGATCGGCGTGTCGAACACCCGCGTCTTGCCGTGCTTCTCCTGCAGCCCGGCGGTCGCGCGGAAGACGCCACCGAAATAGCCGACATCCTCGCCTAAAATGATCACGTCGGGATCGCGGGCGAGCATGATATCGAGCGCTTCGTTGATCGCCTCGATCATGTTGAGGCGGCGCGGTTCCTGTCCATCGCTCATGGCGTGGGGCGCCCTTCGGGAAACTTGGTCTTGCGTTCGCGGATGGCCTGTTCGCTCTGTTCCTTCAGATGCCAGGGCAGTTCTTCGTACACATCTTCGAACATCGTGGCGAAGGGGTGGTGCAGGCCATGGCCGAGGATGCCGTTCTTCTCCGCTTCCTTCGTCGTCGCCTTCACATGATCGACGCATTCCGCGTCGAGCGCACTCCGCCGATCCTCGTCCCATTCGCCCAACGCGATCAGGTGTTTCTTCAGCCGCATGACCGGATCGCCCAGCGGCCATTCGTCGCGTTCCTGCGCGCTGCGATAACCGCTTGGATCGTCGGAGGTGGAGTGCCCTTCCGCACGATAGGTGAAATGTTCGATCACCGTCGGTCCGGCATTGGCCCGCGCGCGGTCCGCCGCCCATTTCTCCACTGCGTAAACGGCCAGCGGATCGTTGCCGTCGACCCGCACGCCGGCAATGCCATAACCCAGCGCGCGCGCGGCGAAGGTCGTGCGCTCGGCGCCCGCGAACCCGGAAAAGCTGCTGATCGCCCATTGGTTGTTGATGATGTTGATGATGACCGGCGCATTGTAGACGGTGGCAAATGTGCAGGCGGAATGGAAATCCCCCTCCGCCGTGCTGCCCTCGCCGACCCAGGTCGCGGCGATACGGCTGTCGCCCT